>DATADL010000241.1:0-1565 GCA_036258555.1 Actinomycetota bacterium | reverse complement strand
CGGGACGCTCGCCTCACCTACGGCGAGGTGGGCAAGCGGGTGGGCCTCGCCGCGTCCTCGGTCCACGACCGCGTCCGCAAGCTGGAGAAGGCCGGCGTCCTGCGCGGATACCGGGCGGACGTGGACTTCGAGGCCGTCGGGCTGCCGATCACGGCCTTCGTGAGCCTGGCGCTGCGCCCGTCTTCCCCGGCGGACATCCCCTCCCGTGTGGCCGAGCTCCCCCTGGTCGAGTCGTGCTACTCGGTCGCCGGCGACAACTCCTACGTCCTCGTGGTCCGGGCGCCGTCGACCACGGACCTGGAGGAGCTGCTGGACGCCCTGCGGGCGAAGCTCGAGGTGGTCACGCGCTCCACGATCGTGCTGTCGACGCCCTTCGAGCGCCGACCGATGACGTCGCAGGGGAATACTTCGCGGGCCTAGCTGTTATGGTGTCCTGAGAGCGACAGGTCGTCGCTCGTGAGATTTTCCTCTCGTTCCTCCTTCGAGCTAACGGGTTGCGAGTCTCCCGTACCGGGCGTTCCCCAGCCCACGAAGGAGTAGAGCTTGACCACGTTCACCGACCTCGGTGTGTCCGCGCCCGTCGTGCGCGCGCTGGAGCGCCGCGGCATCACACAACCCTTTCAGATCCAGGCGCTCGTGATCCGCGACGCCGTCGCGGGCCGCGACGTCCTCGCGAAGTCGCGCACGGGCTCCGGCAAGACCCTCGGCTTCGGCATCCCGCTCGTCGAGCGCCTCGAGCCCGGCCCCCGCCGGCCGTCCGCGCTCGTGCTCGTCCCGACCCGCGAGCTCGCGCTCCAGGTGGCGGAAGAGGTCGAGGCGATCGCCGGGTCCCGCGGCCTGAGGGTGACGGCGGTCTACGGCGGAGCCGGCATCCAGGCCCAGGCACGTGCGGCGTCCCGTGCGGACGTCCTCGTCGCCACGCCCGGACGGCTCCAGGACCTCCTCGACCGCCGGTCGGTGTCGCTGCGGTCGATCGGGATCCTCGTCCTCGACGAGGCCGACCGGATGCTCGACATGGGGTTCCAGCCACAGGTCGACCGGATCGTGCGGCAGCTCCCGAAGGACCGGCAGACGATGTTCTTCTCGGCGACGCTGGATGGCGCCGTCGGTCGCATCGCGCAGGCGTACACGCGCGATCCCGTGCGCCACGAGGTCGAGGGCGAGGGCCACACGGTCGAGGAGGCCGACCACCGGTTCGTGCCGGTGCAGCGCGAAGACAAACTGACGGCGCTGATCGAGCTCGCTGCGGCGGAGGAGCCAGGGCTGACCCTCGTATTCGTGAACACGAAGCGCGCGGTCGACTCGCTCGCACGGCAGCTCCGCGCCGGCGGCATGCCCGCCGTGGCGATGCACGGCGACCTCAGTCAGGAAGCGCGTGAGAAGGCGCTCCGGCGGTTCGAGCAGCGGCACGTCGGGGTGCTCGTCGCGACCGATGTCGCCGCGCGGGGCCTCGATCTCGAGGGGATCTCGCTCGTCGTGAACTACGACCCGCCGCTCGACGACAAGGGGTACGTGCATCGCGTCGGCCGAACCGCGCGGGCCGGGCGCACCGGCACGAGCGTCAC
>DATADL010000240.1:0-3286 GCA_036258555.1 Actinomycetota bacterium | reverse complement strand
GCCCGTAGGGCCGCGACCGGGCGCACGCGCGGACAGCGCTGGCTCCTCCGCTACGGCTGGCTCCTCCCGCTGGGCGCCGTGGTCGTGGGCGGCAGCATCCTCGTGCTGACGTATGCGTTCGCGTCGATCCCCCTGCCCCAGGACGTCGACTACCTGAACTCGTCGGCGGAGGTGTTCGACCGCCACGGCAGGGTCATCGGGACGTTCACGGACGAGGAGCGCCGCTTCCTCGTCGACACCGAGGAGCTCCTGGAGGAGAGGCCGTTCATCGGCGAAGCGGTGATCGCGGCGGAGGACAGGGACTTCTACGACCACAACGGCGTGTCGCCCCGGGGCATCCTCCGCGCCGCGTGGCAGAACCTGACCGGCGGCGAGATCCGCGAGGGTGGCTCGACGATCACGCAGCAGTACGTGAAGAACACGGTGCTGACGCCGGAGCGGACGGTCACGAGAAAGCTCAAGGAGGCAGTCCTCGCGATCAAGCTCGAGCGGCAGTACTCGAAGGAGGAGATCCTCGGCTTCTACCTGAACACGATCTATCTCGGCCGCGGCGCGTACGGGATCGAGGCCGCGGCGCGGTCGTACTTCGACAAGCACGCGAACGAGCTGTCGCTGCGCGAGGCCGCGTACCTCGCGTCGATCATCCCCGCGCCGGAGGCCTACGACCCGACGACGAACCCGATCGGGGCACGGCAACGCCGCGATGGCGTGCTCGACGACATGGCGGAGGTGGGGTACATCACCCCGCAGCAGGCGGCCAAGGCCTCGCGCGGGAAGGTCAAGGCGATCAAGCGATCGACGGGCGCGCCGAAGACCCAGACCGCCGCGTACTTCATGGAGTGGCTGCGGCGGGACGTGCTCGGCCCCGAGCTCGGCCCCCAGCTCTACACGGGCGGGCTGAAGATCCACACGACGCTCGACCTCGAGATGCAGCGCGCCGCGGAGGACGCCGTGGCCGCGACGTTGACCGAGCCGGAGGAGCCGCAGGCCGCGCTCGTGTCGATGACGCCCGGCGGGCAGATCCGGGCGTTCGTCGGGGGCCGCGCCTTCGAGAACGTGAAGAAGGCGCGCGGCTTCAACTACGCGACCGACGTCGGACGTCAGCCCGGATCGGCGTTCAAGCCGTTCACGCTCCTCGCCGCGATCGAGGAGGGGATCTCGACCTCCTCGCGCTTCTCCGGCCACAGCCCGATGTCGATCCCGGACGTCGAGTGCTACACCGACGGGGGTCCGTGGGAGGTCGACAACTACGGCGGGAGCTCGTATGGGTCCCTCGATCTGAAGCAGGCGACGGCGAACTCGGTCAACACCGTCTACGCGCAGCTCATCGCGGAGATCGGCCCCGAGAAGGTCACCGAGCTCCTCGAGGACCTGGAGTTCAACGGTGGCGACGACATCGACGTGGCGTGCAGCCACTCGCTCGGTGGCTCGATCGACGCTACGCCGCTCGAGATGGCGCGCGCCTACAGCGCGGTCAACGCGGGCGGCGTGCTACCCGAGGTCACCCCGGTGACCTACATCGAGGACTCCGAGGGCAACTGTCTCGTCGAGTACGTCCAGGACCGGGACCGCGACTGCGAGATCGAGGCGAAGGGTGACGGTGACCGCGTGGTCGAGGAGAACTCGGCGCACGTGCTTACGCAGGCGCTCGAGACCGTCGTGACCTCGGGGACCGCGGCCGACGCGGTCTCGCTGCCCCGGCCGGCGGCCGGTAAGACCGGGACGACGCAGGACAACAAGGACGCGTGGTTCGCCGGCTACGTCCCGCAGCTCACGACCGTGGTGTGGATGGGCTACCCGCTCGAGCAGGTGAAAGGCGATCCCGACGGGCTCGTGCCGTTGATGAGCTACTGCGCGGACCCGGTCGAGTGCCGTCCGGTCAAGGGCATCGAGGTCACGGGAGGATCGTTCCCCGCGCAGATGTGGAACGCGTACATGTCGGTGGCGACCGCCGAGATGGAGGTCGTGGACTTCCCGATCCCGACCGACCTGCCGGACGAGGTCATCAACACCGCGCCGCCGGTCTCGACCGCGACCGCTCCGCCGACGGACGACGCGACACCCGAGCCGGAGCCCACCGAGACCGACATCGAGGTCACGCCGCCGCCCCCGACGCCACCCCCGCCGCCGACGCCGGACCCGGGGCCGACGATCATCCCGCCGAGCGAGGAGCCGACGCCGCAGCCGGGTGACCGGGAGGCCGCCGCGCGCGAGCGCCGGCGCGACGGGCTTCGCTGGGAGTACGCGTACCGGAGGAGCGGGAGATAGCCCTACGGGACGACGAGGCGGCCGGCCCCCCCGGTGACCCGGCCCGGCGGGCGGCGGGCACCGTCGTGTTCGTCTCGGTCGTCGTGCTCGTCGTCGCGTTCTTCTTCAAGGCGCAATGTCTCCAGCCCGACGCGCGGCAGCTCTACGAGCGCCTCTGCTACAGCGACCTGCCGCCTCTGTACGGCCTGCGGGGAGTCGCGGACCACGTCTTCCCGTACGTGAACGGGGCCCTGGGCGCGGACGGCGCGCTCGTCGACGGCGCCATCGAGTACCCCGTGCTGACCGGGCTCTTCATGTGGCTCACCGGGCTCCCCGTCGCGGACGGCAACCAGTTCTTCGTCGTCTCGGCGATCCTCCTCGCGCCCGCCGCGCTGGCCACCGCGTACCTGCTCGCGCGCATGTCGGGATGGCGCGCGCTGCTGTGGGCCGCGGCGCCCGCCGTCGTGCTGTACGCGTTCCACAACTGGGACCTGCTCGTCGTCGGATCCGCGGTCGCGGGGCTGTGGTGCTGGCGCCGCGGCAAGCCGGTGGGGGCCGCGGTGTGGTTCGGTGCCGGCGCCGCGTTCAAGCTCTACCCCGCGTTCTTCCTCGCGCCGTTGTTCCTCGATCGGCTGCGACGGCGCGGCTTCAGTTCGGCGCTGGGCTCGGCCGCCGCCGGCGCGGGGACCTGGGCGCTGGTGAACGCGCCGTTCTTCTTCGCGGGCCGCGAGGGGTGGCTCGCGACCTACCGTTTCCACGCGCGGAGGGGGCCGAACTTCGACAGCATCTGGGCGTTGTGGTTCCCGTCCGACACGTGGCTCGGCGACTACGGCGCGATCGCGCCGGATCGCCTCAGCCTCGTCACCGCCGTCCTCACCGGCGCGTTCTTCGCAGGCGCGCTCGCGTACGGGTGGTGGCGGTCGCGGGCCGAGGGCGAGTTCCCGTTCCTGCAGGTGTGCGGGGCCGTCCTTGCGGCGTTCATGTTGTGGAACAAGGTGCACTCGCCGCAGTACGCGCTGTGGATGCTCCCGTTCTTCGT
>DATADL010000239.1:0-4342 GCA_036258555.1 Actinomycetota bacterium | reverse complement strand
GATCAAAGGATGTTTGGCTCCTCCCCCGAGCTTTTCGCAGCCTACCGCGTCCTTCGTCGGCTCCTAGCGCCTAGGCATCCACCGTACGCCCTTATCAGCTTGGCATAGATGCTCGCGCTCGCTATGGAGTTTCCAAGGTCCACTCGAGAGTGGGTTCCGTCACCGAAGGCTTTTCCCGGGCAAAAAAATCCGCCGGCGCAGTGTGTCGGGCCGGCGGGGAGGCTTGGCAATTGGCTGTTCGCCCGTGCCTAAGCGCACACCCCTGGGAAGTCCTTCAGCATCAGAGTCCTCTCTCGTTCCTTCACGTTCCGGAGTCCCGCCGAAGCGGTCCCTCCGTACTGAGCCGGAAGTCCCGCCAAGGCGGTCCTTCCGCACAGCCTCGACATTCTACGGACGGCCCGAGGGGGCGTCAAACCACCTCGGGAAACTTTCCGAGAGCGTCGCCTGCGGGGACGGAGAACGTGGGGGCGGCCCCGGGAATTCCCGGAACCACCCCCGCTTTCCGTCCCGGCGCTCTAGAACGTGACGTTGCCGTCCGCCAGGGCGTAGATCGCGTGCGCGACGGCGTCCGTCATCTGGCCGAGCACCTTGCGGTTCACGTTCCCCAGCGTGTCGCAGACCTCGTGGTAACAGGGGTCGTAAGCCTCGCCGGCGGTGCCGCCGAACAGCTCGGCTTCCTCGGGGGTCTTCACGTCCTCGGCCCCCGTGAACAGCCCGCCCGCCGGGATCCCGGCGTCGATGAACGGGCCGTAGTCGGAGCGCCCCTCGAACGGCGTCTGCGTCGTCGACAGACCCTGCTTCTGGAAGTAGCGCTGGAAGACGCGCTCGATCGTCTCCGATCCCTCCGGCCCGCCCCCGACGTCGGGGAAGGCCGACCCGTTCCCGTCGTAGATCATCCGCGCGTAGTTGGGCGACCCGATCATGTCGAAGTTCAGATACCCCCTGATCGCGGCGAGCTGCTCCTCCGTCAGCGACGCGACGTACTCCGTCGAGCCGATCAGCCCGGCCTCCTCGGCCCCCCAGAACGCGAGCCGGATCCGGTTCTCGAAGGAGTACGGGCCCTTCGCGATCTGCCGGGCTATCTCGAGCAGCGCGGCGACCCCGGTGGCGTTGTCGTTGATGCCGGGACCCTCGGCGACGCTGTCGAGGTGGGCACCGGCCATGATCACAGCCGACGGGTCGCCGCTGCGGGTCCACTCCGCGAAGACGTTGCGCGACGTCAGCAGCTCCGTCTCGGTCACGGTGACGAGGTGGATGCGGAGGCCGTCGGCGGCCGCCGCGACGAGCTCCTCGCCGAGCGCGAAGGTCGTCCCCACCACCGGGATCGTCGACGTCGTGTCGTCGCCCACATCGCCCTCGAGCAGCAGGCTGCGCTCTTCGGTGTTTCCCTGGTTGAAGATGATCGCGGCGACGGCTCCGGCCTCCTCCGCGTTGATCACCTTCTCCTGGAACGTGCACGTGCCGCGCTGGATCAACGCGATGTTGCCGGTGGTGAAGCCGGCGAAGTCGGCGTCCTCGCAGCCGCTGGTGATCTCGCTCGGGTCCTCGACGTTCACGTCGACGGGCGTGACCGCGGCGGTGACGTCGCCGCTGCCCGAGTACGACATGATGCTGAAGTCGATCCCCTCCTCGTACGCGAGCTCCTCCGGCGCCACCTGTTCCATGACCGTCGGCTCGACCTCGGTGAAGGCTAGGAACTCGAACGACTGCGTCCGCACCCGCCATCCGTAGCGCGAGAGCTTGCGCCCCACGTACCGGGCCGACGCCCCGTAACCCGGTGTCCCCGCGGCGCGCGTCCCCTCGTTCGCGTTCGCGATCTGCTGGAGCTTCCGGAGGTGGTCGACGACGTTGCGGGTCTTGACCGCGTTGCGAAGCGTCGCCGAGCTCGGGGGGATGACCACCTGGGCACTCGTGGTCGCGGCGGGCAGCCCCACCAGCGCGACGCACAACGCGAGGCTCGCTACGCGAGCTCGCGCCGCTACTCGGGATCGGAACATTGCCCCCTCCTCGTGCCGGACATCGGAATCGACCGAAGCGAACTATAGAGGGCCTGAAACCGCCCGAAAAGGGACGAGCCGGATACGTAGTTAAAGCAGCGACCGGGGCTGCCGATACGTAATCACCGCCGTCTCACGAGACGCCACGGCCGAACCCAGGGGGATGCCATGAACGACCAGCGTGAGCGCACCGACTCCCCGAAGCGACACCGCCTCGCGTGGAGCAGCGCCCTCGCCGTCGTGGTCGTCGCTCTCGGCGCGCCGATCGCCGGTGCGGCCGGCGTCCAGGTGCCGCAGGTCCCCCAACTGCCCGCTCCGTCCGAGCAGCTCCCGTTGCCGGGAGCGCCGGAGGTGGACACGCCACCCGTGGTGCCCGACATCACGACGCTTCCCGTTCCGGTCGAGGAGCTCGACGACGCGATCGACCCCGTCGGAGACGTCGTAGACGACGTGACGGACGGCACGGGTGACGTCGTCGACGAGACGGGCGACACCGTCGACGAGATCGTCGACGAGGTCACCGACCCGGTCGGAGGCGTGGTCGACGAGGTGACCGATCCCGAGGGTCCGGTCGGCGACGTCGTGGACGACGTGCCCGACCCGGTCGGAGGCGTGGTCGACGAGGTCACCGATCCCGAAGGTCCGGTCGGCGGCGTCGTGGACGACGTGACCGACGGCGTGAAGGACGCGGGCGACACCGTCTCCGGCGTGACCGACGGGCTCGGCTCGGCGGTCGACAAGGTCGGCGACGTCGTGGACGGAGCCACCGGCGGGGTTCCGGGCGCGCCGGACGTCCCGCTGCCGGGCGTCCCGGGGCCGGACGGGCTCGAGCCCGGTACGGGTCCGGGCGTCGACGGCGGCCCCCGGACGACGGCCGGTACCACCGCGGGGAGCGCCGCGGTGCGTGGTGCGACGATCGTTGCGACGGCACCGGCGGACGGGTTCGCGGCTGCGGCCGTCTCGGCGCCGAACGCGATCTCCTCCCCCGGCGCCCGCGACCTGCCCGCGCCCTCCTTCGTCGAGCGCATCACCCGGTCGGCGACCGAGGTCGCCCGGCAGATCGCCTTCCCGCTCCTGCTCGCGGCGATCGTCGGAGCGTTCGTGCTCTTCCAGGACCGCATGGACCGGAGGGACCCGAAGCTGGCGCTCGCGGCCGTCGACGCGGACGAAGACCTTCTGAGCTTCGAATGACGCGAGTAAACCGCTCCTCCGGCGAGATGGTCTCGCTGGGTGAGCGCATGGGGTACCTACAGGTCCTGCGCGCGGCCCTCGCGCTCGTCGTCGTCGCCTCGGCCTTCGTCGCGGGTGACGTCGTCGGTGCGCCGGTCGAGGACCTGCTGCCCGTGGCCGTCGGCTACCTCGTCGTCTCCGCGACGGGCGAGGGCCTTCGTCGCGCCGGGCGCATGCGCGGGCTCCTCGCGGTCGGCGGGATGCTGCTCGTGGACGGGCTGTTCCTCGCGTGGGTGCTCTACCTGACCGGCGGGACCCAGAGTCCGCTGCGCTTCCTCGTGTACGTCCACCTCATCGCCGTGACCCTGCTCGCGTCGTACCGCACCGGGCTGAAGATCGCGCTGTGGCACTCGCTTCTGTTCTTCGTCGTCTTCTACGCGCAGGTGTCGGGGATCGTGCCGCGGATCGACTCGGCCGCCGAGGCGAGCAGCCGGCCGTCGGCGTTCAACGTCGTCGCCTTCTGGGTCGTCGCGCTGGCTACGACCGCGTTCTCGTCCGTCAACGAGCGCGAGCTGCGGCGGCGGAAGGCGGACGTGGAGGCGCTCGCCGGAATGGCGGCGCGTCTCGAGCCGCAGAGCGACCCGCGCGAGGTGGCGGCGGAGCTCTTGTCGTCGGTGTGCTCGACGTTCGGCTTCGCGCGCGGCGCCGTCGCGGGAGGCCAGGGCGGCGTCCTGGAGCTGCTGGCGTATCGGGGGCCGGGCGAGACGCCGGCGGTGCCGGCCTGCACGGGCGGGCTCGTCCGTCGCGTGGTCGACGAACGGCGTCCGGTGCTCGCGAAGGGCCTCGACGCCGACGCGGACGAGTGGCTCAACCTCGTGCTGCCGTTCGGACGCAACCTCGTCGCGATACCGCTGTCGGCCGACGGCGAGCCCGTCGGCGCGCTCGTCGTCGAGAACGGCGGGAGCCGCGTCGAGCGACGCGTCGTCGCGATGCTCGGTCAGTTCGCGGCACACGCCGCGCTCGCCCTGAGGAACTCGTGGCTGCTCCAGCAGGTGCAGCGGCTGGCGGAGACCGACGGCCTCACCGGGCTGGCGAACCGCCGGACGTTCGAGACCACTCTGGAGAGAGAGCTGTCACGGTCGGCCCGCAGCGGCGAACCGGTGACGCTCGTAATG
>DATADL010000238.1:0-3680 GCA_036258555.1 Actinomycetota bacterium | reverse complement strand
ACGGGCATCCCCGCCGAGGACTTCTGCACCGCCTGCTTCTCGTCCCGCTACCCCGTACCGATCCCGAGCGAGGAGCTGCGCAACAAGCACGTGCTCGAGCAATCCGACGACGCGACATGGCGAGTGGAGAAGGCCTGAGCGACCTCGAGAAGGCGCTCGCTGACAGAGACGCGCGGATCGCGCAGCTCGAGGACCTCGACAGAAAGAAGAACGACTTCGTCGCGACCGTCTCGCACGAGCTGAGGACGCCCATAACCGCGATGATCGGCGCCGCGAAGACGCTGCGCCGCGGCGGCGACCAGATGAGCGCCGAGGAACGCGACGCGTTCCTGACGATGATCGAACGTCAGGGCGAGCGGCTCCTCCGCCTGACGCGCGGAGTGCTGACGGAGGCCCAGCTCGAGGCGGGCGCGACGCCGCGCCGCGAGGAGGTGGACCTCGGAGCCCTCGCGCGCGAGGTCGCCGCGGAGCTGCTCGAAGGCCGCGGGGCGACGCACGAAGTCGAAGTCTCCGCGGAGCCCGCCGACGTCTCGACGTGGGGCGACCCCACCGCGCTGCGGCAGATCGTGTCGAACCTCGTCGAGAACGCCCTCAAGTATTCGCCCGAGGGGTCGAAGGTAAGGGTTGGGGTTGCGGACCTCACGTCCGAGACCCTGCTCGAGGTCGCCGACGACGGCCCCGGCATCGACGCCGCGGAGATCGGGACGATCTTCGAGCGGTTCACCCAGATGGACCCGTCGCGCGGCGGGGGGTTCGGCCTCGGCCTCTACATCGTCAAGAGCCTCGTCGAGCAGCACCGCGGCTCGATCGAGGCCGAGAGCCAGCCGGGGGCCGGGACGACGTTCCGGGTCCGGTTCCCCAAACGGGCGGCGCGACGGGAGCGGTAGGCTTTTTCGTGTCGCGGCGCAGTGGAAGGATGGAGCTCGGGTGAGCAAGCTGAAGGTCCTCGTGGCGGACGACGAGCCCGCTCTGCGCAAGCTCCTCAAGACGAACATGGAGCTCGAGGGCTACGAGACCCTGGAGGCGTCGAACGGGGCCGAGGTCCTCGAGTGCGTCGAGCGCGACAACCCCGACATCATCCTGCTCGACATCATGATGCCGGTGATGGACGGCTGGGAGGTCATGACGGCGCTGGCCGCGAACCCCGAGTACGAGCAGAAGGTGATCCTGGTCTCGGCGAAGGCCTCGGACGACGCGCAGCTGCAAGGCTGGGAGCTGGGCGCGGACGAGTACATCACGAAGCCTTTCGACCTCGAGGCGCTGCTGGAACGAGTACGCGAGGTGGCGGCGCGCTCGGAGGCCGAGTCGGAGAAGCGGCGGGCCGAGGCGATCTCGGAGCTGCAGAACCTCTAGCGGGCCTGCAGGGCGTCCATGCCCACGGCCGTCGCCAGCACGAGCCTTCGGTCGAGCGTGCCGTCAGGGTCGCCGCTCAGGTCGATCGTGTAGGCGTCGCGCAGCTTCCCGAAGACCCTCCGGTGGTGCCCCAGCTCGGTCTCGCCCCGCCGGAACACGAAGTGGTAGGGGATCGGCAACCAGTTGGCCACGTTCTCGATCCCGGGGATCAGGTGGACGATCCGCCGGATGATCGCCACGAGCATGCTCTTCTCGGCGGCCGTCGCCACCTCGGCCCCCTGCGCGTCGTACAGCGTGAACGTCGACCGCAACAGGCTCTTGCCGAAGACCTTCTGGATCTGCCCGATCGGGTTCCCGTCGGAGTCGGTGATGTCGTAGCGAGCGGCCGGGTCGAAACGCTGCCGCGCCTTCAAACGCATCACCTCGGTGCTCTTCGACTCGTCCGTGTAGAAGCGGATGTCCTCCTTGAACTTGAAGCGCTTCTGCGAGACGAAGCAGAAGACCTGGCCCGGTGACGTGCCGTCGGGGCCCGGCAGCGAGAACTCGTACTCGTTGACCACCATCCGGAACTTCTGCCGGAGGACGAACCGGGCGTGCTCGTTGGGGTCGATCGGGAACGGGTTGGCCATCCCGGCAGCGTAGCCCGAGCTGTGCACGGCACCAGACGCATCCCTACACTGGACCCATGTCCCTCGAGGTCTGGTACTGGGTCGCCCTCGGCGTGGGGGTGGGCTTCCTGCTCCTCTCCCTCGTCTTCGGCGACCTCTTCGACTTCGTCGACATCGACCTGGGCGACGGCTTCGCGGCCACGCCGGTCTTCTTCACGATCGTCGCCGCGTTCGGAGGCGGCGGGCTGCTCGCGCTCGAGGCGTTCGACGCGTCGGCGGGCGCCTCGGTCTTCGCCGGCCTCGGCGTCAGCGTCGTCGCGGGCGCCCTCGCCGCCGCGTTCTTCCGCCTGCTCGGTAGACAGGAGGCGGGAGACGGGTTCTCGATCTCGGAGCTCGTCGGCGAGCGCGCGCGGTGCACGCTCGCGATCCGCCCGGGCAAGGAGGGGCGCGTCGCCGTCCAGGCACGCGGGATGACGCGCAACATCACGGCGGTGAGCGACGTCGACGTCGCCGCAGGCGAGGAGGTCGTCGTCCTCGACGCGCTGGGGAGCTCTCTCAAGGTCGGACGGACTAGCGACAGGACGCCGACCGAGACGTAGGCCGGCGCTGCCAGGGAGGACAGATGAACGAGATCCCCGTAGTAGTAATCGCCCTCATCGCCGTGGCGGTCGCGCTCGTCGCGTTCGCGGCGAGCCGCTACAAGGTCGCCAAGCCGAACGAGGCGCTGATCATCGCGGGATCCCGCAGGTCGGCGGGCGGCATCCGCGTCGTCGTCGGCGGCGGGGCGATCGTCTATCCGCTGGTCAACGTCGCGAAGCGGATCTCCCTCGAGGTGCAGTCGATCCCCGTCGGGCTCTCGGGCGCCGTGACGACGCAGGGCGTGCCCGTCGCGGTCGAAGGCATCGTCAACGTCAAGATCGCCGACGACGAGGACTCGATCCGCCAGGCGGCGCAGAGGTTCCTCGACAGCCAGGCGAGGGTGCCGGACATCGTCCGCAACGTCATGGAGGGTTCCCTTCGCACGATCATCGGTCAGCTGAGCGTCGACGAGCTGATACGCGATCGCGAGCTGTTCGCCTCGCGTGTCCAGGAGGTAGCGAACGGCGACCTCCAGGGCACCGGCCTGGCGATCGACGTCTTCACGATCCAGTCGATCTCCGACTCGGAGCAATACATCGAGAACCTCGGCCGCAAGGCCGCGGCAGAGGTGAGGCGCGACGCGGAGATCGCGGAGGCGAACGCCGAGCGCGAGGCGCGCCAGCAGCAGGAGCTTGCGCGCCAGCTCGTGCTCGAGGCCGAGAAGGTCACGCGCCTCAAGGAGCAGTCGATCCTCCAGGAGGTGGCCGCGTCGGAGGCGAGGGCCGAGCAGGCGAAGCCGCTCGCGGACGCGGAGGCCCGGCGGGAGGTCGTGCTCACGGAGACCGAGGTCGCCGAGCTCGTCGCGAAGCGGCGTGACAAGGAGCTGGACGCCGAGATCCGGCGCACGGCGGACGCCCAGCGCTACGCGGGCGAGCAGGCGGCCGAGGCGTCGCGCTACCGCGTGAAGGCCGAGGCCGAAGCGGCGCGCGACAGGAGGCTGCTCGAAGCCGAGGCCGAGCGCGCGAACCTCGAGGCGGTCGCGGCGGGCCGCGCCTACGAGGAGCGCGAGCTGGGCCGGGCGCGGGCCGAGGCGACGCTGTCGTTGGGCGAGGCGGAGGCCGGGGCGATGTCGCGCAAGGC
>DATADL010000237.1:0-2679 GCA_036258555.1 Actinomycetota bacterium | reverse complement strand
GATCGACTGGGAGCGCACTACGGCGTTCGCGTCGCCGATCCCGCAGCAGGGCGTGTTCGTCAACGTCGCCGGGCGCGAGCGCTTCGGGATCGTGCCGCCGGAGAGCCTCTCGGGCCTGAAGGACGAGCTGACGCAGAGGTTCCTCGAGCTCCGCGACCACGAAGGGAACGCCGTCACCGACCGCGTGCACCGGTCCGAGGACGTCTTCCACGGCGACGCGCTCGAAGGCGCGCCGGACGTCTTGCCGGTGCTGCGCGACCACCGCTACGAGCTGGACGACGAGCTGTTCCACAAGGAGCCGTTCACGGACCTCAGGCACCTTCCGCGCGGCGTCCACCACCCGGACGGGATCGTCGTCGTCGCGGGGGCCGGTGTGCGGCCCGGCCGGATCGAGGGGGCGGTGACGGACGTGACCCCGACGCTCCTGTACCAGGCCGGCCTCGCGGTGCCCGAGGGCCTCGACGGCAACGTGCTCGTCGCCGCCTTCGAGCCGGCGGCGCTCGAGGATCGGCCCGTGGCGAGCACCGCGCCCCTATCATCGCCCGAGGGGGACGAGACCTCCCCGTACTCGCAGGAAGAGGAGGCTGTCATCGAGGAATCCCTCCGCGGCCTCGGCTACCTCTGATGGCGCAGACCGCGACGCGGCCGCGACGCGTGGACCCCGAGCCCGCGCCCGCCCCGCGCCAGCGCACGTCCGCCCGGCGGATCGCGATGCGCGTGCTCGCCGACGCGTTCGCGGTCTCGGGCGCGCTGTTCCTCGCCACCGCGGTGCGCTTCGAGATGTTCGAGGGCGCCCCCGCGGCCCGCTTCGACTACACGTCGATAACGCTCGTCGCGACCCCCGTGTGGATCGTGCTGTTCTGGCTGTACGGGCTCTACGAGCCGCGCCAGGTCCTCGGGCCGGTGAACGAGTTCAAGCAGGTCTTCCACGGCGTGGTCGCGGGCACCGTCGCGATCTTCATCGCCGACTCGGTCCTCACCTTGAACCTCGCGCGGCTGTGGGCGCTGCTCGCGCTCGTGTGCGGGATGGTGGTCGTCGGGGGCGAGCGCCTCGCGGTGCGCAAGGTGCTGCACTTCCTGCGGCGGCGCGGCGGCGACACGACACGCACGATCGTGCTCGGCACGAACCATGAGGCGCGCACGATCGCCCGCACGCTGCAGCGCGAGGCGTGGCTCGGCTACTCGATCGTCGGCTTCGTCGACGACGAGGCGCCTGCGGGCCACGAGCTCGCCGACGGCCAGGTCGTCCTCGGCGGGACGGCCGATCTCAAGGGGCTGATCCGGGCACACCGCGCCGGGCTCGTGCTCGTCGCGGCGACGGCCTTCGACGCGGGCCGGCTCAACCGCCTGTTCTGGGAGCTACAGGACTGCGACGTCGACCTGCAGATCACGTCCGGGACTATCGACCTGATGGCGTCGCGCATGATCGTCCAGTCGGTCGCCGGGGTCCCGCTCATCTACGTCCGCAAGACCGGGATGGACAAGATCCAGCGCACGCTCAAGCGGTCGCTCGACGTCGCCGGCGCCCTCGCCGGGCTGATCCTCCTGTCGCCGGTGCTCGCCGCGATCTCGCTGTGGATCCGGCGCGACTCCCCCGGCGGACCGTTCTTCGGACAGGTCCGCGTCGGGCGCGACGGCGAGCACTTCAAGTGCTGGAAGTTCCGCACGATGTTCGAGGACGCGGAGGCGCGGCGCGCCGAGCTCGAGCACCTGAACGAGGGGCCGGGGCTGTTGTTCAAGCTGGCCGACGACCCGCGCGTGACGCGCGCCGGCAAGGTGCTGCGGCGCTACTCGCTGGACGAGCTGCCGCAGCTGTGGAACGTGCTGCGCGGCGAGATGAGCCTCGTGGGGCCGCGGCCCGCGCTGCCGAGCGAGGTCGAGCAGTACGACGACTGGGTGCGCAACCGGCTGAAGGTCAAGCCGGGGATGACGGGGCTGTGGCAGGTGAGCGGCCGGACGGAGACCAGCTTCTCCGACTACGTCCGGTACGACCTCTTCTACATCCAGAACTGGTCGCTGTCTCTGGACGTGTGGATCCTCTGGCGGACGCTGCGCGCGGTGGCGACGGCCGAAGGCGCGCACTAGCCGCGGGACCGGCCGCCTCGGCCGTCGCGCGAAGGGCAGACGGAGTACGCTCGGACCCATGCTCGAAGAGATCATGATCTCGGTCGTCGACGACCGGCCCGGGATCCTCGCGGAGATCGGCGAGCTCCTCGGTCGCGCCGGCGTCAACATCGAGACGCTCGCCGCGACGAACATCGACGGCAAGGGCGTCGTGCATCTCGTGGTCGACGACGGCGACGACGCGGGCGAGGTCCTGGCGGCCAACGGCTTCGAGGTGGCGGGCTCGCGCGAGGTGCTGACCGCGACGCTCGAGGACCGGCCCGGCGAGCTCGGCCGCTACTGCCGCCGGCTTGCCGAAGCGGGGGTCGCCATCTCGTCGGCCTACGTCGCGAAGCGCGCGGGCGGCGAGAGCGAGCTGATCCTGGCGGTCGACGACTACGAGGCGGCTGCCCGGGCCTGACGCTTCGGGACGTGGACAATTGTCCATGCGCCTCGTCTTTACAGCGCTCCTTGTGACGGACGGCACCGTCGAATGTTCCTAGCTAGATCGTGCAGGCCGTGCAAGGGGTCCGTGGCGGGGTCGATGGTCGATGTGGTCGATGTGGTCGCGCCTTC
>DATADL010000236.1:0-11138 GCA_036258555.1 Actinomycetota bacterium | reverse complement strand
GGGCGGGCTGGGAGGCTCGAGACACGACCCGGCGTGAGGATCGTGCGGTCCTTACGTCCCACCGTCTTTCAGCTCCAAGGTAATGGTCGGCCGCGTCCGGCCAATCTTGAGCGTTCTTCCAGGATATTCCTTCGCGGTCTCCCCCCGCTCTTTGCTCGTCGCTAGCTAGTGCTTGCTAGAGTTTGCACTACGGGCCCCGGGGGGAGAGAATCCAGAGACATGAACGTCGCCGAGCTTCTCGACAGATCCGCGGGCGCATACCCGGACAAACCCGTGCTGATCACCTCCGGCGGGGAGACGCTGACGTTCGCCGAGCTGAACGAGCGGGCGGGCTCGGCAGCCGCCGCAGCGGTCGCCGCCGTCGACGGCCCCGGCGACGTCTCCCGCCAGGCAGAGCCCGAGGATCGTCTCGCCCCCGTGCGACGATCGACCCATGAGACCCCGGATCCAGTGCTCGACCGGCCCCTTCTGGGCCTACTCCCTCGAGGTGGCGATGGACTCGCTCGCCGCGGCGGGGTTCGAGGAGATCGAGCTGATGGTCACCCGGGACCCCCGGACGCAGGAGCCCGAGATCCCGAAGCGCCTGGCCGAGGAGCGGGGCCTGCGGATCTCGTCCGTACACGGCCCCTTCCTCGTCATCACGAAGAGCGTCTGGGGGCTCGACCCGATCGGGAAGATCCGGCGGGGGGCCGAGATGTGCCGGGCCCTGGGGGCCGACACGATGATCGTGCACCCGCCCTACTTCTGGGAGCGTGAGTACACGCGCTGGGCCGGCGAGAAGGCGGAGGCGTTCGAGGCCGACACCGGGGTCGCAGTCGCCGTCGAGACCATGTACCCCGTGTGGATGGCCGGCCGGAAGCTGCGCGCCTACCGGTGGCTCGACCCCCGCGAGCTGTTCGCCGCCTGCCACCGCGTCGCGCTCGACACGAGCCACGTGACGGTCGCCAGAGGCGACATCCTCGACGTGTACTCGGTGCTCCGGCCGAAGCTGGCGCACGTCCACCTGTCCGACAACGCCGGAGACGGGCGCGACGGCCACCTCGCGCTGGGCGACGGCGTCCTGCCGATCGACCGCTTCCTGGCCGAGCTCCGGCGCACCGAGTACTCCGGCGCGGTCTCGCTCGAGCTCTCCGTGAACCGTTACCTCGAGAGGCCTAAAGAGCTGGTCGCAATGCTTCGAAGAAATAGGGAGTACGTCGAGGACCGGCTCTTCCGCAAGGCCCGCGTCGCGAAGGGCCTCCCGCGGAAGGGAGACGGCGGCTCCACCCTCGGCGGAGCCGTGCCGCGCTGATCCGCAGAAGCTAGCTGGGAGGCCTGCCTGTGACCGCAAGGGTGCTCGTCGTCGACGACACCGAGCACGTCCGCTCGATGCTGGTCGACATGCTCGAGCTCGACGGCTTCGACGTCGTCGGGGAGGCCGCGTCGGGCGCCGAAGCGGTCGGAGCGGCCACGGACAAGGATCCCGACGTGATCGTCATGGACTACAAGATGCCGGGCATGGACGGGCTCTCGGCGGCGCGCGCGATCAGGGCGACCCGCCCCGGCCAGGGGATCATCCTCTACACCGCCTACCTCGATCAGAAGCTCGAAGCTGACGCCCGTGACGCCGGCGTCGCGCTGTGCGTCGGCAAGGTGGAGGGCCTGAGCCAGCTCGAGCGCCACATCACGGAGCTGTGCCGCGACTTCGGCGACACCGGCGGTCACCGCCGCCCCGGCGCGTCGCGCGCCTAGCCGTCCCTAGCCGCCGGCGACCCCGCTACCGGGACACGCGCGCGGCCAGATCGCCCAGAGCCCGTCCTCGCTCACGAGCATGAGCGACGCGATCCGCCGGCCCTCGCGTACGACAATGCGCGGCTCGAAGTGGAACTCCGTGCCGGGGTAGCCGGGGCGCTCGAGTACGTCGCCGGCCTCCAGGCCGGGAACGTGCTCGCGGATGAGCGCCTCGAAGTCCGGCAACCGGGTCGAGTCCTCCCCGACGGCCACGTCGGTCACGATCGGACGGCGCTTCGCAGGCGCCGCGCACGAGAGGTCGTCGTCCGTCCAGAGACCGCGGGGGTCGACGATCGTGAAGCTCGTGTACGCGGGCTCGTCGCGGTGGAGTGGGACCTGGTCGAGGCGTTCGAAGCAGCCCGCGTAGAGGACGCCGGGCGCGAACGTCGAGACGTTGTGGTCCGTCCCGAAAGAGACGCGGCCCCCCTCGTTCCCGCCGTCGTCCGAGAACAGCTGGAACGTCCTCCACCGCCGCGACGGGTTGTAGAAGCGGAGGTGGACGCCGTCCTCGCGCGGCTGCACCTGGGGCGTGAGAGCCACCGCGCCGCTCCGCGAGCACACGATCACGGCGACGTCCGGCGCGAGCGCCGGGACGGCGTCGAGCGGCTCCAGCGGCGACGCCTGATCGAAGAGCCTCGGGCCGAGCTCGACGTAGTGTCGCGCCGGCTCGGCCAGGACGCGGCGGGCATCGTCCGGGCCGATGGACACACACAGAGGAGAGTGGGCGTTCGTGATGCCCGCGCCGAAGTCGGCTACGACGGGATCGTCCGGGCCGTCCGGGTCGTAGTACAGCCGCCCGCCGAACCCCGGGACGTCCCGGCTCAGGTCGAGACAGGCCTGCGCCTTCGGGGCGTCGACCGTGAGCGTCCCGTCCCCGCCCTTGAACTCGAGCGCAAACGTCTCGACGGCCGGGGGCTCCGCGGCAGGACGCGGGGCCTCGTCGGACGGACGCCGCTCCCACGCAAGCGCCGCGGCGGCGACCGCGAGGACGCAGGCGAGCCCGGTCGCCGCGCCCCGCAGCGCGCGGCCTCGTCGCGCCCGTCCGACGGCTGCAGCCGCGCGCCCCCGCTCCGCGACGACGGGATCGAGCGTCTCCTTCAGCACCGCGCGCAGGCGCGGCTCCAGGTCAGTCATGGTCCTCTCCTTCGAGCTGGGCGCGCAGCTCCTTCAGCCCCCGGTTCACCAACGACTTGAGCGCGCCTATCGAGCAACCGAGCGCGTCCGCGGCCTGGACCTCCGACAGGTCCTCGTAGTAGCGGAAGAACAGAGCGGACCGCTGGCGGAGTGGCAGCTGCAGCAGCGCTCGCCACAGCTCGTCGCGCCCCGCGACGTCGGGCGGGTACGCGACCGTCGCGTCACCGCGCAGGCGCTCGATCGCGGAACGCTCCGTGCGCATCCGCCGGAACCGCCCGTGACACAGGTTCACCGTCGTCCGGTAGAGGTAGGCGCGGGCGTGGTCGGGGCTCCTCAGGCCGAAGAGCTTCCGCCCCACCCGGACGAACGCCTCGTGGGCGACGTCCTGGGCGAGGCTCGCGTCACCCGTGAGCAGGTACGCGAGCCTCACCGCGTCGGACGCGTGCCGGTGGTACAGGGCCTCCAGCCCGTCGACACGACCCGCCTGGCCCGCCGCGTCCTCGGCTACCCGAACCACCTCCACGCCCTATACACGCGCGACGACCGCCCCAGGTCGCGCGGGACCCGCCTAGAATCGAGTCGTGCGAAGGAACACCCTGTACGCCATCGTGCTCCTCCTGCTCGCGATCACGGTCGCGGGAGTGCTCGGCGTGATGAGGATCTACGGCGCCTAGCCTCCGCAGGACCGGCTAGAAGAAAGGCCTCCCCCGCAGCGACAGGTTGCGGTAGAGCATCTGCTGGATCGTGTCCCTGATCCGGTCGGCCAGGTCGAAGACCAGCATTGCGTCCTCGGCCGCGTCCTCGGGGTAGTCGTCCATCGGGATGGGGTCCCCGAACTCGATCAGCCAGCGAGAGGGGAGCGGCAGCAGCCCGAGGGGGCCGAGCAGCGGGAACGTCGGGGTGACCGGGAAGTACGGGAAGCCGAAGGTACGGGCGAGCAGCTTCGCGTTGGCGATCATCGGGAACGCCTCCTCGGCCCCCACGATCGCGACCGGGACGATCGGCGTCCGCATGCGCAGCGCGACCTCGATGAAGCCGCCGCGTCCGAAGCGCTGGAGCTTGTAGCGCTCCTTCCAGCCCTTGCCGACCCCCTTGTAACCCTCGGGGTACACGCCGACGAGCTCACCGCGCCGCAACAGCTCGTGCGCGTCCTCGTCGCACGCGACCGCGTTCCCGGTCTTCCGCGCGAGGGGGCCGACGAACGGCATGTGGAACGCGAGGTCCGCGGCGACGTTCCGCACCGTGCGGTGACGCGGGTGCTCGGTGGCGACGGCATGCTGCACCATCACGGCGTCCACGGGGATCGTGCCCGAGTGGTTGCCGACGAGCAGCGCCGCGCCGCTCTCCGGGATGCGGTCGACGCCGAGCGTGCGCACCCTGAAGTACCGCTCGTACAGCGGACGTTGCAGCGGGAGCAGGACCTCACGATGGAGCTCCTGGTCGTATCCGAAGTCGTCGATCGGATAGCCCCCGTCGAGCCTGCGGCGCACGAAGTCGCCGATCCCGTCGAAGAGACTGCGACCCGGGACGGGCTCGGGAGGCCTGCCCGCGCCGTCGTCGCCGCGTGCGGGATGGCGCCGCCGCGCCGACGCGCCCGCGCGGGAGTGGATGCTGCAGTACGCGTCGTCGGGCAGCGCGAAGTTCCGGCAGGGGCGCCCGGTCGCGGTCGTCGCCGCGCAACGCTTGCGCTCGGCCTCCGGCGCGGGGGCGGTCCTGCGGTCGTGGAGCCTGATGATCTCTGCCTCGCCCATCACACCTTCTCCGGCTCGCGCGCTCTGAGGTAGTCGAACAGCTCCCGCTCCCACGCGGGGTGGTGCTTCGGTGACGGCGTCATGTCGGCACGACGGTGGTCGCGGAAGTCCAGCAGCGCGGCCTCGGTCGTGCGTTGCGGCCGGAAGCCGAAGGTCTCCTTCGCACGCCGCGTCGACACGACGCGTCCGTAGACGATGAGCTTCAGCTGGTCCGTCGGGAAGTCGACGAGGCCGAACCGCCGCAGCACGCCGGCCGTCGTCTGCGCCATCGGGAGCAGCAGCGGGAGCTCCACGCGGTCCAGCATGCGGATCGCCTTCGACAGGTAGACGACGCCGTCGCCCGCGACGTTGAAGATGCCGCGCGAGTCACCCAGCGCCCCGAGCGTGAGGGCCTCGACCGCGTCGGTCTCGTGCAGGAGCTGCAGGCGCGGGTCGAACCCGAGCGCAGTCGGGACCACGGGGAGCGACAGGTAGTCGGTGATGCTCGTCCGCACGGTCGGCCCGACGACGTTCTGCGTCCGCAGGATCACGACGTCGACGTCGGGGCGGCGGCGGGCGAAGTCGCGCGCGTACTGCTCCGCCTCGGCGCAGTCCTTCCCGTAGCCGGCGAGGTCGACCTGACGCAGCGCGTGGTCCTCGGGGATCAACGACGGCTCCGCAGGGCCCGACCCGTAGACGGCGGCCGAAGACTTCATCACGACCTTGCGCACGCGGTCGGCGCGCTGTGCGGCCGCGAGGAGCTGCATCGTTCCGATGACGTTCGTCTCCTTCATGCGCGAGCGACCGCCGAGCCGCGCCGGCGTCGAGCCGATGTTCGTGTGCACGATCGTGTCGATCCTCGTGGCCTCGATCACGCGCGCGATCAACGGGCTCGAGATGTCGGCGCGGATGAACTCGAGGCCCCGCACGGGGACCGGGGGCTCGTGCAAGTCGACGCCGACGACCTGCGCGACTCCGTCCTGGTCTTCGAGCCGCTTCGCGAGCCGCAGACCGAGGAACCGGGAGACGCCGGTGATCAGGATGCGCTTGCCCTGCGGAGGCTCCCTCATGCGGTCAGGGTACTCGCCGCCGCTCGGGCCCTATCCCGCGGTCGGGCCCACTATCGCCGTCGAGCCCGCCGACGCGCGCAGCCGCGCCGCCGCGTCCCCCTTGTTCACCGCCAGCGACAGATGACGGTACGAGTCCTCGACCATCACGAACTCGCCGTCGTCGACGTCGGCGAACGTGTTGGCGAGCGGGACGTGGATCCGGTGGCCCTCCATGCGCACCTCGAGCCTCGAGCCGTTGACCAGGTCGACCTTCTCGAGGTGCTCGCGGTTGACGTTCAGCTGCAGGTTGCCGAAGCGGTCGACCTGCAGGACCTCCGCGTGCAGGTGGTCGTCGTGGACCCACGCCTCGGGGATCTCGAGGCACACGAGGTCGTCCGCCGCGACGGGGGGGCCGAGGTCGGCGGGATCGACGCCGTTCGCGATGTGCGCGGCCGCGGGAGAGAAGATGTCGCGGCCCTGGAACGTCCGCGAGACCGGCGTCAACAGGAAGCTGCGCTCGACGATCTCGAACGCCCTCCTCACACCGCCGCACTGCTCGGCCGCCGGCATCAGCAGCCCGTTGTCCGGACCGACGAAGATCTCTCCCCAGCCGGACTCGATCACGACCGCGCGCCGGTCGGACCCGACGCTCGGGTCGACCACGGCGAGGTGCACGGACTCCGGCATGAACCGGATGGACTGCTCCAGGACGATGGCGCCGTGCCGGATGCTCTGGCGCAGGATGTTGTGGTGGATGTGGATGATCTTCACGTGCGGAGCGATCCGCAGGATCACGCCCTGGCACACGCCGACGAACTCGTCTTCCAGCCCGTAGTCGGACAGGAAGGTCAGCGTCTCCCTCTTCTTCACGCCGGGCATCCTAACGACCGGACGGGTCGCTCAAAGGAGTCAAACCCATTGACGGTCGCTCGCACCGCTTCCTACACTCCGGACGTGCCCCCCACCCAATGGCAAGAAGACGCGGCGTGCAAGACGCTGCCGCTCGAGGTCTTCTTCCCTCCCGCCGAGCAGGAAGCGGACGCGGCCAAGGCGATCTGCTCCGGTTGCACGGTGCGCGAGCCGTGTCTCGAGGCGGCTCTCGCCGCGGGCGAGCGGTTCGGGATCTGGGGCGGCATGTCGACCGAGGAGCGACAGGGCGTGGCGGCACGGAGACGGACGCGCGCGGCGAGCGCGCGGGCCGCGGGCCTGGACGTACGCCTCGGGGTGTAGCGCGGGGCGGCTTCGGCCGAACCGCCGCTAGCGCTTACTTGCCCTGTTGACGCCGCTGCCAGCGGGTCTTCTTGAGCATCTTGCGGTGCTTCTTCTTCCGCATCTTCTTGCGGCGCTTCTTGATCAGAGACGGCATTCCCTAGTTCCTTCCTCTACGGCTTTTCGCCTACTCGGACCCGAAGAGCTGCCTCAGGTCCACCGGACCGCGTGACTGCCCGGAGGTGTCGATCCGGACGGAGCCCAACCGAAGGCCGCGAACCCCCTCGGTAACGGGCGACACCATGCGCAGCAGGTCCTCGGTCGCATCGTGCTCGAGGACCCCTATGCCGACGCACGATCCTCGCCCATCTTCCATGCCCACGACCAGCCCGTCCAACAGCGCCAGGTCGAACTCGGGCGGAAGCGTGGGCATGAAGACCGTCGGCTTGACCCTCCAGCGGGACGTCCCCACCGCGAAGTAGGCCGCGAACTGCTCCTCCCGGAAGGCGATCCTCTCGTCCACGGTCCGTATCCGGGCGTCCGGAGAGACTTCGATCTCGACGACCTCGCCCGGGACGAACCGCTGGGCGATCCCGACGAGCGGCTCGAGCTCGCCGCCCCGCTCGAACGCGACGGTGAAGTCGGGCGCGATCAGGTCCATCTTGAAGAACTTGAGGCTCTGGCCGTAGATCCCCGAGACCAGGCTCGTCGTGTCGACGACGACCAGGCGGGCGCCGGCCTCCTTCGCGCGCGCGACGAGCTTGGCGGTGTTGGTGACCAGGGGGAGCAGGTGGCCCTTCGGCACGGTCGACCCGACGAAGCCGAGGGCGTCGGCGACGCGCAGGGACTCGCGGGAGAGGTCCTCGGGGGCGCGGCAGAGCCTGAGACCGACCGTGGTCGGCGGGCCGACGGTCGACTGGACGACGTCGGCGTCGACGATCGCGGACGGGATCCCGGCGGCCAGCGCGCGGCGGACGAGCTCGACGCCGAACGTGGTCTTGCCCGTGTCGATGCCTCCGAGCAGGAACACGACGCCCGGGCTCGCGAGCAGCCTCTCGTACGCCTCTTCGAGAGGGGTCCTCATCGCGTCTCTCGGAACGGTCGGGGCAGGCCAACAAAAAGACCGCCCCGTAGGACGGTCCCGGTGGCGCCGCCGAGAGCCGGCGGCCTAGCCCGCATCCATATATCGCTGCTGCAGGTACTTGCGCACGTCCTCGGCACGGATGCGGTAGCCGCGCCCGACGCGCACGGCCGCGAGGTCGCCCGCCTTCACGAGGCGGTAGACGGTCATGTTCGAGACCCGGAGCTGCCTGGCGACCTCGGCGACGGTGAGGAAGCCACCCATCAGCGAGGAGCTGGAGGTGGTGGAGCCCTGCTGGCGCCCGGTCTCGTCCATGACGGCCGGAAGTATATACAGCCGGTCTTTTGCCTGCTCAGGTGACGTGTTCGGGGGCCGCTCGCCTACGCCCCCGTGGAACCGAAGCCCCTCGGACCTCGGTCGGTGTCGTCCAGGCTCTCGACCTCGTGCCACCGGGTGCCGAGGCTCTCGACGATCATCAGCTGGGCGATGCGGTCGCCGGCGCGCACGTCGTAGGCGGCCCGGCTGTCGAGGTTGACCAGGATCACCTTGATCTCTCCCGTGTAGCCGGGGTCGATCAAGCCCGGCGCGTTCGCAAGCGTTATCCCGTGCTTCGACGCGAGGCCGGAACGCGGCAGGACCAGGCCCGCGTAGCCCTCCGGGATGGACACCGCGACGCCCGTCGGGACGGCGGCGCGGGCGAACGGCTCGAGGTGCGCGTCCGACGCCGCATGGAGATCGAGGGCCGCGTCGGTCGCGAACTGCTGCGCGGGAACCTTCGCCCCCTCGGTCAGGAGCCGGATCCTCACGTCGAGGTGACGGGGCGCGGACACGTCGGGATTATGCCGCCGGCGCTCGCGCCCGCGTGAGGCGCCTCAGACGAGAAGCTTTCCCGCGTCCACGACCGTCCGGCCGTCGATCGAGAGCGTCGGAGCCAGCACGATCCCGTCCTGGTGGCTCGGCACCCTGATCGTGCCCCCGAACGTGTGGTTGTCCCCGAAGGCGACGTGGATGGTGCCGAGGATCTTCTCGTCCTCCAGGACGTTGCCGGTGAGCTGCGCGGCGTCGTTCGTGCCGATCCCCAGCTCCGCTACCGCGAACGCCTCGCGGCCGTGCTTGTCCAGGACGGCGCGGACGGCGCCCGCGTCCGACCCCGAGATCTCCTCGGCGTAGCCGGCCACGATCTCGAAAGCGAGCGGCTCGGCGAGGCGGCCGACCGGCCACATCGTGCCGTCGACCACTAGCCGTCCGGCGGTAGTTCCCTCGACCGGCGCGAGGAAGGCCTCGCCCGGCGGCAGGTTCCCGAACGCGCCGGGAGCGGCCAGGTCGCCGTCGTCGGAGATGCCCGTCCGGCCCTCGATCCCCAACGTCAGATCGGTGCCGGCCTCGGTCGTGATCCGCACCTCGGACCCCTCCGTCAACAGACGCGCCACCTCGCGCGAGCGAGGACGCAGCGACGAGAAGTCCGCCGCCATCGTGCGCGCCATCATCTCCTCGGTGATCCCCGGCATCGTCGCGGCCCGGGCCCCCGCCGCATTCGCCGCACGCCTCGCCTCGGTGTGCGAGACCGACTTCGTCGTCGGAGCCACGAGCACGTTGCAGTGCAGCATCGCCGCGGCGACCGCGGGCGGCGGCTCGGTCGCGTGGTTCTCGCGCTCGGACATCTCGACCAGGACCGTCTCCGCGCCCCGCTCGCGCCCCGCGTCTACGAGCGCCTCGGCGATCCTCCGCGTCCCCGGGTCGGCCACCACGACGAGCGTCTCGCCCGCCTTCAGCGCGAGGCAGTCGTCGAGCGCAGCGGCTGCCGCCCCGGAAAGGTCCGTCACAGGTCGCCGCCGCCGAGGACGTACTCGAAGATCGTCCACGACGGTTCGTAGAGCCGCGGCGGCCGGTTGTCGTCCATCGGGATGACGACGACGTCGCGACCCTCCGCCGACGCGACGGCGAGGGCCGGATCGTTTATGTCCATGACGGCGATCGCCGGTATGCCGCGCTCGATCGCGGCCCCCGCGAAGCCGTGGTCGGCCAGCACGACGTCGGGCCACGGCTCGGCCTCGAGCAGCATCTCCATCGCGAGCGGCGAATGTGTGTGCCTGAGCTGCCCCCAGTCGGCGAGGCACCCGACGCCGCCGTTGTAGCGGACCTCGAGGTGCTTGCCGGGGCGCGGCGAGAGGTTCTCGTCCTCGCGCAGCAGGAGCACCTTCCCGCCGGCCCGCCGGTAGGCGTCCACGACGCGGATGTGGTGCTCGAGCATGCCGGTCGGGTGACCGGTGGCCGCGAGCAGCGCGGACCCCCGCGTCGCCTCGTCGCGGAGGCGGCGGGCCGCGGCGACGATGCCGGCGACGGTCCGGCTCGGGTCGAGCGTGTCGAACTCGCAGTCGTCCTCGATGTCGTCCGAGCACCCCGTCAGCTCGGCGAGGAACCCGAGCACCTCGGTCGCCGAGTACTTGTCGAGCCCGCTGATGCCGAACGACCCGTCGGGATCGCCCTCCAACATCGCGTTGATCTTCGAGATGTTGTTGTGGCGCGAGTGGCTCTGGTGGGGGCCGGTGATGCCCGCGGCGACGAGGGCGTCGGCGGTCTGCGACAGGTCCGGTCTCGTCATGGCAGCATCCTAGGCAACGACGAGAGGAGATCTGACCCCGTGACCATCGAGCGGTTCTCACTCGCAGGCAAGGTCGCCATCGTGACCGGCGCGTCCCGTGGCATCGGGCGCGCTATCGCGCTCGGGTTCGCCGAGTCCGGCGCCGACGTCGCGGTCGCGGCGCGCAGCGAGGACGACCTCGAGACGCTCGCGAAGGAGATCGACTCGCTGGGCCGGCGCGCGCTCGCGGTCAGGACCGACGTAACGAGCCGCGACGACATCGAAGCCCTGATCGACCGTACGGTCGCCGAGCTCGGCGGCATCGACGTGCTCGTGAACAACGCGGGAGGCTCGAACTTCACGTCGCCGCTCGTCGGTCTGCGGCCCCCGGGCTGGGACAAGCTCTTGAAGCTCAACCTCGACTCGGTCTTCCACGGCACGCAGCTCGCCGCGCAGAAGATGCTCGAGCACGGCGGCGGCTCGATCATCCAGATCTCGTCGGTCGCCGGCATCGAGGGCGCGCCGGGGCTCTCGCCGTACTCGGCGGCGAAGGGCGGCGTGCGGTTGTTCAGCCAGGCGGTCGC
>DATADL010000235.1:0-9261 GCA_036258555.1 Actinomycetota bacterium | reverse complement strand
AGTGGGCGAAGCCGTACGATCGGAGGTGCACGACCGTCTTCGAGGAGGCACGGTGAAGGGCGACCGATCAGCGCGAGAGAGGCTCGCGGACGCCGCGTGGGCGATCGTCCTCCTGGCGATCGCGTTCGCCGACGTGATCCTCGTGCTCTACGTCTTGCCGGCACTCGGCCGCTAGCGGCCCCACGAGACGTCATGGGGCCGGGCGGAGGATCTCCCAAACGGGCCGCGGCCCTCGTGGCGGCCCTCGCGGTCGGCCTCGGCGGTTGCGAGTCCGGCGGCGACACGGGAGAGGCCGCAGGGACACCTTCGCCCGAGGCGGCGACCTCGGCTCCGGCGACACAAGCTCCCGCCACTTCGACTAACGCGGCCGCGGCCCGCGAGCAGCTGGACGGGCTCTTCGAAGGCGTACGCGGCTATTCCTTCACCGACGCCCGGCCCGCAACGAGAAGGGGCGTGCTCCGCATCATCGAGCGGCACCTCTCGGTCCCGCCCGCGGACGTCGTCGTGAAGGCCGTCGCGCGGAAGGGGCGACGCGTCCCGGTGATGGTGCTGGCCGCAGCCTTCGACCTGCCGCGGCCGCGGCTGAAGAAGGTCCTCGACGAGCTGTTCCAGGCGATCAGGCAGGCGTTCGACAGCGCGGAGCCGGTGCTCGACGGGCTCGCCATCCGGTTCATCGGCTCCGGCGGCGAGGCCGTGGCCTACATCGGGCCGCGCGGAGAGCTCGTGTACGTGCTGGCGCTGGAGCCGAACCTGGCCCTTCCCGTCGCCGAGGCGCTCATCGGCGCCGAGTAGCCTCGGCCGCGGCATCCCGGCCCCGAGCCATAGAGCACCATGCCCGGACCGATGAGCGAAGTGGTGTGCGATCTCGTGGATAGCCAGCCGTGCGAACGCCCCTCTTCCTTCAACCACGTGCTCCCGCTGGTCCCGACCACTAGCGGACGATCAGCGGCCTCGAAGCGGACTTCCGGAAGCCACGCGCCTTCCAGGAAAGGTTGACGAACAGTACATATCGTGTATCAATCCCGAGTTCGTCCGAGCGGCTCGTCCGCGCCGGTCCAGAACTGGAGGGCGAAGGGGGTTTTCGCGAGCATGCGCGTCACCGTACCCGGGGGTGCCCCCCCGTCGCGTAACGGCGGGTCTGCGTGAGCACGAAGGTAGCCATCGCGCTACTGGGGTTCTTCGGCACGGCGCTCGGCTCCGTCGTCCTCCTTCCGGAACCGTGGAACGTCACGCTTGCCGCGTTCCTGGTGGTCGCCGGGATGGCAGTGGCGTTCCGGTCGAGAGCCTCGAACACCACCACCCGCTCCC
Organism: Actinomycetota bacterium; assembly: GCA_036258555.1. Lineage (GTDB taxonomy): Bacteria > Actinomycetota > CADDZG01 > CADDZG01 > WHSQ01 > JALZEG01. The sequence goes on along the minus strand of DATADL010000235.1, from coordinate 7,953 downwards.
GAGTTCACTCACACGGACGGACGATCGAGAAGACTCGCTACGAGAAGCGCATCGAAGTAGCCGCCGGCCGGCGCAAGTGGACCTTCACGACGATTTCGAGTCGAGAGAAGATCGTCGGCGTCGTAGAAGACGCAAACGAGGAGCGGATAGAGCGCGAACGGGAGCCGGAACGACCGAACCTGGGAGCCTAGGTGGGACTCTCGTTGTAGGCCCCACAGCTCGAACAGGCGAAGACGACGTTCTCGACCTGATCTTCCCAAACGTTCTCCAGCAGCGTGGCGCCGCAGTCTCCACATACGTAGAGGATCGGATCGGCCTCGCCCCTCACGAAGACTGTTCCGGGACTCTCCAGCTCCAGGATCGGGCGGGCTCCGTTGGATGGCTCGGGTACTACCCGGAGAGCTATCCGCGGTGTGTCGAGAAGCGCACTTTCGGAACTACGCCGTCCCGCAAGCGGGTTCACGGAAGCACGCACCCCCCCGGACGAATCGAGCCTTGCTCACCGAAACAACCCCCTGTCGGAGCGCCAGCTCATCTTCGCGGATTTTTTACCCACTAGTTCCGATATTGGTGAAGCCGTCTAACTCTAGGGGAACTCGGGGTCGATTCGTACCCTCTAGGTCGCCACGGCGTCGCCACCAGGTCGCCAAGAGACCGCCAGCAGGTCGTCCGAGGCAGCGCGGTGCCGCTTACGTCGCGAGCAGCACGGCCGTCAGCAGCACGGCCCCCGTCAGCATCACGGCCAGCCCCACCTTCAGCAGCTTGCGGCCCGCCATCAGCTCCGGCTCGTCCTCGAAGCGCCTGTCGATCAGCCACAGCACGCCGCCGAGGACCGTCAGGACGAACCCGCCCGCGATGGTCAGCCCGGCCAGGATTCCCACGACACCGGCCTCCCCCATGGGTCGCAGGATAGGCGGGACGGCCTCCTTGATCGTCACGCGCGCGGTGGAACTGAAGGCCGTTCGAGTGCCGAAACTACGGACAGACCCGACGACTTCCGCTCACGTAGCTTGTCCCCCATGGACCGGTCGAACGCGTCCCCGGACGGGCTATCGCGGAGGAGATTCCTCCGCCACGCCGTCGTGGCCGCGTGGGCGAGCCCCCTGATCGTCTCGATGGCGTCGCGCTCGGCGGCTGCTGCCGGCCCGCGCACGTGCGGGACCAAGATCGGGGGGGCCGGCACGACCGCGTGCCGGGTCACCACGCCTTGCGGGGCCGCGGCTGCGGTCGGCTGCAAGGCGAGCCCCGCGGCGCCCGCGGGCTCCCCCTGCTACTGCATCTGAAGCGGGGTCGCCAGAAGGCCTAGCGGGGACGGACGGTGGTAGCGGCCTCCAGCCGGATCGTCGCGACGACGACGTCGGCCCCCCGGACGTGCTTCCAGAAAGTCACGTAGGGCTTGCCCGGCCAGTAGTTGTAGAAGTCCGCGTTCACGAGGCTCGCGCGGCCCCCGCCGTGGTCGACGACGTAGGTCACGGCCACTGCCTAACGGTAGTCATCACGCAGAACGTATCGGCGGCCCGGAGGTCGAACCATAGGCATTTCGGGCAGTTCACCAGCGCCGGCGCTCGTACTCGAGGGCGAGCCCGCGGCCGACCCCTTCGCCGAGGCGCACGAGGTTGACGAACTCGTCCTCCGGAAGGAACCACCCGAACCCGCGCGACCGGCGGGCGACGCCTTCCTTCAGCGAGAACGAGAGCGCGTTCAAACGCGAGTCCGCGGCAACCTGCGCCTTTCCGTAGAAGAGCAGTCCCGCAGGACACGCGTCGCGTCCCGTCCCGCCGCACGTGTGGTACCGGATGACGCCGGTCGTGACGGACGTCTGGGGGAGCCGGCCCTCGCGGCGCCTCAGGGGCTCGACGTCGATCAGTATCTCGGCACCGCACTCGGCCCGCGCCCGCGCGATCGCGCGCTCGAGGACTCCGAAGTCGCCGGGGTCGCCCGCGTCGACGCAGACGATCCACTGGGGTCGCCGCCGCACGAGCTCGACGAGGCCGAGGCCGTCCCACAGCCCGGCGTCCGTCACGTACAGATACGGGTCGTCGGGCTCGAACCTCCCGGCGATCTCCTTCAGCAGGTAGGCGAGGCGCGGCTTTCTCGGAGGCCCGTCGCCGTAGAGCGGGTTGGGCAGCCACGCGCCGAGCCGGACGTTCAGCGCGGCGAGGAACGAGGAGGGCGCGCCCCGCGCGGTCGTGAGCGCCGCGCCCGACAGCGCCGTCGCCGCGGAGACCGAGTCGAGGCGCGGCCCCCAGCGCCCGAACCGGGGAAGGCGCGTGAAGTACGCCTCCGGCGCAGCCTCGTCGAGGCCGATCGAGACCGCGCTCGGCGAGAACGTGACCGGGACTGCGTCGCGCCCGCGACGCGCGGCGGCGCACACGACGAGCTCCGGCCCGGTCCGCCCGCGGTACGCGTGCCACGGCGCCTCGGCTTCGAGCGAGAGCGGGTACACGCCCGCACGTCCCGGTGCGCCGCGAGCCTTGTGGGACGGCTTCTGCGTGGTAGCGAACGTGGACCGCAGCCTCAGGTAGTAGAGCCGGAACGCCGACCACGACTGTGCGTTCGCGACGAGGTACAGGACGGAGAACGCGGCGAGAGCGACGGCGTACGCACCAGGCGACCACCGGAACCACCCGTCACCGTACGCAGCGTCGGCGGCGACGCGCAGCGCGAGCAACAGGGCGACGAGCACCAGCAGAGCCCCACCGATGCGCCCGGCCCAGACGGAACGAGGCCTGACGACGAGGCGTCCTGCCGCAGCGGCCACCCCGACGATCCCCGCGACCATCGCCAGACCTGCGCCCCACAGCGGGTTCGGATGCAACGCCTCCCACGCTTTCGGGATCTCGGTCACCGCCACCGGCAACCCGACCAGCAGCGCGACCAGGACGACGCCGCCCGCCGCGAAGAAGCCACCGAGCCGAAGGACGCGCGTGCGCGCCGGGTCCCACAGCGTCAAGGACACGAGCCACGCCACGGCGGCCAGCGCGACGCCGGCGCCGCCCGGAAGCCAGAGCCGCACGGGGACCGCGAGGGACTGCTCCGACACCTGCGCGTACTCGAACGTACGCAGGCCCGGCTGGACCGCCCACGTCGCGGCGAGGCGCCCGAGCGGCCACGCCACCAGGCAGACGACGGCCGCCAGCACTAGGAGGTTGACCGCGACGAGCGCCGCCCCCGTGACGATCGTCGCGCTCGCGCCGCCCCGTCCGGTCGAGAGGTAGCGCCGCTGCGAGCGCAGGTACTCGAACAGGCTCGGCGGATGCGACGAGTCGAGCAGCCCGTCGAACCCCTCGCGCGGTTGCGGCCGCACGCTCGCCGCCTCGGGAGACGTGCCGCGGCCGACGTACCACGCCCCCGCCGCGTACGCACCGCCCGACGCCGCGGCGAGCCAGCGCGCCCCGCGCAGCAGACCCCTGCGATCGAGCGCGCGCAGCGCACCGAGCGCGAACCCCGCGCCGCGGATCCCGCCGCCCGACAGGCAGATCCCGACCTCGTCGCGCACGGGGGGAGGCGCGGCGACGGCCGCCCGCGACCCGGCGGTCGCCGGGATGCGGCGGTTGCCGGCGGCCGCGCAGATGCAGCCGATCGTCACGAGGGCGGACGACACGACGAGCATCCACTTCCACCAACCCGCAACCGCGGCCGCGCGCGCCGGGAGGTCGCGCAACGCGAGGCCGTCCTCCAGGCCGGCGAGCACGAAGACGTTCTCGAGGAGGTCGAAGGCTCCCGCGGCGAGGGGCAGGAACGCGAGCCCCCGTCGTCTTCGCAGGCGCGCGGTCCGCCACGCCCGGGGCCACAGCCACCACAGCGCCAGAGAGCCTCCGACCGCGTAGAGAGCCACGAAGGCGAAGTCCGCCACGATCGTCGCCCTTGCCTCGTCCAGGTCGAGGCCGCGGCATCCGGGCGCGACCTCGGACGAGAAGACCTCCGCGCTCCCGGCGAGCGCGGCCCCCACGTGCAGGGAGCAGTCGCCGTTCGCCCCCGGCTCGAGCTGCTTCCACAACGCGCAGCCGACCGCAGCCGCGACCGCTAGCGCGGCCAGGGTCACGTAGACGGGGATCAGGACGCCGGAGAGGAACCCGCTCTCGCGGCGACGTCCGAGCCACCGCTGGAGAGCACCCACGATGGTGCGAATGATCGCAGAAGGCCCCCGGGATCCCCCGTATTAGCGGGGGGGTCAGATGTTCGCCAGGAAGTCCAGGTTGAGCGCCACGAACGTCTTCTGCATCCAGATCGAGATCTGGAACAGCTGGTTCGTAACGAACAGGATCCCCATCGCGACGAGCAGCGCGCCGCTCGCGACGCTCACCTTGCGCGCGTGCCGGCGCAGCCACGCGACGACTCCGCCGAGCCGCGTGATGCCGAGGCCCGCGGCCACGAACGGCACCCCCAGCCCGAGCGAGTACATCGCCAGCAGCGCCGCGCCCTCGCCGACGCCGCCCTGCGACCCGCGCCCCGCCGCCATCGTCAGCACGGAGCCGAGGACCGGCCCGATGCAGGGGCTCCACCCGAACGCGAACGCGCCGCCGAGGACGGCGCTCCCCCACAGGCCCGATCCCGGCCGCGGGTGGAAGCGCGCCTCGCGCTGCAGCGCCGGGATCCGGAACGCCCCCACGAACAGCAGTCCCAAGAGGATGATGAAGACGCCGCTCGCGATCCTCAGCTCGTCCTGGTAGTCGTTCAACAGCGAGCCGAGAAGCGTCGCGGTGGCTCCGAGCGGGACGAACACGACGGTGAACCCCGCGACGAACACCCCCGCGGCCAGAGCGGCGCGGCGCGGCGCGGCCGGCGTGCCCTCGGCCACCGCCGACACCCCCGACATGTAGGAGATGTAGCCGGGCACCAGCGGGAGGACGCACGGCGACAGGAACGAGATGATCCCGGCGAGGAACGCGATCGGGAACGAGACGTCGGTCACGCTTCGCGCGCCAGCATCACGTCGAGCAGGCGGAACACTTCCCCTGCGCTGGTGAGCTCGCCGGTGACGTGCTCGACCACCTCGCCGTCGGAGTCGATGAGGAACGTCTCGGGCTGACCCGTCAGACCGAACGCGTCGTACCACTCGAGGTCCTCGTCGCGCACCTGCGTGTACGAGACGTCGTAGCGCTCGACGAACTCCAGCGCGTCGCTGCGGGCGTCCTTGACGTTCACGCCGACGAAGTCCACCTCGGCGCCGTACTCGTCGAACGCCGCCTCCAGATAGCGCGCCTCGGCCTCGCACGGGACGCACCACGACGCCCAGAAGTTGACGAGCACGGGCCGCCCGCGGAGGTCCTCGAGCGCGAGCACCTCGTCGCCCTCGAGGAAGCGCGCCTCGACCGCAGGGGCGGTGTCGCCCGGCTCGAGCGCGTCGCCCTTCAACGCGATCCCCGCGCCGAGCAGCAGCACGAACGCGAGCGCCGGACCCACGAGCCAGGCGACGCGAACCCACCTGCGGCGGGTCGGGGGTGGTGCGGTCTCCATGCCGTCATTGTCCCAGGGCGCCGCAATTGGGGGCTGTACGAGGGGCCGCAGGTCGCGTAGCCTGTCCGCCGAGGAGGGGCAGGCAACGCGCCTGCCCCTCGCCCGCGCCTCGCCCCGTCCGTCACGGCCGACCCCAGGAGGCGCGCGTGCACCGTCCGACGTCCCCCGTACTCGATCCGCTGACCCCGAACGAGCGCGACAGGCTGCTCGCGCGCGCCGTCGACCGCAGGCTCCACCGCGGCGACACGCTCGCGTTCGCCGGCACCCCGGCCGAGCGCGTGCACGTCGTGACGGCGGGGGTCCTCAAGCTCGTCGGCCGCGACGTCGACGGGGGAGAGACGATCCTCGGGCTCTGCCTGGCGGGAGACGTCGCCGGGGCGGTCGCCGCCGTCGACGGCGGGGCTCACCCGTACGACTACGTCGCCGCCACCGCCGTGACGGCGCTCGGCATCGACGCCGCTCTCTTCGTCGACGTCGTGGGTCGCAATCCGGGCGCGTGCCTCGCTCTGGGCGCTCTGCTGGGCAGGCGCGTCCGGTGGTTGTGCGACGCCGCGCTCGAAAGGACCTCGGCGCACGTCGCGGCGCGGCTCGCCGGACGTCTGCTCGACCTCGCGGAGCTGCTCGGCCGCCGGCGCGGGTCGCAGATCGACGTCGAGCTGCCGTTCCCGCAGCGCGACCTCGGCGGCCTGGCGGGGATGTGCCGGGAGAGCGCGTGCAAGACGCTCAGCCGCTGGAAGTCCGAAGGGACGGTCGACTACGAGGGCCGGGAGCTGAGGATCCTGCGGCCCGACGTGCTGAGCCGCATCAGGTGCGCAGGGCGCGGCGGAGGACTTTCCCCGTGAGCAGGTGAGGCAGCTCGTCGACGATCTCGACCTCGCGGGGGCACTTGAAGCGCGCGAGCCTGCGCTGGACGTCCGCGATCAGCTCGTCCGGCGTCGCCGTCGCGTCTCGCTCGAGCACGACGAACGCCTTCACGGCCTCGCCGGTGTACGCGTGCGCCACGCCGACGACCGCCGCCTCCGCGACCTTCGGGTTCTCCGTCAGCGCTGCCTCGACCTCGGACGGGAAGACGTTGAACCCCGAGACGATCACCATGTCGCGCTTGCGGTCGACTATGTAGAGGTAGCCGTCTTCGTCCTCGACCGCGACGTCGCCCGTGCGGAACCACTCGCCCGCGAAGGCGCGGCGGGTCTCCTCGTCCTTGTTCCAGTAGCCCTTGAAGACGTTCGGCCCCCGCGCCAGGATCTCGCCGGGGTCGCCGAGCTCGACGTCGTTGCCCGAGTCGTCGACGAGCCTTATCTCGACGCCGGGGAGCGGCTTGCCGATCGAGCCGGGCCGCGGGGCTTCGGCCATCCGGTTCGACGTGAGGGTCGGCGACGTCTCCGTGAGGCCGTAGCCCTCGTACACGTCGACGCCGAACAGCTCCTTGAACCGGCGAAGGACCTCGGGCTGCAGGGGGGCCGCGCCGGAGATCGCGAGCCGGACGCTCGACAGGTCGTACTGGTCGGCCCCGGGTGTGGCGACCAGCGCCGTGTACATCGTGGGCGCCCCGAACATCACCGTCACGCGGTGCTCCTGGACGAGGCGGAGGCACTCGACGGGCTCGAACCGGTCCGTGAGGACGCCGGTCGCGCCCGTGCGCGCGAGGAGCCCGAGGGTCACGTTGAGCCCGAAGATGTGGAAGAGCGGTAGCGAGAGCAGCAAGACGTCGTCCGCCTCGACGTGCGCGTCGGGGATCGACATCTGCTGGTCGAGGTTCGCGAGGAGGTTGCCGTGCGTGAGCATGGCGCCCTTCGGCTCGCCGGTCGTCCCGGACGTGTACGCCAGCACGGCGAGGTCGTCGTCGCCCGCGGGGTGGACGTCCGGACCGGGGCCCGCCTGGCTCCAGCCGAGCGCGTCGGCGTAACGGATCCCCGCTTCCTCGGCGGCGGCCCGGGCCGCCTCACCCGCCGGCGAGACCCCGGCGACGAGCGCCGCGCCCGCGTCGGCGAGCACGCGACGGACCTCGGGCACCGTCAGCGTCGGGTTCAGGGGGACGACCACCCCGCCCACGCGCAGGATCCCGAAGTACGTGTAGACGAACGCGGGGACGTTGCCCATCGCGAGCCCGACCCGGTCGCCGGCGGAGATCCCCGCGGCGACCGCTGCGGCGGCTGCCGAGCCCGCCCGCTCGTTCAGCTCGGCGAACGTCAGCGTCTCCCCGCCGGAGGTGATCAGCGCGGGTTTGTCCGGGTATGCGCCCGCGGATCTCTCGAGCAGCTCGGCGACGTTCATGTCTCTGGATTCTCTCCCCCCGGGGCCCGTAGTGCAAACTCTAGCAAGCACTAGCTAGCGACGAGCAAAGAGCGGTGCGAGACCGCGAAGGAATATCCTGGAAGAACGCTCAAGATTGGCCGGACGCGGCCGACCATTACCTTGGAGCTGAAAGACGGTGGGACGTAAGGACCGCACGATCCTCACGCCGGGTCGTGTCTCGAGCCTCCCAGCCCGCCC
>DATADL010000234.1:0-11441 GCA_036258555.1 Actinomycetota bacterium | reverse complement strand
GAGAGCTCGAGGAAGTACCGGTAGCCGATGACGAGACGGTCGTCCTCGCCGAGCCGTCCGAGGGCCTCGAGGACGCGCTCACCCCGAGAGCGCGCGAGGGCCGCCTCCTCGGGAGATGGGGCCGCATCCCCGTGGAAGCGGCCCTCGGCGAGCCTCAGGGCGAGCTTCTCCCGCCGCGCGGCCGAGCGCAGCCGCGTCTTCGCCTCGTTCGCGACGATCGCGAGGAGCCACGGCCGGAAGGGCGCGTCGCTCCGAAAACGATCGATCGCGTAGAACGCCTTCAGGAAACCCTCCTGCGCCGCGTCCTCGGCCTCGTCGGGCGACCCCGCGACGAAGTAGGCGGTGCGGTACGCGGCGGTCTGATGCCTCTGCACCAATGTCTCGTACGCGCCCACGTCGCCGCGCTTCACCCGTTCGAGAAGCTCGTGGTCCTCCAGTGGCCGGCCCTCCACGGGAGTCATCCTTTGCGGCTATACGCCGGGCAGCGCCGAATGGTTCCGCGCGCCCCGCGCCCCAGGAGCGCTAGGCGTTCTCGAGCGTCGCGACGTCGATCTTCCTCATCTGCAGCATCGCCTCCATCACGCGGCGGGCGCGGTCCGAGTCCTCGTCCTGCAGGAGCTTCGGGAGCGCGTCGGGGATGATCTGCCACCACAGGCCGTACTTGTCCTTCAGCCACCCGCACTGGCCCTCCTCGCCCCCTCCGTCGAGGAGCTTCTCCCACAGCGTGTCGACCTCTTCCTGCGACCCACAGTCGACGTAGAGCGAGATCGCCTCGTTGAACTTGAACTCGGGACCGCCGTTGAGGGCCGTGAACCTCTGTCCGTCGAGCTCGAACGCCACGGTGAGGACCGTTCCGGCCGGCCGCGGCGCACCCTCGCCGTAGTAGCTGACGTCGAGGATCCGGGAGTTGGGGAAGATCGACGTGTAGAAGCGCGCGGCCTCCTCCGCCTCGGTGTCGAACCACAGGTTCGGGACGATCTTCTGCATCGCGCGGCTCCCTTCCGGTCGGCTTGTCGAGGGTACGACCGGCGGGGGCCCGAGAACTAATCGCGCGGCGGGCGGCCGCCCCCCGGGACGCGGCACCGGTCGGCCCTCACCACGCGGCCCAACCGGTCGCGGTTGCGGGCGACCACGCGGTAGGCGGCCGTGGCGGCGCGGGGGAAGCGGGCTGCGAGGCGCCCGGCGGTCCGGCCCCCCTTCACGTGGCGCAGCACGCGCGGGAGCGCGTCGCCTCCGGAGTAGACGGCCCCGCCCGGCTCGACGAGGTGCCACGACTCCCACTTCGTCTGCTCGTCGACGCGTCCGCCGAGGAGCCGGTCGGCGCGGGGGGACTGGAGAGGGACTATCTCGACCGCGCCGGCTTCGACGCGGGCGGCGATCCTGTCCACGACCCAGGTGCAGAAACCGCAGTCGGCGTCGTACAGCACGACCGGAACGGAGGCGTCCTCCTCACGACGGCGCGGATCTTCCTGTTCCACGACTTCGACCTACCCGCGCGTCTCTGCGGTCGAACGCCTGACGAACGGCGCGCTTATCGCCTCCGCGAACCGCACGAGGATCGGGCCCGTGATCGCGAGCACGAACACGTAGGCCACGGCGAGCGCCTCGACGTCGGCCGCGACTCCCGCCGCGGTCGCGAACCCGGCGATCGCGATCGAGAACTCGCCGCGGGCGGCGAGCAGCAGTCCCGCGCGCGTGCCGCCGCGCACGCCCACGCCCGCCCGTGCGGCCCCGATCCATCCCGTCAGCGCCTTCGTCACGAGCGTCACCACCGCGAGCAGGACCGCGGGGACCAGCACCGGCGGGATCGTGGCCGGGTCGACCGAGAGCCCGACGAACGCGAAGAACAGCGCGGCGAACAGGTCCCGCATCGGCGTGAGGAGGCCCTGGGCGGCCTCCGCCGCCGGACCGGAGAGGACGATCCCCACGAGCAGCGCAGCGACGGCGGCCGACACGCCGAAGGCCTCCGCTCCCCCCGCGACGAGGATCGTCACACCCAGGATCGTCAGAAGCAGCGATTCGTCCGACCGGCTGAACAGCACACGGCTGATCCCGACGTCGATCCGCGTCGCGGCCGCGAGGAGCAGCGCGACCGCGGCTATCGAACCGACCGCCGGTAGGAGCGACGCCGCCCCTCCCGCCCCCGCGAGCAGCGCCCCGAGGACGGGGAGGTACAACGCCATCACGAGGTCCTCGATGACGAGCGTCGAGAGCACGACCGGGGTCTCGCGGTTACCCGTCCAGCCCTGGTCCGAGAGGACCTTCGCGACGATGCCGGACGAAGAGACGTACGTGACGCCGCCGAGGACGACGCCTACGGTCGGCCCCCAGCCGAGCGCGATCGCAGCGAGGAATCCCGGCGGGAAGTTCAGCGCCAGGTCGAGGAGGCCGACGCGTCTCTGCGCCCGTATCGTCGACACGAGCTCGGACGCCGTGTACTCGAGACCGAGCATGAAGAGCAGCAGGATCAGCCCGATCTCGGCGCCCACCTCGACGAACTCGTCCGCGGTTACGAGGGGTACGAGCCCGCCCTCACCGAACGCCAGCCCCGCCGCGAGGTAGAGCGGGATGGTCGGCATCCCCGTACGCGACGCGAGCCGCGAGAGCACCGCGAGGCCGAGCAGGACGGCCCCGAGCTCGACGAGCAGCTCCGCGTGCCCCACGCGGCGTCAGCCGTCGCGGAGGAGCGAGACCGCCTCCTCGATCCCGCGCGCCGTCCCGACGACGACGAGATAGTCGCCGCTCTCGACGCGCACGTCCGGACCGGGGGCGGGGACCGCGTCCTCGCCGCGCACGATCGCGACGACCGACACGCCCGTGCGCGAGCGCATGCGGGTGTCGCCGACGGTCTTGCCGGCGTACGGCGAGTCCGACCTGACGGGGAGCCAGTCGATGACTAGGCCCTCTATCCGCTGCTGGAGGTCCGCTAGCTGCTGCGCGACGCGCGTCGCGCCGAGGAGCTCGGCAAGGGTCCGCGCGTCGTCCGGCGACAGCCCGAGCACCCGTTTGAACTCGTCGGGGTCGTCGCCCCGGGAGGCGTAGATCTCGCGCAGGCCCGTCCGGTGGGATACGACCCCTATACGGTTTCCCTCTGCGGTCTCGAACTCGTAGCGGACGCCGACGCCGGGGAGCTTGACCTCCTGGATCTCACCCATGTCCCCTTACTAACAGGAGGGTCAGCCCTTCGGGAGGACGTCGGTGGCCTGGAGCAGCTTCATCACGAGGTAGGCGGCGACGAGGACGAGCCCGACGATCCGCCAGGCGCGGCGCGCCGGCCGCTGTCGCTCCTCCTTCGTCACGAACGTGCTCCCGAGCTGCGCCTCCGAGAACGGGCCGCTCGCGTGGCCCGCTGCCGCGTAGCGGTACAGAGCCGCGTTGAAGACGCCGCCGAGCGTGCTCGCGACGAACATCGTGCCGAGGAACACCACTACGAGCACCGCGACGCCGAGCGCGACGTCGACCGCCACGAGCGCTCCCGCGCCGACGAGCAGCGGCACCATCACGATCATCAACGCGACGCCCATCGTCCCGTAGCCCGTGACGCCCTCGCCCCATCGCTGCTTGACGAGCTCGGCACTACGCTTGATCGACGCGAAGACACCCCGGTCCTCGAACAGGAGGACCGGCACTACGAGCATCGTCACGACGACCCAGGCCACGCCCGCGAGCAGCGCGGTCAGACGGCCCGCGAGCTTCAACCTCTCCGCGATCAGGTTGATCACGATGCCGACGATGCTGCCGAACACCGTCCAGCCCGCGAGCTGCGGGAACCTGCTCATCGTCAGTCGGAAGCCGTCGCGTACGGACGCGTCGTGTCCCTCGAGCCGCTGCATGGCCGTAGCGATCACGGTGCCGCCGGCGACGGCGCCCACCAATCCCGAAGCGATCATCATCGGGTACAGCCACAGGATGCCCGGCCACCTGAAGTCCTCGGCCTCCGGTGTCCTCTGGAAGAACAGCAGGAACAACGCGGCGAAGGCCGCCAGCTGCAGCACGAGGCCGAGCGCCATCACGCCGACGAGGGCCGGCTCCGCGCGAACGACCTGCCAGCTCTGCCCCAGAAGTCGAAAGCCGTCCTTGATCCGCTTCACGAGCTCGCCTCCTCGTCAGCCCGACCGCTTGGATAGGTACCCGGGTCCCCGCCGGGTATTCGCCGTCCGGTTGGACAAGATGTCCCGCCCGTAATCGGCGATTTGTCCCGATTTGAGAAGGACTCGACCCCCCAGCCGACGAAGTCCCCCGGGTCGCCTACGAGGAGGGACCCACATGAAGTCGAGAGTGCTTCTGCGCGCGACCGCACCCATCGCCGTCGCCATTGGGTTATTGATTGCATTGCTTCCCTCGGCCGCCGGCGCGGCGCCGCCGCCGGGCCGGATCGTGCCGGCCGGCGCGGCTGTCCCCGGCAGCTACGTCGTGATGCTCGAGCCCGGCGTCACGTCCGCGGGGGCCGTCGCCGCGGGGCTGGCCCGGGTGCACGGCGGCGAGATCGGCTACGTGTACAACCACGCGCTGAAGGGCTTCTCGATCGAGATCGACCGCGCGGGGGCCCGCGCCGTCAGCGCGGACCCGCGCGTGGCCGTGGTCGAGGAAGACCCCGTGGTTCGGAAGGTGGAGACGCAGTCGAACCCGCCGTACGGGCTCGACCGGATCGACCAGCGCAACCTCCCGCTGAGCGGCACGTACGTCCACAACGCGAACGGGTCGGGGACGACCGTGTACGTGATCGACAGCGGCATCCGGGTAACGCACTCCGACTTCGGCGGCCGCGCTTCGCACGGCTACGACTTCGTCGACGGCGACGCCGACGCGAGCGACTGCGACGGCCACGGAACGCACGTCGCCGGGACGGTCGGCGGGTCGAAGCACGGAGTGGCGAAGGCGGCATCGCTCGTCGCGGTGCGCGTCCTCGACTGCAACGGCGACGGCGCCGGCTCAGACATCATCGCCGGGGTCGACTGGGTCACAGCCCAGCACAGCGCCGGGGAGAAGGACGTCGCGAACATGAGCCTCGGGACCCTGATCGGGACGAGCTCGACGATCGACGCCGCGGTTCGCAACTCGATCGCGGATGGTACGACCTACGCCCTCGCGGCGGGCAACGGCAACGCCGTCGGCATCGCGGACGACGCTTGCGCGTACTCGCCCTCGCGCGTGACCGAGGCCCTCACCGTCTCTGCGACGGACTCGAGCGACCGCAGGGCCTCGTTCGCGAACTACGGGACCTGCGTAGACATATTCGCTCCCGGCGTCTCGATCCTCTCGACGTGGAACACCGGGGACACCGCCACGAACACGATCTCGGGCACGTCGATGGCGTCGCCCCACGTCGCGGGGGCCGCGGCCCAGTACCTCCAGGCGAACGGCGCGACCTCGCCCGCCGGCGTCGCGAGCGCGCTGACGGGCAACGCGACGACGGGCAAGGTCGTCAGCCCCGGCTCGGGGTCGCCGAACCGGCTCCTCTACAACGGCTTCATCTCCGCCGGGACGACCCCCACTCCGACTCCGACGCCCACACCGCCGCCGGGCAACGCGGCGCCGGCGGCCTCTTTCACGCATTCGTGCTCGGGCCTCACGTGCACGTTCACCGACACGAGCACGGACTCGGACGGGACGATCGCGAGCCGCAGCTGGAACTTCGGCGACGGAGGGACGTCGACCGCGACGAACCCGAGTCACACGTTCCCCGCTGCCGGGACGTACACCGTCGCGCTTACGGTCACCGACAACGCCGGAGCGACGGGCAGCACGTCGAAAGCGGTGACGGTGTCGTCCAGCGATCCCGACCCGAGCACCCCGACGCTGACGAACGGCACCCCCCTCAGTGACACGAACGGCGCCGCCGGGACGTGGAAGTACTACAAGATCCAGGTCCCCGCCGGGAGGTCGTCGCTGCGCGTCGACATGACGGGGGCCGCGTGCGGCCTCATCAGCTGCGATCCCGACCTCGACCTCTACGTCCAGCGCGGCGCGAAGCCGACGGAGGCCTCGTACGCGTGCCGTCACTACACCGGAGCCTCGACGGGGTCGTGCACTGTCTCGAACCCCGCTGCCGACTGGTGGTACGTCGGCGTCCACGTCTACTCGGGGACGCAGTCGAAGAGCTACAGCGTCAAGGCGACCTACTAGCGGGGGAGGGCAGGACGAGAGCGGCCGCCTCGAGGCGGCCGCTCTTCGCGTCCGGCCCGCTAGACGCTCGCCCCCGCCGTCGTCTATGTTGTCGCGCATGACGACGCGCGTCGTGCCGCAGATCCTCACCGATGCCCCGACGGGGGCTGGGGGGCTGCGCGCGCCGTAATCGTCTGCAACGCACCGAGACGGCCGAAGCCCCGACATCCGGGGCTTCTTTCATTTCTGGGAGAGCGAATGCCTGTCGTCGAAGCCGCCGGGCTGACGAAGACCTTCCGGACCGGGAGGGGGAGGTCCGCGCGGACGGTCGAGGCGGTCGCGGGCATCGACTTCGCCGTCGAGGCCGGCGAACGACTCGCGTACATCGGTCCGAACGGCGCCGGCAAGTCGACGTCGATCAAGATCCTCACCGGCATCCTCCACCCCGACGCGGGGCGCGCCGAGGTGCTCGGGCTCGTCCCGTGGAGGCAGAGGCGCCGGCTCGCTCTCGAGATCGGGACCCTGTTCGGCCAGCGGTCGCAGCTGTGGCTCGAGCTTCCCGCTCGAGAGTCCTTGTCGCTGCTCGGATCAATCTACCGGCTCGGCAAGGAGAAGACGAGGCGCAGGATCGACGAGCTCGGCGAGCTGCTCGAGGCGTCGCAGGTCTTCGACGTCCCCGTCCGGACTCTCTCGCTCGGACAGAGGATGCGGTGCGAGCTCGCCGCGAGCCTCCTGCACGAACCGCAGGTGCTGTTCCTCGACGAGCCGACGATCGGGCTCGACCTCGTCGCGAAGCAGCGCTTCCGGGACCTCGTCGTGAGGCTGAACGAAGAGACCGGGACGACCCTGTTCCTGACGTCGCACGACGTCTCCGACATCGAACAGGTCGCGCGGCGCGTGATCGTCATCAACCACGGACGGCTCATCTACGACGACAAGGTGTCGGCGATGCGTCGCAGCCTCCTGCGCACGAAGCTGCTCGAGGTCCGGTTCGACGAGCGGGTCGACGAGCTGGACGTGGAGGGGGTCGAGGTCGTCAAGGGCTCCGGCACGGGGTACAAGCTGCGCGTCGCCACCGACCGGCGGCCCATCCGCCACGTCCTCGACGACCTCCTCGACCGCTACCACGTCGCCGACATCTCGGTGCTCGACCCTCCGCTCGAGGACGTGATCACCGAGATCTACGAGGCCCGGACGTGAGCGCGTACGCCGCGGGGGCGGTCGCCGGGCTCAGACGTCTCGTGGCCTCCCCGGGCGAGATGGTCGCGCGGGCGTGCTTCTACGGGGTGATCATCGGGGTGCTGTCGTCTCTGTGGCGCGCGGCCGCCGAGGCCAACGGCGGCGCGATCGTGGGTTACAGCGCCGCAGCGATCACCTGGTACATCGCGTTCTCGGAGGCCGCCGTCAACGGGACGAAGTTCCGGCTGATCGAGCAGATCGGCACCGAGATAGGGACGGGCGCGTTCGCCGTCGAGATGCTCCGCCCGGTGCGCGCGGTGTCCTTCCGCATAGCGGGCGAGCTGGGCGACGGCGTCGTACGGCTGTCCGCGATGGTCGGCGCGGGCGTCGTGCTGGCGACGCTGATCGCGGGTCCGCCGCCCCACGCCGGCGCGTTCGCGCTGGCGCTCCCCTCGGCCTTCCTAGCGATCGCGTGCAACGTCGCGGCGCAGCACGCCTTTGCAGCCCTCGCGTTCTGGCAGCACGAGGCGAAGGGCGCATGGTTCCTCTACCAGAAGCTCGTGTTCGTGCTCGGCGGGATGCTGCTGCCGTTGCAGATCTTCCCGTCGTGGCTGGAGTCCGCCGCGTGGGCCGCCCCCTTCTGGACGATGTCGTACGCGCCGGCGCGGCTGGCGGCCGGCTTCGCCGAGCCCCTCCTGCTGCTCGGCCAGCTCGGATGGCTCCTGGTGCTGACCGCGGGAGCGGTGGCGGCCTTCGCCGCCGGCGAACGGCGTATGCAGGCGGTGGGGTCGTGATCGTCGTCGCGACGATGCGGCGGGCGTTCGCCGAGGCGTGGGCAAGGCGCGCGTCTTTCTGGTTCCAGGTGGGCGTCATGGTCGCGAACGACCTGTTCTTCGTCGCGTTCTGGTTCCTGTTCTTCAACGAGGTCGAGAGCGTCCGGGGCTGGGACGTGGACGACACCCTGCTGCTCCTCGCGATCCTCGCAACCGTGACCGGCGTGGTCATGGGGCTCTTCCCGAACGCGCGGCTGCTCGGACAGATGATCTCCGACGGACGGGTCGACGCCGCTCTCGCTCTGCCGGGCGATCCCCTCGCCTACCTGCTCGCGCGCTCGGTCGACGCGGCCCTCCTGGGCGACCTGCTGTTCGGCCCCCTGCTCTTCGTCGCGCTCGGCGACGTCACGGCCGACCGCGTCGCGCTCTTCCTTCTCGGATCGATCGCGGGGAGCGTCGTGTTCCTGTCGTTCCTCGTGCTGCTGGGATCGATCACGTTCTTCGCCGGGGGCCGCGGCGAGCACGCGGAGCTCGGGTTCCAGGCGCTCCTGATGCTGTCTTCGTACCCGCCGGACATCTTCGCGGGGGCGACGAAGCTGCTGTTGTTCACCGCGGTCCCGGCGGCGTTCGTGTCCGGGCTCCCCACGCGCCTCGTCGACGACTTCTCGCCGTCGCTGGCAGCGGCGATCGTCGCGGTCGCGGCCGCGTTCGCGGCGGCGGCGTACGGGGCGTTCTCCGCGGGACTCCGCCGTTACCGGTCGGGCTCCGCCTGGACGCAGGCGTAACCCGGACGCCGCTACCGCGGAGCGGGACCCCACTCCGGGTCGAACTCCTGAACGGGGGTCGTCGTCAGGCGTTCGAGGCCCGAGCCGTCGGGCGCGACCGTGAAGAGCTCCCACTCCGGAAGCGGGTCCGCCGGCACCTGGCCGACGAAGACGATCCGCGAGCCGTCGGGCGACCAGTCCGGCGAGAACGCCTGCAGCTCCGCCGGCGAGACGCTCGTCTGGGCGGATCCGTCGGCGTTCATCACGTAGACCTCGTCGGGTGGCTCGTTGCCCTCCAGACGGCCCCGCACGAAGACGATCGCCGACCCGTCGGGCGACCACTCGGGGGCGTAGTCGTCGGCGGGGTCGTCCGTGAGGCGCACGGGATCGCCGCCGTCGGGCGTCACCGTGTAGAGGTCGTACTGGTCCCCGCGCTGCGACGAGTACACGACGGTCTCGCCGTCGGGCGACCACTCGGCGAACGTGTCGTTGACGCCGGGGGTGGTGAGGTTCGTCGCGCCGCGCTCGCCGAGCGTCACGAGGAACACGTCCTGTGCGTTGTCGTCGATGTCTCCGCCGTTGTAGATCAGCTGCGTCCCGTCCGGCGACCAGCGCGGATCCGAGTCGCCGGCTCCGTTGCGTGTGACACGGCGCAGGTCCGACCCGTCCGCGTCCATCACGAATATCTCCGCATCCCCACCGCCCGGGTAGCGCACGAACGCGAGCCGGCGCGAGTCCGGCGACCAGATGGGGAGCTCGTCGTCGACGCGGTCCGACGTCAGGCGCACGGGATCGCCGCCACTAGCACGGACCTTGAAGATCTCGCCTCCGCGGCGCGTGAACCGCGTGAACGCGACCCAGCGCCCGTCGGGCGAGACGTCGACGTAGAGCTCGTTGCGCTTCGACCGCGTGAGGTTCACGCGCCCTCCCCCGCCGGGGCGGAGGCTCGCCACGTCGGTCGCGTCGTTGCCAGTGTTGCGCACGAACGCGATCCGGCCGTTGCGGACGTCGTCGCTGGTCGCGGCCCCCTGCCACGGCTCGGTCCACGCCGAAGCCGTCCGGGCCGCCGGGTCCTCCTCGCACGACTGCTCGGTCTCGGCGTCGCACGAGTCGGTGCCGCCCCCACCGTCCGCGGAGTCCTCGCCCGGCTCGCCGAGGAGGAGGTCGTCGCCCGCCAGGCCGGCGAGCTCGTCGTCCCCGCGACTGCCCGCGAGGGCGTTGTCGCCCGGGTCGCCGCGCAGCACGTCGTCGTTGTCGGAGCCGATCGCGGCCTCGACGGCGCTCAACGAGTCGGTCCCCTCGCCGGTCGCCGACGCCTGGACCAGGTCGACCGTGACCGGATCGCGCGAGTCGTCGAAGCTGAGCACGTCCGCGCCCTCGCCGCCGTCGAGGACGTCGTCCCCGGCGCCCCCCGCCAGGAGGTCGCCGTCGCCGTCTTCCAGCGTGCCCGAGCCGAGCGCGTCGATGACGTCGTCACCGGCCTGGCCGTTGAGGAGGTTCGATCCGTCGTCACCCGTGATGACGTCGTCGAAGTTGGAGCCGACGGCGCCTTCGACGTCCACGAGACGGTCGTCGCCGTGGCCGGTCGCGGTCCCCGCGGCGAGGTCGACCTCGACCCCGGCGGGCGAGTCCCACAGCTCGGCGGTGTCGAGCCCGCGGCCCCCGTCCAGGACGTCGTCGCCCGGACCTCCGATCAGGCCGTCGAAGCTCCCACGCCCACCGTGGAGGACGTCCGCGCCGGCGCCGCCGAACAGCGCGTCCCGTATCCCGCGTCCGGCGCGGAGCTCGTCGGGGCCGCGCCCTCCGTGCAGGGTGTCGCCTCCGGCGCCGCCGCGGACCTCGTCGCGCCCGGCGCCCGCGCGCACGAAGTCGAAGCCCTCGCCCCCGCACACGAGGTCGCGCCCGCCGCGGGACCGGATCGTGTCGTCGCCGCGGCCGCCGGCGATGACGTCGCGGCCGCGCGTCCCGACGAGGTCGTCCGAGCGGGCCGTCCCGACGATGGTCGCGCGCTCGCCTCCACAGCGCGGGACGGCCGCGGCAGCGGCGGGTGCGCCGCCCGCGGCGACGATTGCGGTCAACACGAGAGCTCGAACGCGCATCTTGGTCCTTTCCTCGACGGGCCCACAGCATGTACCGGGCGCGGGGCAGCCGTTACCGTCCTAGACTCGGTGCGGAGGCGAACCGAGGAGGCTCCGTGGCCAGCACCGCGGCATCCACGACGGGCACGACGGGGACGGCATGGTCGCCCGCCCGGGTCTACCTCGTGGCGTCGGGCGTCTTCCTGATCGCGGCGTCGCTCGCGGGCTTCGCGCTGAGCACCGCCTTCCCGTCCAGCGCCGGCGCCGTGGAGACGGCCGACAACCCCCACATCCTCGGGATCTTCGAGACCAACGGCTGGCACAACCTGGCGGCGACGATCAGCGGCACGATCTCGCTCGCCTTCGCGTCGAGGCCGCAGTGGGCCCGGACCGGCGCGTTCGTCAAGGGCTCGATGTACACGGTCGTCACCATCGCGATCGCGGTATGGGGGCCGGAGACGTTCCTGATCGCGTCGAACGCCGCGGACCAGGTCGTGCACGGGACGATGGCGGTCGCCGGCCTCGGAACCGCGCTGGCGACC
>DATADL010000233.1:0-3100 GCA_036258555.1 Actinomycetota bacterium | reverse complement strand
GGCCATCGCCGGCGAGCCGAAGGGGATCAACCGGCACGACATGCTCGAGGCGATCGTCCAGGAGTACCGCGAGAACGAGGACCTGCCGAACACGACGAACCCCGACGACTGGGCGAAGATCTCCGGCAAGAAGGGCGAGCGGATCGTCTACATCCGCACGCTCGTCGGCGAGCACAAGGAAGACGGGGACGCCGGGCGTCAGGTCGAGAGGGTCAAGACGGCAGGGCAGTACCTGTAGCCCGTAGTCGTAGGCTGCTCCTCTCATGGCCACGCCCAAGATCTGCGGGATCGAGACCGAGTACGGGATCTCCGTCCGCAACGCGTCCGAGTTCAACCCCATCCTCACGTCGTCGCTGCTGATCAACGCGTACGCGCAGCCGGCGTTCAAGCGGGTCAAGTGGGACTACGAAGAGGAGAGCCCTCTGAGGGACGCGCGCGGCTTCGAGCGGGCGGCCCCCGAGGTCGCCGTCGAGGACGACTCCGGGCTCGTGAACGTCATCCTCCCGAACGGGTCTCGCTACTACGTGGACCACGCCCACCCCGAGTACTCGAGCCCCGAGTGCTCCAACGCGCGGGACGCGGTCGTCTGGGACAAGGCGGGCGAGCGGATCCTCGAGGCGTCGATCGAAGCCGCGCAGGCGATCGTCCCCGAGGGCGAGCGCGTCTTCATCTACAAGAACAACTCGGACGGCAAGGGCAACTCCTACGGGTGCCACGAGAACTACCTCATGGACCGCGCCACGCCGTTCCCGAACATCGTCCGGCACCTCACGCCGTTCTTCGTCACGCGGCAGATCTTCGCCGGCGCCGGGAAGGTGGGGGCCGAGAACGGGACGGACGACGTCGACTACCAGATCTCGCAACGTGCCGACTTCTTCGAGGTCGAGGTCGGCCTCGAGACGACGTTCAAGCGCCCGATCATCAACACGCGCGACGAGCCGCACGCGGACCCGGAGCGCTACCGCAGGCTCCACGTCATCGTGGGCGACGCCAACATGTCCGAGCTCTCGACCTACCTGAAGGTCGGGACGACGTCTCTCGTGCTGCGCATGATCGAGGACGACTTCATCACCGACGACCTGACCCTCGCCGAGCCCGTCCGCGCGATGCGGAGGATCTCGCACGATCCCGGGCTGCGCGAGACGTTCGACCTCGCGGACGGCCGCACGGTCTCGGCTCTCGAGCTCCAGTGGGAGTACCTGCGGCTGTCCAAGAAGTACGCGCAGGACAACGAGACCGACGAGGCGTCCGGCGACGTGCTCGAGCGGTGGGAGGAGGTGCTCGAGACGCTGGAGCGGGACCCGATGCTCCTCAAGGACCGGCTGGACTGGGTGGCGAAGCTGTCGGTCCTCGAGGCGTACCGCGACCGCGACGGGCTCGGCTGGGACCACCCGAAGCTCAAGCTGATCGACCTCCAGTACCACGACGTGCAGAGGGGCAAGGGCCTCTACGACAAGATGGTGTCCTCCGGGAAGATCCGGCGCCTCGTGTCCGAGGACGAGGTCGCGTTCGCGATCGACCACCCGCCGGAGGACACGCGGGCGTACTTCCGCGGCGAGTGCCTGAGGCGCTTCTCGAACGTGATCGTGGCGGCGTCGTGGGACGCGCTGATCTTCGACGTCGGCGACGAGCCCCTTCGGAAGGTGCCGACCCTGGAGCCGACGCGAGGGACGAAGGCGAGGGTCCAGGCCCTGTTCGACGCCTCCCCGGACGCGGCGGCCTTGCTCAAGAACCTGAGCGCCTGACCCGACGACTGGATTAGGGGTTCCGTCGTACCCGACGGGTACGATCCGGGCCTGACCGTAAGGAGAGGTGGAGCATGGCCGACCGGACCCGCAAGCCGAAGCCCAAGCAGGACGAAGCGCCGCAGGCGACGGAGGAGACCACGACCGAGTCGAAGACCGACGAGGTCGACGAGCTGCTGGACGAGATAGACGAGGTCCTGGAGGCGAATGCCGAGGAGTTTGTTCGGAGCTATGTGCAGAAAGGAGGCGAGTGACTACATAGCGTAGTCAGCCGCCGTCCTTGAAAACCTGCAAGAAGTGTGGCCAGGCGAAGCCGCTGTCACAGTTCTACCGAGCCGCCGCCATGCGCGACGGCTACCGGTCGGACTGCAAGACCTGCAACAGCGCGGCCAAGCGTGCTCGACACGCCGCGAACCCTGGACCTGCCAGGGAGCGGGCGCGCCAGTGGCAGAGGGACAACCGGGAGCGCCATTTAGCTTGGCAGCGTAGGTATCGAGCCGAGAACCGCGTCCGCATTCAGGAACGAAATCGTGATCGGCATCTCCGGAAGAGCTACGGGATCGGGGCTGAGGACTTCGACCTTCTCGTCCTCGCGCAGCTGAATCTCTGCGCGATCTGTCTACGGTATTTCGGGAAGCGACTCCACGTCGATCACAACCACAACTCCGGACAGATCAGAGGCCTGTTGTGCGGCAAGTGCAACAAGGCCATAGGGCTGCTCGACGATCAGCCCGGCCTTGCCAGCGCGGCGGCCAGATACCTGCGACGGGCGGGCAATCGTCTATCTTCGGCCCCATGATCCCTGACCAGCCCGGCTCCAACGAGATCCTCCGCATGCCCGTCTACGGCCCCGGCTCCTCGTTCTCCGAGGTCCTCAGGGCCCGCAGCCCCGAGCTGCTGCCCCCCGCCGAGGCCGACGGGCCCCTCCATGCCCCCGAGGGCACGACCGTGCTCGCCCTCCGCTTCGCCGACGGCGTCATCGTCGCCGGCGACCGGCGTGCGACGGAGGGCTTCCAGATCGCGCACCGGTCGATCGAGAAGGTCTTCGCCGCCGACGACATGTCCGCGGTCGCGATCGCCGGCGCCGCCGGCCCCGCCGTCGAGATGGTCCGTCTGTTCCAGACCGAGCTCGAGCACTACGAGAAGGTCGAGGGCGAGCGCCTCACGCTCGAGGGCAAGGCGAACAAGCTCTCGCAGATGATCCGGGCGAACCTGCCCGCGGCGATGCAGGGGCTCGCGGTCGTGCCGCTGTTCGCCGGCTACGACGAGGCCCGGGGGCAGGGGCGCATCTTCAAGTACGACATCACCGGCGGCCGCTACGAGGAAGACGACTACCACGCGACGGGATCGGGCGG
>DATADL010000232.1:0-6336 GCA_036258555.1 Actinomycetota bacterium | reverse complement strand
CTTGATCACGGGGCCGCTCCGCAGCCGGTTCGAGCTCGCGGAGCGCCTCGACTACTACCCGGCGGAGGACCTCGAGAGGATCGTGCGCCGGTCGGCGGCGATACTCGACGTCACGCTCGACGAGGAGGGGGCGCTCGAGATTGCCCGGCGTTCGAGGGGAACGCCCCGCATCGCGAACCGGCTCCTCCGCAGGGTCCGCGACTTCGCGCAGGTGCGGGCGAGCGGCACGATCGACGGCGACGTCGCGCGCGCCGCGCTCGAGGTCTTCAAGGTGGACGACAAGGGCCTCGACAAGACCGACGGCGCGATCCTCGACGCGCTCGTGCGCCGTTTCGGCGGGGGCCCCGTGGGGCTCTCGACGCTCGCGGTGTCGGTGGGCGAGGAGCCCGACACGATCGAGGACGTCTACGAGCCCTTCTTGATGCAGCTGGGGCTGCTGAGGCGCACGCCGCGCGGCCGGGTCGCGACGGAGGCCGCGTTCGCGCACGTCGGCGCGCCGCCGCCCGAGGGGGCCGCGGCGCGGCTGTTCGAGTCCTAGCCCCGCGTGACGAAGGGCCCTTCGCTGGACGCAAGCTCCGGCTGCGGCCCCTTCACGTAGCCGTCGCACCCACGCAGGTCGCGGCCGCGGAACTCCTCGAAGCGCCCCAGCCGGTCGTGACGGATGCGGTGCCGGTCCGTCCGGACGAGGACCAAGTCCGCGCCCGTGAGGTGGTACGTCTTGCGCGTGACCGCGTACTTGGGGCCGTCCCCCACCCGTCCGTAGCCGCCCTCGACGAGATAGCCGCCGACGCAGTCGAACGCGCCTCCGCAACAGAGGCTGCCGGAGAAGGTGAGGACGTCGGTCTCCTCGTCCCCTCTCCGGACTCGCTCGAGGGCCCCGTCGGTCCAGGCGTACAGGACCGCCGCCTCCGTGGAGGCTCCCTGCGAGACCTTGACGAGGACCTCGGTCGCCCCGTCGGAGTCGACGTCGGCGCCCGCGACAGGCGCGAGGTAGAGCTGGAAGTTCGACGGCGCGTCGAGCCACAATCTCTCGCCGGTGATGCGCGTCGAGTACACGCCGTGCCGGGTCTCGACGGCGACGAAGTAGCGGCACGACCTGCCGAGCAGGGTCGGGCGTCCGACCGTGAACACGCGGTCGTTGCTCCCGTCGCCGTCGACGTCGGCTACGAGCGGCCCTCGGACCCATCCCGAGAAGCGCGCGTCGTAGGGGTTGAAGCAGAACCTCCGGTCCGCGATGCGCTCGGCGAGGGCCTCCGGTCGCCGCGCTAGCCGGAGATCGGCCCGCGCCCTTCTCAGCCGGGCTTCGGCTGCGTCGAGCCGCTGCTGGGTCCGTCGCAGGTCCCGCCGCAGCGTCGCGGCGTCCTCGTCGGAGACCGACTTCGCCAGGCCTACGAGCTTCGTCTCCTGCCGGGCGGCGTCGAGGTCCCGGCGCAGGTCGGCGACGAGCCAGGCCGCGGCTCCCCCGATCGCCAGAACGACCGCGACCAGCCCCGCGACCCACCGCCTCGTCGCCACCTCGCTGCGAAACATACGCCTCGGGTGCAAAGCGTGCAGGCCGGTAGGATGGGGGCCGAGCCGCGGGATGCGGCTCGGTTCGCGTGGGGCCGGGCGCCGCACGCCTCCAATCCGGGAAGGAAGTGAACAGGGTGGAACAGGGTCTGGGCCAGGTCGCATTCCTAGCGTTGCTGATCGCGGTCTTCTACTTCCTGCTGATCCGGCCCCAGAAGAAGCGGGTCGAGCAGCACCAGAAGCTGATCGGAAGCGTCGACGTCGGCGACGAGATCGTCACGATCGGAGGCCTCTACGGAACCGTCACGGCGATCGGCGACGACGACTTCGAGCTGGAGCCCTCACCCGGCACCCGGCTGCGCTTCGTCAAGTCGGCGATCGCCCGCCGCGTGACCGAGGACCTCGTCGAGGAGGACGTCGTCGAGGAGAGCGGAGACGGCGGGGCATGATCGCAGCGGCCGGGGGTTCCGGGCCGCGACCGCTCGAGCCCGCGCCGGACCCGGAGCCGATCCAGGAGGCCTCGCCCATCGGGCTCGCCGAGCTCCAGGCGCACGAGGGCGTCCAGACGTTCATCTCCCTCGCCGACCGCTACCTGGGCGAGCTCGGATACACCGAGCACGGCTTCCGTCACGCGAACCTCGTCGCCAAGATCGCCTACAACGTCCTGCACCGGCTCGGGTTCGACGACCGCATGGCCGAGCTCGGCGCGATGGCGGGCTACCTCCACGACATGGGCAACTTCGTCTCCCGGACCATGCACTCGCAGACCGGGGCGGCCATCACCTACGACATCCTGAGGGACATCGGCCTGCCCTACGGCGAGGTCGGCGTCGTCCTCGGTGCCGTCGGCAACCACGAGGAGGAGTTCGGGAACCCCGTGAACCCGGCGGGGGCCGCCCTGATCGTCGCCGACAAGTCAGACGTCCACCGGTCCCGGGTGCGCGCCAAGGACCCCCAGCTGTACGACATCCACGACCGCGTCAACCACGCCGTCGAGCACTCGTTCCTGCGGGTCGACGCGGATGCGCGTACTCTCACCCTGGAGCTGACGATCGACACGGAGCTCGCGGGGGTCATGGAGTACTTCGAGATCTTCCTGTCGCGGATGGTGATGTGCAGGAGGGCGGCGGAGTTCCTCGAGTGCCAGTTCAAGATAGACATCAACGGGAGCAAGCTCTTATGACGTCGCAGGAGACGAGGGACCGATCGTGAAGACCAGGCGCTACAAGATCATGTTCATCGTGGGGCTGATCGTGTCCTTCGGCGGGCTCGGCGGCGTGATCGCAGCGGGGGCTTCGCCGAAGCTCGGCCTCGACCTCGAGGGCGGCATCAGCGTCATCCTCCAGGCGACGGGCGAGGAGGTGCGGCCGGACGTCCTCGACGAGACCGTCAACCTGATCCGCGACCGGATCGACGCGCTCGGGGTCGCGGAGCCGGAGGTCTCGGTCGCCGGCAACGAGAACGTCTTGATCCAGCTCCCGGGCGTCGAGGACGAGGAGGCCGCGCTCGAGCTGATCGGCACCACGGCCCAGCTGACGTTCCGGCAGGTGAAGGCGGTTCACCAGGCGGGCTCGAAGAGGGCCCCCGAGATCACCGAAGAGGTGGACTCGTCGGTGAACGACAAGGAGGTCGTCTATCCCTCGGCCGACCCCGACGACAACACGCTCTACACACTGGAGCCCGCGAACGGCCTCACGGGGACGATCGTCGAGGACGCCGAAGCCGTGCCGGTCGGCACGAACCAGTGGACGGTCAGCATCGAGATGAACGGCCAGGGCGCCGACCTGTGGGAGGACTTCACCGACGAGCTCGCGTGCCTGCGCGACGAGGGCGAGACCGTCAGGAGCCAGGTCGCGATCGTCCTGGACGGCAAGGTCGAGTCCGCCGCCGGCATGCAGGACCCGGCGACCTCGCCCCAGGGCGGTGTCGAGTGCGGGACCGGCATCGCGGGCGGCGAGACTTCCATCGACGTCGGCAACGAGCGCGAGGCGAAGGACCTCGCCCTCGTGCTGACGACGGGCGCGCTGCCGATCACGCTCGAACAGCAGGAGGTCCGTAAGGTCTCGCCGACGCTCGGCCGCGAGTCGCTGAACACCGGGCTCACCGCCGGCGCCGTCGGCCTCGGGCTCGTCGCGATCTACGTGCTGCTCTACTACCGGACGCTGGGACTCGTGATCTGGCTCGGCTTCCTCCAGTTCACGGCGCTCGTGTACACGATGCTCGCCATCCTCGGCGAGACCAACGGGCTGTCGCTGACGCTCGCGGGGGTCGCCGGGATCATCGTCTCCATCGGCATCGCGGCGGACTCGTTCATCGTCGCGTTCGAGCGGCTGAAGGACGAGGTCCGTTCGGGCAAGAGCCTGAGGGCGGCGGTGCAGCGCGGATCCGATCGCGCGATCAAGACCATCCTCGTCGCGGACTTCGTCACCGGGATCGGCGCGGTCATCCTGTTCTTCCTCGCCGTCGGGCCGGTGCGCGGCTTCGCGCTCACGCTCGGGCTGTCGACCGCGGTCGACGTGCTCCTCGCGTACTTCCTGATCCGCCCGGCGATGGTGCTGCTGGGCCGGACGAAGCACCTCGGCGGGGCGGCGGTCGGAGCGCGCGACACCGCGGAGGCGCCGGCATGAACCTGAGCGCATGGGTCCGCCTCTACCGGGGCGAGACCAGGATCGACTTCATCGGGAAGCGCAACATCTGGTTCGCGCTCTCGGGGATCGTGCTCGCGATCTGCGTGGGCTCGCTCTTCGTGCGGGGCTTCGACTACGGGATCGAGTTCGAGGGCGGCGTCGCGATCCAGGCCCCGATCGCGGCCGACGGCCCGGTGGGTGACGCGTCCGACGCCGAGGTGATCGCGGAGGTCCGCGGCGCGCTCGCCGAGTTCGAGGCCGACGACGCGCAGATCCAGGTCGAGGAGTCCACGGACGGCCAGGACCGCGACGTGATCGTGCAGACCGCCGAGATCGCGGACCCCGAGGTCCAGCAGGAGGTCGTCAACGCGGTCAGCGGGGCGGTCGGCGCCACGATCGAGGAGACCGACAGCCAGCGGATCGGGAGCAAGTGGGGCGCCGAGATCACCGACAAGGCCATCCGGGCCCTCGTGATCTTCGTCATCGTGATCCTCGCGTTCATCTCGTGGCGCTTCGACTGGAAGATGGGGATCGCCGCGATCCTCGCCCTGCTGCACGACCTCCTGATCACGGCCGGCGTGTACTCGCTAGTCGGGTTCGAGGTCACGCCGTCGACCGTGATCGCCATCCTGACGATCCTCGGTTACTCCCTCTACGACACCGTGGTCGTGTTCGACAAGGTCGAGGAGGACGCGGACGCGTACGCAGGGACGGGCCGCATGACGTATCAGGGCGCGGCGAACCTGGCGATGAACCAGGTGTTCGCACGGTCGCTGAACACGTCGCTCACGACGCTGATCCCCGTCGCGTCGCTGCTGTTCGTCGGCGCCGGGCTCGCGGGGGCCGCCACCTTGAAGGACCTCGCGCTCGCGCTCTTCGTCGGCATCCTGGGCGGGACGTATTCGTCTATGTACATCGCGACGCCGGTGCTCTCGATCATGAAGGAGCGCGAGCCTCGCTACCGCAACGTGCGCGAGAAGATGGAGCGAAGCGCCGAGCGCGCGGCCGCGCGCGCCGAGGTCCTCTCGCCGGTCGAGGCCGCGGCCGGAGCCGCGCCGGCCCCCGTGCACCGGGTGTCGCCGTCGACCGCCCCGGCCCGCGCCCGGGCGGGCTCGAAGAAGGCGAAGCGGCGGAGGCAGCGTTGAGCCCCGGCAACCACGAGTGGCTGAAGGAGCACATCCGGGACATCCCGGACTTCCCCAAGCCGGGGATCGTCTTCAAGGACATCACGCCGCTGCTGGCGCACAAGAGGGCCTTCGCCTACACGATCGACGCGATCGCCCACGAGTTCGACCGCGACGAGATCGACAAGGTCGTGGGGATCGAGGCCCGCGGGTTCATGATCGCGGCGCCGCTCGCGTACCGCTTCACGGCTGGTCTGATCCCGGTCCGCAAGCAGGGGAAGCTCCCCTGGGAGGTCGAGGCGCAGGAGTACGCTCTCGAATACGGGGTCGACCACCTCGAGATGCACCGCGACGCAGTGCAGCCCGGCGAACGCGTGCTGATCGTCGACGACGTGCTCGCGACGGGCGGGACAGCGGCGGCGACCGCCGCGCTGACCGAGCGGTGCGGGGGGAAGGTGGCGGCGATAGCGACGATCATGGAGCTGGGTTTCCTGGGGGGCCGCGAGCGCCTGCAGGGCTACGAGTTCCTCAGCCTCATCGCGTACTGACAATACGGACATAAGCAGCTTCCCCCTGGTCTTCGGACAACTCGGTTCCTTACGCTCGGTTGACCATGTCCCGGTCCGAAGACTCGTCCAAGCGACGCTCGCTCAGCTACATCCGGCTGGCGGCGTTCCTGGCGGCCCAGCCGCCGGGCAAGGACGCGATCGAGCTCGGCGTCGACGAGATCGCGGACCTGGTCGACGAGGAGCTCCCTGCGAACGCGCGGTTCCCGTCGTGGTGGCGCAACGACCCGAAGCGGATGCACAGCCGCGCCTGGCTGACGGCGGGGTGGGAGGTCAAGCACATGGGCGGGGGCCGGCCGAGCGTCCTGTTCGTCCGCCGCAAGGACGCCGAACCCGCGCAATAGGGACCGACTCGGCCACGGAGCCTGATGGTCGGGCGAAGACGCATCGACAGCCGGGCTCTAGACGCGACAATGGGGTATGGCAGCACCGCCCGAGCGAACCGCGCCCCCGCAGGCTCCCGCCGAGCGAGCGGAGCCCGCGCGCAAGCCACCGGCGCCGGAGCACGCC
>DATADL010000231.1:0-6610 GCA_036258555.1 Actinomycetota bacterium | reverse complement strand
GGCGCCGCCGAGTGCGGCGCCCTTTCTCGCGGCTCCACAATGTGGCGATGAGCGACGTCCCGTTCGACGAGCGCGAGCGCGCCGAGGCGGAGCGCGTCGCCGACGCCTTGCGCGAGGTCGGGTATGCGGCGCACGTCGAGTCGTTCGAGGCGCGTGAGTCGTCGGCACCGTGGCTCGCGGCCTATGCCGGCCTCTCCGCCCTTGCGGCGCTGCTCGTCTCTCCGCTCCCGCTGGTCGCGGCCCTCCTCGGCACGGCCTCGGTCGTGCTGCACGCGCGCGAGTCGGACGGCAGGCCGCTCCTCGTCCGCGCCTCGTGCATCGCCGGCAACGTCGTCGCGCTCGCGCGGCATGCGCCGGTCCCGGACGTCGTGGTCGTCGCGCCGCTCGCAGATCGTGCCGAGCGTCTGAGCGCGCGGGCGCGCAGGGCCTTGTCGCTACTGCTGCAGATCCTGATGGTCGCCGTCGCGGCGGGGGCCGCGGTTGCGTGGGTCGCCGAGGCCGAGGCGAAGCTCCCCGGAGCGGTCGCCGCCGGCGGCGCCGGCGTCGCGCTCGCTCTCGTCGTCTGCACCCTGTCGCTGTACCGCCCCCCGCGCGCCGCGCCGTCGGCCGGAGCCGCGGCGGAGGTCCTGGTCTCCGTGGCGCCGCTCCTCGCGGGCGGGCGGTTCTGGTTGGTCGCGACGGGAGCCCCGGACGCGACCGGCGACGCCGTCCGGGCCCTGCTGGAGGAGCATCGAGCCGAGCTGTCCGGATGTGCCTGGCTGAGCCTCGAGACGGGCTCGGAGGACCGGCTGGTCGCGGTGTCCGAAGAGGGCCACTGGCGCGAGCGCCGCGCCGACCGCTGGCTGCTCGACACCGCCGAGGAGGCAGGCGCCACCGTGGGGTCGTACAGGGCGGGGCCCACGAACGCCACGCCGTTGCTGGCGAGGCGACGGCGCGCGCTCACGCTGCTGGTCGGCGGCCGCGCGGACGACGTGCGCATACTCGTCGAGACGGCCGAGGCGGCCGCCGCGTCCGCCGGGCGACGAGCCCCTTCGTCGGATGGGTAACCTGGGCGGCGGACCCCGGGAGGAGGAGGAGACCGTGGCACAGCGCGTCGCGGACGGCGAGAGGCTCCAATCGTTCGATCCCCGCACCGGCGAGGTCGTCGGGACCGTCGAGGCCACTCCGGTCGCCGAGGTCGCCGAGGTCGTCGCGCAGGCGCGGAAGGTGGCGCCGGAATGGGCGGCGATCCCGCCGCAGGGCCGTGTCCGCATCCTGCGCGAGGTCCGCTACCGCATCGCTCGCAAGATCGACGAGATGGTCGACGCGGTCTCGACCGAGTGCGGGAAGCCGCCGGCCGAAGCCCTGGCAGCGGACGTGATGCCGCTCCCGATCATGCTCGCCTATCTCGAGCGCATCGCCCCGCGGACGCTCCGGCCGGAGCATCCCGGCCGGTTCATCTCGCCGCTGCTCGGGACCGCGGGTCGCGTCGAATGGCGTCCGTTCGGCGTAATCGGTGCGATCACGCCGTGGAACTACCCGATGCTGAACTCCTTCGCCGCGTTCGCGCCGGCGCTCTTCGCGGGGAACGCCGTCGTGATCAAGCCGTCGGAGGTCACGCCGCGCTGCGGCGAGGTCCTCCGCGACCTGCTGGAGCCGCTCCCGCCGGGCGTCGCGTCGATCGTGCAGGGAGGCCGCGACGTCGGCGCCGCGCTCGTCGACGCCCCGTGCGACAAGATCTCGTTCATCGGGTCGCCCGCGACCGGACGCAAGATCTGCGAGGCCGCCGCGAGGCACCTCACGCCGGTCGTGATGGAGCTCGGCGGCAAGGACGCGGCCATCGTCTGCGCGGACGCCGACCTCGAGAAGACGTCGTCGGGGCTCGTGTGGGCGTCGTTCATGAACGCGGGCCAGACGTGTGCGTCGGTAGAGCGCGTCTACGTCGTCGACGCCGTCGCGGACGAGTTCCAGGAGCGGTTCCTCGAGAAGCTGTCACACGTGCGCCGGCGCGCCGACGTCGGGCCGCTGACGTTCGAGCCCCAGCTCGAGACCGTCAAGCGTCACGTCGCGGACGCCGTCGAGAAGGGCGCCTCCGTCGTAGCGGGTGGCTCTGCTCCCGACGAGAAGGGGCTGTGGTTCGAGCCGACCGTCCTCGCGGACGTGACGACCGACATGCAGGTGGTGAGCGACGAGACGTTCGGACCCGTCGTGTCGATCACGAGGGTGCGCGACGAGGACGAGGCGCTGCGTCGCGCGAACGAGGAGGCCGTGAACCTGACCGCGTCGATCTGGAGCAGGAGCAGGCGCCGCGCCGAAGCCCTCGCCGCGGGCCTTCGGGCCGGCACGGTGACCGCGAACTTCCACGGCGAGTCGCTCGCGCATCCGTGGTTCCCCTGGGGGGGAACGGGGGAGTCGGGGTTCGGGAGGCTCAGCGGCCGTTACGGGATCCGTGAGTTCGTAGCGCCGGTGAACGTGTCGCGCAGCTCGATGCCGGCCCTGCCGCGGCTGTGGTGGTTCCCCTACACGGACAGCGCGTTCCAGTCGGTGCGTTCGGTGACGGAGCTGATGGCGTCGCGGGAGCTGACGGCGAAGGCGAAGGCCGTGGGCAAGCTGGCGACGTCGACGGTGAAGGCCCTGCGCGAGAAGCTGTAGCCGCGGCCCCCACCGGGGTCGTCCCCTCGCATCCCTCGTTCGTCTCTCCGTCGAGGCAGACGTCGGTCCCGGCGCCGCCGTCCAGGTCGTCCGTGCCCTCACCGCCGTCGAGCCGGTCGTCGCCGGCGTCCCCGTCGATCTCGTCGTCGCCGCCGTCACCGGACAGGTCGTCGCCGCCGATCCCGCCCGTCAGGACGTCGGCCCCGGGCCCTCCCGACACCTCGTCGTCGTCCGCGAACTCGTACGGCTCCGGCGGCCCGGACACGACGACGTCGTCCCCCGCGCCTCCCCACACCGCGTCCCCTCCGGCCTCCGCTTGAATGGTGTCGTCACCGCCGCCGCCATAGAGCGAGCTGTCGCCGTCGCGTTCGGAGATCGTGTCGTCTCCGCCCATGCCCCTGATCGTGTCGTCGCCTCCCGCCGGGACGCCGGACTGGACGCCGTACATGGTGGGCGTCCCGATGAGGAGGTTGGGGCGGCCGTCTCCGACGAGCACGTCGGACTGAGGCGACCCGTACGCCCTCTGGATCCTGTCGAACGCGACGGTCCCCGGCGACGCGCCCCCGATGGTCGCCTTGCCCGCCGCGAGGTCGACCTCGACCGGGCCCTGGAAGAACTGGATCAGCTGTCCGGCGTCGTCGCCCGCGTCGACGACGTCACGGCCCCCGCCGTAGAAGGAGAACTGGTCCCGTCCGGCGCCACCGTCGAGACGGTCGGGGCCGTCTCCCGCCGAGAGCCCGTCGTTTCCGGGGCCACCGATCGCGACGTCCCTGCCGCCTCCGACGTCCACGATGTCGGCGTCGTCGAGCCTGTCGACGTCGAGGTAGTCGTTGCCCCCGCGCCCGCGCAGCACGTCGTCGCCACCACCACCCTCGAGCGAGTCGCCGCCCGGCCCCCCGAGGAGGAAGTCGTCGTGGTCGGACCCGCGGACGGCGTCGATCCCGGTGAACCGGTCCCGGCCCTCGCCGCTCGCCCGGCCGCGCGGCACGAGCACTCGCAGCCCGCGCGGCGCCGACATCAGGTCCAGCGTGTCGCGACCCTTGCCACCAGCGACGACGTCGTCACCCCCGCCGGGGTCCAGGTACTCGCCGCCGGTGCTCCCGCGGAGCACGTCGTCGCCGGGCCCTCCTTCGAGGGCGTCGCCGTAGATCACCCCGGTGCCTCCGGCGACGAGCACGTCGCGTCCCCTGCCTCCGGCCGCGTAGTCCGCGCCCTTGTTGCCGTCGAGCCTGTCGTCGCCCGGGCCCCCGTAGAGCTCGTCGACGCGGTCGCGCACCGGAGAGCGCGCCCCCGCGCCGCAGATGAGGTCGTCACCCGCGCCGCCGAAGATGTCGTCGCCGGCGCCGAGACCCACGATCACGTCCGGTCCGGGCGTGCCGCGCAGCTCGTCGCGCCGGTCCGTCCCGACGATCGTCGCCTTTTTCCCGAAGCACGTGGGTCCGTCCGCGGCGCGCGCCGCCGTCGCCGGGAAGAGCGCCGTCGCGACGAGGAGGGCCGCGGGGATCGGGGCCCGAAGGGTCTCCATGCCGCTACCACCTCCGGGCGCCGCGGATGGTTCCGGCTCAGCTCTCGAGCTCGAACACCTGCGTCTCTATCCCCGACAACTCCTTGCCGACCAGCGTCTCCACGTCGAGATCGCTCTCGGCCGCCGCGGCCTGGTCCGGGAACGTCTTCGTCGCCGGGGCGCGCGGCTCGAACAGCACGCAGCAGTCCTGGTGCTTGCGCGTCGATATCTCGTAGGTGCCTATGCGCGTGGCGAGGTCCACGATCTCCTGCTTGTCCATCCCGACGAGGGGACGCAGCACCTGGGTTCCCGGCACCGCGGCGTCGACCGTCCGGATGTTCTCTATCGTCTGCGACGCCACCTGGCCCAACGAGTCGCCGGTGACGAGCGCCTGGGCCTCTACGTCCGCCGCGAGGCGCGCCGCGATCCGCATCATCATCCTGCGGTAGAGGACGACGCGGAGGCTCGCCGGCGCGTGCGTGACGATCTCGCGCTGCACGTCGGCGAGGGGAACGAGATGCAGCACGGACCTCATCTGGTAGCGCGCGAGTACCTGCGCGAGGTCGGCCGCCTGCCGCGTCGACGAGGGATCCGTGAAGGGCTGTCCGTGGAAGTGGAGCAGCTCGACGGTCGCGCCGCGCAGCGCGATGCGCCACGCCGCGACCGGAGAGTCGATGCCCCCCGACAGCAGCGCCAGCATCCGTCCCGACGTCCCGACGGGAAGCCCGCCCGGCCCCCGCAACCTCTTGCGGTAGACGATCCCGGCCCCCGCGAAGAGCTCGACCCAGGCGGTGGCCTCGGCGTTGCGCAGGTCGACCCGCCCCCCCGTGGCCTCCTTGATGCGCGCGCCGACGACCTCCTGGATCTCGCTCGACTTGTGCACGCACGTGGAATGCGTCCGGCGCGACCGGACGCGGAACGACTCGAACGGCTCGGCGAGCATCAGCTCCAGGGCGACGTCGCCTATCGCTCCGATCTCCGGCTCGACGCGCCGGCCCGCGCCGACGTACGCGACACCGAAGACGCGCGCCGCCCGCTCGGCCGCGAGGTCTACGCGCGCCTCCGGCTCGAAGTCGACGACGATCCGGCCGAACCCGCGCCGCAGCTTCGAGTACCCGGTGCCGCGGAGCGCCCGCTTGAGGTTCTGCGCGAGCGCCCGCTCGAAGAAGTCGCGGTTGCGGCCCTTGAGACCGAGCTCGTGATAGTGAACGACGAGCGCGTCCACCGCGCCCTCCTCTAGACGGTCTCTTCGGCTCCGCCGAGGGTCGAAGAGCCGTTTCCCTCGTCGAACCCGAGCGAGAACAGCGACTCGACGTCGTGACGGGAGAACACCTTGAACGCGACCAGCGTCTGCGTTCGCTCGACGCCCGGGACGCGCAGGATCCCCTCGGTCACGACCTTGGCGAGGTCCTCGTGGCGGCGCACCCTCACCATGATGACGAGGTCGTAGTCGCCGGCGACCGAGTACACCTCGCTGACCTCGGGGAGGTCGGCGATCGCCTGCGCGGCCTCGGGGATCTGGTGTACGTCGCAGATCGCGAGGACGACGGTGTTGACCATCGCGCTCGCTAGATGGTGACCATGTCGCGCAGCTTGCCCGGCGTGCTCGGGTGGCGCAGCTTGGACAGCGCCTTCGCCTCGATCTGCCGGATCCGCTCACGCGTCAGGTTGAACTCCTTGCCGACCTCTTCGAGCGTCCGCGGCTCGCCGGTCACGAGCCCGAACCGAAGCGCGAGCACCTTGCGCTCGCGGTCAGACAGCGAGCCCAGCATGTCCCACAGGTCCTCCTGGCGCAGCGCGACGGCCGCCGCCTGGAACGGGCCCTCGACGTCCTCGTCCTCGATGAAGTCGCCGAGCTCGGCGTCCTCGTCGCCGACCGGCTCGTGCAGCGAGACCGGCTCGGGCAGCACGCGGAACGCCTCGCGCACCTTCTCGGGCGTGAGGTCACTCTGCTCCGCGATCTCCTCGATCGTCGGCTCGCGGCCGAGCTTCTCGAGCAGCTCCGACTGGACCTTGCGGACGCGGTAGAGGGTCTCGACCATGTGCACCGGGATGCGGATCGTCCGGGCCTTGTCTGCGATCGCGCGGGTGATCGCCTGGCGGATCCACCACGTCGCGTACGTCGAGAACTTGAACCCGCGCTGGTAGTCGAACTTCTCGACGGCCCGCATCAGCCCGAGGTTGCCCTCCTGGATGAGGTCGAGCAGCGGCAGCCCGGCCGCCGAGTACTTCTTCGCGATCGAGACCACGAGGCGGAGGTTCGACTGGATGAAGCGGCGCTTGGCCTTGCGGCCGAGACGCGCCTCGGTCTCGAGCTCGGAACGCTGCTTGGCGGAGAGCTTCTTGCCGGCGTCGAGCTTCTCCTGAGCCTTCTCGCCTTCCTCGATCGTCCGCGCGAGCTCGACCTCCTGCACGTCGGTCAGCAGCGGGTACTGGCCGATCTCGCGCAGGTACTGGCGTACGAGATCCTCGTGC
>DATADL010000230.1:0-5201 GCA_036258555.1 Actinomycetota bacterium | reverse complement strand
TCGATAACGAGAGCCGAGAGCACCGCCGGTGTCTCGCGGTTGCCGGTCCACCCCTGATCGGACAATATCTTCGCGACGATCCCGGAAGAAGAGACGTACGTCACACCCCCCAGCACGATCGCCAGCACCATCCCCCACCCTAGGACGAGCCCCGCGACGAGTCCGGGCGTGAAGTTCAGCAGGAAGTCGATTCCGCCGACCGACGCCTGGGTGCGCAATGTCGTCGTGAGCTCCCGTGCGGTGTACTCGAGCCCGAGCATGAAAAGGAGCAGGATGAGTCCGATCTCCGCGCCCACCTGCACGAACTCCTCCGCGGTTACGAGCGGGAGGATCCCGCCCTTGCCGAAGGCGAGTCCGGCAGTCAGGTACAGCGGGATGGTGGGCATCCCGATCCGGGCGGCAAGCCGCGACAGCACTGCCAATCCCAGCAGGATGGCGCCGAGCTCGACAAGGATCTCGGGGTGCTCCATCGGCTATCCGACGCGCAGCAGCTCGACGACCTTTTCGACGCCCCGCGCCGTTCCGACGACGACGAGATAGTCCCCGCTGTCGAGTCTCTCGTCGGGCCCCGGGGCGGGAACCGCCTCTTCCCCACGGACGATGGCCACCACAGAGACGCCGGTACGAGATCTGATTTGGGCCTGACCGATCGTTTGCCCGGAGTAGACGGAGTCTTCCCGAACGGGCAGCCAGTCGATCACCAGACCTTCGATGCGTTGCTGTAGCTCCGCCAACTGCTGCGCCACACGCGTGGCGCCGAGCAGTTCGGCCAGCGTGCGAGCGTCGTCGGGTGACAGTCCCAACACACGTTTGAACTCATCGGGATCATCGCGGCGCGAGACGTATATCTCGCGCAGACCTGTTCGATGCGAGATGACTCCGATGCGATTGCGCTCGGCGGTCTCGAACTCGTAGCGAACGCCGACACCTGGAAGCTTCACTTCGTGGATCTCACTCAATCGCCTCTCCTTTCGTCGGTCAGGGCGACGGTGGCACGCCCTCGGCTCGCAAGTCCGCCTCCAGCTCCGCAGGGACCTCTACGCGCCAATCCGCGTCGGCGAGCGGTCGTCTGCTGAGTTCGACCTCGAACGGGTCGTGGTAGCCATGCGAGAATCGGAACGTCCACGTCATGCCCTGGTCGATCACCTGCCCGATGGCACGAGACCGGTGAGACGGGAGGGTCGCGAGGCTGAGCCACCCGTCCGTCTCACCCCTGACGTCAACCGAGACGGAATAGTCGGTGTCGTTGACGAGGACGACCCGTTCGACGAACGCCGGACCGCTGCAGGCGAACAGAAGACATGGAGCGACGACCACCGCCTTCGACCACGATGGAATCCTCAATTGACGTGAAAGAGGCGGCTTCCGGGGCGGCGCGCCAGAGGTCGAAGCGCTTCGTCGATCAGCGCGCGGCGCTGGAATCGCAGGTTTGCGACCTCGATCAGAGTCAGCAGAAACCCGAACCAGGACAAAGCGGCGGTGGCGAACAGGCCCATCGATAGGAAGCGCCCGAGCGAAGTCGCCGGACCATTTCCAAACCCCGTCGTCGTTACGACGTTGAACGCCATCCAGATCCCCGCCGTGGGCCCGACTTTCTCGACCCACCCGAGGAAGGCGCCACCGCCCACCACGACCGTCAGCAGCACGGCCGCCGATCCGAAGAGAACCGCTCGTGTCGAAAAACGTCCCATGATCATCTCCGTCGCCTCCTTCTCCTCGCCGCCCCGGCACGGGGCCGCGCCGGAGCCGAACCTTTCGTAGTCGTCGAGGAGGGGTCGTTCGCTGCGGCCGACGTCGCGTCGCGTCGCGCTTGCGAACGCTGGGTCGGCTCAGGTGAATTGCCCGAGTCGGCTCCCGACAGGCGCTCGAACGCGACCGCGACGGGCGCTGCCGTGAAGACCGACGAATACGTGCCGATCAGAATCCCTACGATGAGGGCGAGCGCGAAGTCGGTCAGCGTCTCACCGCCAAGGAAATAGAGCGCGACGAGGATGAACAACGCTCCCAGGCCAGTGTTGATCGTGCGCGGGACGGTTTGCAGACATGCTTCGTTGGCAACCTCCGCCAGGGGCTCTCGCGGGCGCAGCGCTCGTTGCTCGCGAATGCGATCGAAGACAACGACTGAGTCGTTGATCGAGTAGCCAATTACCGTGAGCAATGCGGCTATGAAGACACCGTCGACGTCTTTGCCGAGCCAGGCAAAGATCCCGAGCAGGATCACGACGTCGTGGAACAACGCCACCACTGCCGACGCGCCGTAGGTCCACCGGAACCGGACCGCGAGATAAAGGAGCTGGGAAGCAAGGCCGATCACGAGCGCTATGACGGCCTTGCGACGCAACTCGTCGCCGATGGTCGGGCCGACGAACTCGTCGCGCACCTCAGTCGCGGCACCGCCCACGGACTCGACGGCCGCCAACACCTCGGCCTCGTCCGTCTTGGTGAGCTCTCCAGCTCGCACGGCGACGTTCCCCTCGCCGGTCTCCTGGACCACGGAGCGCGGCAAGCCGGAGGCCGCGAGCTCGGACCGCAAGCGGTCGAGGTCGACAGTGTCGCTGGTCCCGTACTCGATCAGCCGGCCTCCAGTGAAGTCGAGACCAAACGTGAGGCCGCGGGAGAACAGGCCCGCCACGGCAACGATCAGGACCAAGCCGGAGATGCCGAACCACAGTCGCGCACGGGACATGAGGTCGATCCGGCGCTCACCGAGCAGTCGCCTGAGGCGTCCCCCCACGGTCAGTCCCAGCAGTCCCGGCCGCGTCAGCCGCCTGTTCTGCAACACGACCTCGACGAGAAGGCGAGTCACCACCAAAGCCGTGAACATCGAAACGATCACGCCAACGCTCAACGTGATCCCGAATCCGCGGACCGCACCGGCCGCGAAGTAGAAGAGGATCAGGGCCGCGAGCAGCGTCGTCGCGTTCGAGTCGGCGATAGCGCTCCACGCCTTTTGGAACCCCGCCAGCACCGCGGGACGCACCCTCTTGCCGGCGGCGAACTCCTCCTTGCCTCGCTCGAACACAAGGACGTTTGCGTCCACGGCCATCCCGATCGCTAGCACGAACCCCGCGATCCCTGGCAAGGTCAGGGTGGCTCCGATCATCAGCAGGACCGCGTACGACAAGAGCCCGTACGCGATCAACGCCACAGCGGCGAGCGCTCCGAGCAACCGGTAATAGGCGACCACGTACGCGACCGTGAGCAGCCCGCCGATGAGCGCCGCCTCGACGCTGGCGCGCACCGCGGCGTCGCCCAGGGTCGGCCCGACGGTCCTCTGCTCGACGACCTCGACGGGGACGGGAAGTGCG
Organism: Actinomycetota bacterium; assembly: GCA_036258555.1. Classification (GTDB taxonomy): domain Bacteria; phylum Actinomycetota; class CADDZG01; order CADDZG01; family WHSQ01; genus JALZEG01. The sequence continues at coordinate 1,893 of DATADL010000230.1, read as the reverse complement.
CCGGCCCGGATCAACAGGGCAAGGTCCTTCGCCTCTTGCTCCGTGAAGCCGCCGGTTATCGAAGTCGGTCCTCCACTGATCCCGTCATTGCACTGGATGCTGGGGTCGACCTCCGGGCTCGAGATGACCTTCTCGTCGAGGACGATCGCAACGCGACGCTGGGGCGCACCCGCCGGCGCGCACGCGGCTTCTCCGGTTACCTGCTCCCAGCTCGACTCACCGTCCTCGCGAAAGGTGACGCTGACGAACCAGTTGGAGCCTTCAGGGACCGCCTCGGCTTCGCCGACTCCGTCGCCGGTGAGCGCGGGCGGCGCCAGGCGAAGAAGGGCCCCGCCTTCGTCGGGCAACACCAAGTCGTCACTCCCGTTCGCGCCGCCTCGTCGACGCTCCACGCCCTCGACCGCATGGAAAGTCAATTGAGCGGTGCGACCGATGACGTCGAGAGCCTCCTCGGGATCCGTGACTCCGGGGAGCTCGATGATGATGCGAGCCGCCCCGGAGCTCTGCACGTTCGGCTCCGAGACGCCTAGCTGGTCGACGCGCCGCCGCAATACTTCGAGAGTCCGACTCATCGTGTCTTCGTCGACCTGCTGCTGCGGCGTGTCCTGCGCTTCGAGGACGATCTGCGTGCCGCCGCGCAAGTCCAATCCAAGGCGAGCCGGGCGCGTCGCAACGACGCTCACGGCCCCGCCGATAACGGCGGCGACCGCGAGAGCGCGCCAAACGAGTTTCCGAGACAAGAGGCACCTCCAGCACGAGCCGCGCCCGGACGCGCGGCGATCCGACCTAGACGGTCAGGACGCGCGGAGGGGCGCGGGGTGCCCTCGTCGAGGATCGGCGCCCGGCGACTGCGAGGACGACGGCTGCGACGGCGGCCGACCACAGTTGATCAGGAGAAGAATGTGGCGAAGTCCTGGAAGTCCACGCGACGACCTTAGAGAGATCGAGCCGTGGTTTTGAGCGATCTAAGCGCTTGGATGCCTTCGCGGCGTTGGGGTCCGAGGCAACGTTCGCCTCCTCGACCGTTGGAGCAAGAATGCGCCCGGCGACAGAGACCCCGGCATCCGGGGCGCGGCGGTCGCTACCCGTATGCCAGCCCGGCGCGAACACGACCGCGGCTGCAATGAACAGAACGAGCCTCGCGCGCACGAACTCCCCTTCGCCGGCGTGTGCGCCACGATACCGCGCGCCGCCCTCGTAACTGACGCCCGCCCGCGTGACGAAGATGTCACGGCTGATCTCCAACCCGTTACCCGCGTCCCGGTCTGGTCGATGTACAGCAGGTGAACACTTGCCGCCGTCCACCCTGATCGCGGGTGATCGGTCGCGGACCTGCCGCGGACCAACACCGCCCGCGATTTATCCGATCGCGCAGTGTTCTCGTGGGCGGTGACGGGATCGAACCGCCGACCTCTCGGGTGTAAGCCGAGCGCTCTCCCGCTGAGCTAACCGCCCGGGTCAAGCTGGGCAGCCGCTCGTTGTAAGAGCCAATGAGCGGGAAGCGAATCCCGACCAGTTAGAGCTTTTCCGCAGGTCAGACTAGGTTTTCGTTTGTCGCTCTTTCGCGCTCATGACCCGCATTTCGCGATGAAGTGTGGACCAGGTGTGGACCAAAGACGGTCGATCAGAGCCAACCCAGGTGAATCACGTCGCCACTGTCATAGCCGAAACAAGCCCCGACCTTCTCAATCCCTGATTGCTCCTTGTAGTGCCGTGTGAGCTCTCGCGCGAGCAATCCCGTGTAGGCCAGAGCGACAATCTCAGCGCCTTCGAACTCAGCTGTCTGGCGATAGCCCTCGTCATAGATCAAGGAGAGCACCGCGGATTCGAGCTGGGGCTCCTTCGGCTCCCATCCCGCTCCTTCGGGCCAGTACTCGTTGTCGGGGTCATATC
>DATADL010000229.1:0-7766 GCA_036258555.1 Actinomycetota bacterium | reverse complement strand
CGCCCGCGTGGTCGCCGCCGCGCACCGGGTTCTTGGGCTTGCGCCACCCCGCCTGCATCCGGGAGATGTACGGCAGCCCGCGCATGAAGTGCCAGTCCCACGGGTTGGGGGACGCCGCGTGCACGCGCACGAGCACCTCGTCGTCCCCCACCGCGGGCACCTCGACGTCGCTGAGCCGGAGGGTCTCGGGCGGACCGAACTCCTCCTGGGCGATCGCTTTCACTTTTCGAGCTCCTCGCTTTCGGACAGAGGCGGGTGTCAGGCCGTGGCCATGCTCGGCTCGGGCGAGGCCGGCGCGGGCTCTGCCGCGACCGTCCTCGTCGACTTGAAACCCTTCACGGTGAGGTAGATCCCGAACGACGCTTCCCAGATGATCTCGGGGACCATCAGGAGCGCCTGCGCGGCGGATCCCATCTCGAAGACGTCGAACAACACGCCGAGGAACGCCACGATGAGCAGCGGTCCCCCGACGAGACCCAACATCGCCATGCGGCGGGGGACGAGCTCGGACCGGTACATCAGGTAGCCCAGGATCAAGCCGTTCCCGAAGCCGACGACGAGGCCGGGACCGAACAGGAACGACCACTCGTAGGTCGACACGAGCGTCTCGCCGGTCGTCATCATCGACGCGGCCTCCGCGGCCCCGGCGCCCGCGAGGTCCTGCGTCAACGTCACGGCCGCAAGGAGGCTGAGGAGGCCGACCATGATGAAGGCGGACTCCATGATGCGCGCGGTGACGTAGCCGAGCGCGAGCCCTTCGCTGTGCCGCTTGACGACCGGGTACAGGACCACGGCGGTCCCGATGTTGGTGACGATGAGCGCGAACTCGAAGACGGCGGCCAGGTACATCGTCGTCTCGGAGGTCGTGCCGGTGAAGTGCAGGTCCTCCCACGAGCCGCCCAGCCCGTCGATGAACATCAACCGCGCGGCGATGCTCGTGACGAACGTCAGGATGAAGAGGATGCCCGTGATGCGTGCTGTTCTTCGAAGGTCCATCTCGCGCCTTCCCTTCGTGTCGGTCGTGTGTCCGCGCCCGGGCGGGGCGGATTGTCGGGGATCGAGGAGGTGTCAGGTCGGTGTCATGGCTGCCTCTCCCGGCGAAGGCTGCCCGCTGCCGAGCCGTGGTTGCACTGTCTCCGAACAAGGTAGGAGACCGTGACCGTGGTCTCGCCCCGTTCGGCGTAAGCACTTTCCGCAAGACGGCGCGCGAAATGGGAGCGCGTGCGAGGTTGGTCCGCATCGCGCCGCCGCTCCCCCGGTCGCGGCGCGCGTGCGACCATCGCCGGGATGGTCATGAGGTGGCTAACCCGCGGATGGTGGGCCGGCGACGGGGAAGGCAATGCAGACGAGTACCGCCGGCGCCTGCAGGAGATCCGGCCGGAGCTTCCCGCCGCCGTCCGACGCCTCACGGAGCTCGATCTCCACGACGCCTACGTGCTGGCCTGGGACTTCGACGACGGGGACGGGGTCGTCCGGCTCCATCTCTACGCGGGAGACGCGGCTTGCGGATACGTCCGGGTGGCACTTACGTACTCGGGCGCGGAGCTCTTCGGCGCGACGCGTGCGGAAGCCGAGACGTGGCTGTCCGACGAGGCCCTGGAAGTGCTCCACGACGAGGTGGACCTACACGACGGGCTCGTCGAGCACCGTTTCCTGCTCTGGCCCGAGGGTGAGCTCGGCATCCGCTTCGAAGCGCTCGAGATCGAGGTCCGACCGGCCGCGCCGGAATACCGGCTCGAGCACCGCGGCGGCCGCCCGCTCTCTTGAGCGTGGTCTGGTCAGCCGGATCGAGTCGTCGTGGCGTCTAGCTCTTCCACTGGACGAGGTTCTGCAGGAGCTGGTACCCGGCCCACGTGAGCGCGTAGTCCGACAGCCCGTACGGGTGGTAGTACTTCTTCGTCGGATCGGGCAACAGCGCCCCGACGAAGCGAATGCGCCCACCCTTGAGCTTGATCTCTCCCACGGTCACCTCGTCCTGCGCCTGCCCGGTCGCGACCGCGCGCTGTTTGCCCGGCGCCCTTTCGAAGGCGCTCTGCAGCACGTACCACAGCGGCGCGCCGCCTTCGTTCAGGCTGTACCCGAGTGGGACCGGTTCGTACGTCTGCCGGCGATGCAGGATGTCGGTGGTCGTACAAGCCTCCGCTCTCACGATCCCCGATTGCTTCGCCGCGCACGAGCGGCCCTCGGCGGCGCCGGGTTGGTTGATCTTGCGCGCGAGTGGATCGTCGTAGGTGACCGCCTTCTCCGCCGTCGCGAAGTTGACGTAGCCGGCGTACACACCGACCCTCTGCACGCTCCGCTCTACGACGTCCGGGTCTGCGCGTGAGGCGGATCTCGGGACGACTCTCAGCCCGCGCCACAGCATCTTGAGCGCCTTGTCGGTCAGGACCAGGTTGCCGTCGTGTCTCGCGACCCACTTGCGCAGCTTGCGCCCGATGCCCGGGTACACGCGGTTCGTGATGACGATCGTGTCGTATCGCCGCTGCCAGCGCTTCGTCGTGCGGATCTGACGCACGGTCAACTTCCCGATCCGCGGCTTCGCGTACTTCTTCAGCGACTGCCAGAAGCGCATCGACGACGCCTTGAAAGCCTTCTGGCCCGGGTCCGGCCACGCCGCCTCGTCGGAGAACGAGATGTCGGCCTCGAAGCCGAAGCCCGCCTGGCCGCCCTCGATCCGGATCCGCCACAAGCCCGGCTCGGGGTAGTTCCCGTGCAGCGCCTGCCCGCCGGGCATGTAGGCGTCGGCGCCGCCGCCGTTGTAGCTGTTGACGGTCTCCCATTCCTCGTCGTTCTGCTCCTCGCCGGGGTGCTCCGAGCCGCCCTGCTTCTCGAGGTGGGCCTGGCCGGCCGAGCAAGGACTGACCCCCTGGAGGTTCGTGCACGTGATCACGACTTCGATGCCGCCGTTGTAGACCTTCGGGGGCCCTTCGACCTCGAACTCGTAGGTGAACTCGTTGGATTGGTCGAGGACGACGTCTTCGATCGGGTCCTGCTGCGGGAGCTTGCGCAATTTCGCAGCGCCCGACGCGATCTTCTTGGCGCGTTCCTTGACGAAGCCGGGGTTGTGCACGTAGCCGACGCGGCCCTTCGTCTCGAACGTCTGATCCTCACGCTTGAGCGAGTAGTTGATCATCGAGTAGATCAAGGACTTGTTGCCGTCGACGTGCAGCTGCTCGATGTCCTGGTCGAAGCACGAGCCCACTCCGCAGTTGCTGAGGTGGGAGAAGGCCATCTCGTTGTCGATCCCGTCGCCGTTCAGACCCATCGGCGAGTCGATCCAGTTGCCGAAGGCGCCGGTGACCGTGTAGTCGATCGTGTCCCAGATGGTCCCCCACTGCACGCCGTACTGGCGAGGGTCTTGCTCCGGGGCGTCGTTCGGCTTGATGCGCGGTGAGTACGCGAGCCTGGCCTCTGCGTCCGCCCACGCACCCTTGACCGTCTGCAGGACGCGTTGATCCTTCCCGTAGTCGCGTTGAGTGCCGCCGAGCAACGTGAACGAGAACGCCTTCGCGTCGACCATCCCGTGCAGATCGATGCCCCCCGTCCACTTCGGGCGACCGCGCGAGTCGTGAGGTCCGATGGCCTGGAGGACACGGCCGAAGGCGCGCGACTCGGGTTCGGACCAGGGCGTGTACGGAAGGTACGTCCACCCCTGTTCCGGCCAGTCTCGGTTGAGGTCCACGCCGTTCCCGTTGTAGCGCTGGTAGAACGCGATGCCGTTCTCGCGGTCGCCCCGGCGCCATCCGTCGGGGTTCGGCCAGATGAAGTAGATCGCCGAACGCCTTAGTGCCGCGCCTGCAGTTACGGACTTCTCCGGTGTCGCCTCGAGCAACGGATGCGGTGCTTCGTTGTCCTCGTGTTCGCAATCGACGTAGTCGGGCGCGGTCTTCTTCTCGCACGCACCCCAGGTGGCGAGGTCTTCGACCGCCCGCGTGCCGCCCTCGGCGCCCGCCCGCTCGATGCCGTGGATCGACAACGGGAAGACGAAGTACTTCTTTCCCTTGTCGGGGACAGATTCGTCGGTGATCCGGACCATCTTCAGCGGCAACCGGTCGCGCTCGGAAGTGTTGGTTCCTTGGACGGTTCGAGGGACCCCCGCGGATCGAAAGGCGTCGCAGGCCGCCGCCTTCGACTCGGCCGGCTTCCCGTTGCACTTGAAATCCTCGTGCAGCGTGTAGACCTCGACGAAGCCCGGGAACGTCTCGTCGAGGAAATCGAGGCCGTCGAGGAGCTCCTGGTACTGGATGAAGTCGACGGCGCAGACGGTGCCCTTTGCCCACGGCGAGCCGTCGGCCCGGCACGCGTGCGGATCCGGGAAGACCCGGCCCAGCGTCTGATAGCTCTCGCTGTCGGTGGCGACCGGTGTGGCCTGTACCGGAGCGCTCGCGTTCACGATGGCGAGCCCCGCTACGAGGCTCACGACCGCGAGGATTGCGGTCTTGCGCATGACTCCCCCTCGTCCCATAGAAGTGGGCGAACGGCCATCTTACGGCGGTCGGCTCTGGCGCGCCGGGAGCCGTCGCCTTCTCCAGGACGGGAGCCGGCGGCTCGTGCGCCTCGTAGGGCGCAACACCCAACGCGCGCGGTGACACAACGCGTTCATCGATCGTGCATGACGATGTCTTACGATCGCCTCGATCGAGCGGCGTCGCGCGCTGCACCTCCGCCGCGGCCTGGTTTCACAGACTCGGCGACGACGAGGAAACGTCCTATCCCGGGAAAAGCGCGGCCTCACACCCCTTTGACGACTACCCGCGGAAGAGACGTGCTATCCAGCTCCGCGGCTCCGTTCCGGCCCCAGATAGTCCACCTTGGGAGGGTCCGGCAGCATGCGGATCGCGACACCCCCCGCGCCGGCATCGACCGCGGCCACCGCGGACGCCCCGTCGGCCCAGAGGCGGGGGTCTATCCTGAGCGCGAACCCGTCGGAGCCGTACAGCGCCCGCACGCCGTCCTCCCACTGCTCCATCGCCTCGCAGTGCCGGAACAGGACCGTCGACCGGCGGCCGCGAAGCGTAAGGGTTACCCCTTCGGGGCCCACCGTCAGGCGCGCGTCAGAGTCGCCGTCCCCGGTGGGCAGGTAGGTCCGCCCCTCCACGGTGTGCGCGGACGAACGCGCCACGGCGGCGATCGTCACGGGCATCGCCATGCGCTTCGGAACGGCGTAAAGGGCATTGCGCGAGAGGTCCCCCGCGGCCTCCTGGACGTCGTCCGGGCCCGGCGGAGGATCGTCCGCGTCGCTCTCGCGCAACTGGCGGAGGTAGGCCTTCCGGCCGAGCAGCCGGGAGTAGGAGTCGAAGTCGCCGGCCCATCGATAACGCCGCGCGGCAGTGACGGCCGCGACCTCCTCGGTGCGCGGCCCCCAGGCCGCCAGGTCGTCGACCGTGGCGATGAGGACGTCGCGCGCCTCTGCGAGACGGGGTTCCTCGGCTCTGGCCTCGATCGATATGTGGACGAGCCCGTGCCCCAGCGGCCCGTAACCGCTACGCACCGATTCGGACTCGCTGCCGTGCAGCTTGTCGTTCAGACGCGCGGCCACGATCCCGTGGAGATAGGCCGAACCGCGGGTGACTCGTTGCAGGGACGACACGCAGACGTCTTCCTGTCCGAACTCACACCACCCCGGCAAGTCGAGGGGCAGCGGATCGAGCCTCGGGATCGGCTGCTCCGTCCCGCCTCCCGCGACCGCGACCGAGAGCCCTGCCGGAGGGGGCTTGTTGAGCGTGAGCAGCGCGTTCTCCCTGCGGAAGTAACGCTCGATGACCGTCGAGACCGCGTCGGCATCGGCGTGATGGAGGCCGAGATGCCGGTAACCGTACAGACCCGGCCCCCGGGGGCCGAAGCGTGCGGAGAGGAGACCGTCCTCCACGCTCGGGTGGTAGAAGCGGTCGTGCACGAGTGCGACCTCGCGCGCTGCCTCGAGGCGCTCCATCGGGGGCCGCGACAGCGTCTGCGAGACGTGTCGGAGGAAGGACAGCACCTCGGCCGCATCGCCCACGGCATTGAAGGCCGTCGTATGCAGATAGCCGGACACGCCCAAGCCGCGGGTGACGCCGTCGAATCCCTGGAGGGCAAGCCGCGCCGCCAGGGTGGTTATGCCCCGGGTGTACAAAGACTCGTCGACGGCGCCGACCCGGAACGTCAGCGTGGCCTCCAACGGCCCGGGCGCGTCGGCCCACAGGGTCTCGACTCCGTCGACGTTCGTCCGTTGGACCTCGGGCGGCACGCCGCGACCCTATCGGTGGGCTTAGGTTGCTTGCAGCCTCGCCACGTTCGACGCGTGGTCACCCAAGAACAGTTTGCTTCCTGCCTTTCACGCGCGAACCCCCCGCGGACCCCTCGCGGACCACATCGGATGCCGCTGAACACGGGTGAGCGATGAACCAGGGGTTTCGAGACCGTCCTGCGGCTAGAAGGTGGGCGGTGCTGGGATCGCACGTGGCCCAGATGTGGGACCAAGTTCATAGGCTCGGACCATGGCCGTCAGAGAGCTCGGATTCCGTGTAGAGGTGGTTGGAGACTCCACAGCCGACTGGCCGAGCGTGACGATCCTCGTCGACGGGGAAGACGTAATAGGCAGGGCGACGGGCTTCCGGGGCTTCGATCCGGACGACATCTTCGGTCGCGGCGCCCCGCTCGTTCCGCAGGATCCTCCGCGGCGGGTCGCCGTCTACCGATGTTCCTGCGGTGAGCCCGGCTGCGGATGCGCCGCCTGCCTGATCACTCGGGATGCTGCCCTCGTACGGTGGACCGACTTCCGCGACTACACGGGCGTGTATGCGCGGCCGCTCGTCGACGCAGAGCCGGACGGCGGCGCCAGGCAGCCCGTCCCCGACCTCGAGTTCGACGCCGTCCAGTACGGCGAGGCCGTGCGAAGGGCTTCCGAGGACAGGAGTTGGGAGACGCGCCGGCGACGCCGAGCGAGGCTGCTGAGAAGCGAGCTCGTAACCGCTCACTCCCACTTCGAGGCGTTGGGATACACGATCGGATGGGTCGCGCCCGAGGGGGACGACGAGAACGGCGTTCAGGTCGAGCTCAGGGTCCCGAACGGCCAGGTAGTCCTACGGCTCGACGCCGACCCCGACGTGAGCGACGAGGAGTCCGCGCGCAAGATGGCGGCCTGGCTCCTGAAGACACCCGAACGACGATGGAATGTTCAGCACAGGAATACCTGGCCGAGTGCGTCTCGGTAGCGGGTATCGAGCTGGACCACCTCGCCATCCGTGACGGTCGCATCCATTCCGCGCTCCACTACGAGAAGGCTCGTACGTGTGGGGCGTCACGATGATCCATCGAGCACGCGCTCGCGTCGTAAGGCCGTCCCGCCACGACCTGAGGGGACGGTCCGAACACGTCGACTACGAGCTGCGCGAAATGAGAGACCACGGGCATCGCCAGGAACCATCCGGCAATCGCCCAGCCGAGGTGGACGTGCTCGAGAGCCCGGGCGATGGCGAGCACACCGTGGTGCGCCGGTCCGTGCGCCGGCACGTACGTGACACGCCGTAGCTCAGGATCGTTCGCGTCCTCGGCCGGCGCGATCGTCAGTCCCACCGGTTGCCGGGCCAGGAACCAGCGTCCTACCGAGCTGCAGGTGCCGCACGAATAGGCGACGAGCAGAGTCGCCCCTTCGTGGATGGCTGGTCGGAGAGTGGGGACCCAGGGTCGGACCGCGCGCCGGTAAGAGATCCACTCGGCGCCGAACCTTTCGGAGAGTTGAACGTCCTCGTGCCATTCGGCCAGGCCCGCGCCGTAGACGAACGCGA
>DATADL010000228.1:0-4304 GCA_036258555.1 Actinomycetota bacterium | reverse complement strand
GGGGATGCCGAAGGTGTATCCGTCAGGAACTTTCCCCGCCCGCGACCACCTAAGGACCGATCCCACCGACATGGCCAGCGTCCACGACTTCTTGCGCTACGTAGTCGACAAGAAGGGCTCCGACCTGCACGTCAAGGCGGGCGGCCCTCCCTACGTCAGGATCAACGGCCACCTCGTCCGGACGGACTTCCCGGCGATGACGGCGCCCGACTGCGAGCGGGCCGCGATGGAGCTCATGAACGACGAGCAAGCGCGGCAGTTCAAGGAGAAGGGCGAGGTCGACTTCGCGTACTCGGAGCACGGCCTCGGCCGGTTCCGGGTGAACGTCTTCCGCCAGCGAGGGTCGCTCGGCATCGCGTGCCGCCGGGTCCTTCCCGGTAGCCCTGCGTTCGAGACCCTCGGGCTCCCGCCCGTCGTCAAGCAGCTCGCCGACGAACACCGCGGGATGCTGCTCGTGACCGGGCCGACGTCGTCGGGCAAGACGACCACGACCGGGGCGATCATCAACCACATCAACGCCACGCGCTCCTGTCACGTTCTCACCATCGAGGACCCGATCGAGATCCTCCACCCGGACCGGATGGCGATCGTGAACCAGCGGGAGATCGGCCACGACACGGCGGACTTCGCGACCGCGCTGCGCGCGGCGATGCGCCAGGACCCCGACGTGATCTTCGTGGGCGAGATCCGCGACCCGGAGACCGTGCGGGCCGCGCTGCAGGCGGCCGAGACCGGGCACTTCGTCATCTCCACGCTGCACACGACCGACGTGTCCGAGACCGTCAACCGCATCATCGACTTCTTCCCTCCGCACCAGCAGAAGCAGGTACGGGTGTCGCTCGCGGCGTCGCTGAAGGGCATCGTGTCGCAGCGGCTCATCCCTCGCCTCGACGAGCGGGGGCGGATCCCGGCGGTGGAGGTGCTCGTCATGAACGGGCGCATCCACGACCTGATCCTGAACCCGGAGCAGACGCACATGATCCACGACATCGTGGCCGAGTCGTCCTTCTACGGGATGCAGACGTTCGACCAGGCGCTGCTGTCCCTGTACCGGTCGGGTCTCGTGACTCTCGACGACGCGATGCGTGCGGCGACGAACAGCCACGACTTCACGATCGCCCTGCGGCAGGAGGGTCTGCAGCCCGTCTCGTAGGGTGAGGGCGATGCCCCTGCCCAGCTTGAGCGAGCTCCTCGCCGAGGGTTCGCCCGTGATGGACCTCGCCGCGCACTTCGAGAAGGCGGGACACGAGCTCTACGTCGTGGGCGGACCGGTGCGCGACGCGCTTCTTGGCCGGTCGCATGCCGACCTCGACTTCGCGACCGATGCCACGCCCGACGAGACGCTCGCGGTCGTGAAGCCGCTGGCCGACAACCTCTGGCTGCAAGGACGCGAGTTCGGCACCGTGGGGGCCGAGATCGCCGGCGTCCACATGGAGATCACGACGTTCCGGACCGAGGTCTACCAACCCTCGTCGCGCCATCCGGAGGTGAAGTTCGCCGCGGACATCGCCACCGACCTGTCACGGCGGGACTTCACCGTCAACGCGATGGCGATCCGCCTTCCGGCGAAGACCGCGGTCGACCCCTTCGACGGGAAGGACGACCTCGCGAAGAAGCTCCTGCGCACACCCGTCGACCCCGACGACTCGTTCTCCGACGACCCGCTGCGGATGCTGCGCGCGTTCCGGTTCGCGTCTCAGCTCGACTTCCAGATCGCCCCCGAGGTCCTGGAGTCGATCGGACGGCTGCGCGACCAGCTGGCGACCGTCTCGGCCGAGCGCATCCGCGACGAGCTGTCGAAGCTCCTCGTGGGTGCCGCCCCCGGCCGGTCCCTCGAGCTCGCCGACCGCACCGGGCTGACCGACCTCTTCCTTCCGGAGCTGTCGGCCCTGAAGCTCGAGCAGGACCCCGTCCACCGGCACAAGGACGTGTTCCGCCACACTCTCGCGGTAGTCGAGCGGACGCCCGCGGTGCTCGTGCTGCGTCTCGCCGCGCTGCTGCACGACATCGGCAAGCCGAAGACTCGCCGGATAGGGCCCGAGGGCGTGACGTTCCACCACCACGAGGTCGTCGGAGCCAAGATGGCAGAGGAGCGGCTGCGCGCGCTGCGGTTCCCGAACGAGGTCGTCGACCAGGTGCGGACGGTCATCTACCTGCACCACCGCTTCCACACCTACCGGCTCGGATGGACCGACTCGGCGGTGAGGCGCTACGTGCGCGACGCGGGCCCGCTGCTCGGCACCCTGAACGCGCTGGTGCGAGCCGACTGCACCACGCGGGACGCGGCGAAGGCGAAGCGGCTCGCGGCTCGCATGGACGACCTCGAGGAACGGATCGCCGACCTAGCGGCGAGGGAAGAGCTCGAGAGGATCCGGCCCGACCTCGACGGGTTCCAGATCATGAGCTACCTCGGCGTCCCGCAGGGGCCCGTTGTCGGGAAGGCGCGCGCCCACATGCTCGAGGTGCGCCTGGACGACGGGCCACTCTCGCAGGACGAGGCCTTCGCCCGGCTCGACGCGTGGGCGCGCGACAACGGGATCGAGCCGGCCGGCGAGAAGCTGCCCCCGCGCGAGAAGAAGACCGTGGAGTGACGGCTTCGAGGCCGCACCCCGGTGAGCCGTACTTCGAGAGCGTCGGGGACCTGCTGGGTGAGGCGTACCTGCGGTACAGCTTCACGAAGGGGACCGCTCAGGAGGTGGCGTTCCTCGTCGACCTGCTGGGGCTGCCGCGGGGGAGCCGGGTCCTCGACGTCGGCTGCGGACCGGGCCGTCACTCGGTCCCCCTCGCGGAGGCGGGGCTCGCGGTCACCGGGGTGGACGTCTCGCGGAGGTTCCTCGACCTCGCGGCGGGCGCCGCGCGGGCCGCCGGCGTCGGCGCGGCCTTCTTCCACGTCGACGCTCGCCAGATGCCGTTCGACGACGAGTTCGACGCGGTCGTCTCGATCTGTCAGGGAGCGTTCGGGTTGATGGCGGGCGACGACTCGACGGTGCTGAAGCGGATGGCGGAGGCCGTGCGGCGAGGGGGCCGCGTCGTCGTCACGGCGTTCAGCGCGCTGTACGAGGCCTCGCACCCGCGCGACGGTGCGACGTTCGACGCGGACGCCGGTGTCGTGCACGAACGGACGACGGTCAAGGACGAGGACGGCGCCGATCACGAGGTCGACCTGTGGACGAGCGTGTACACGCCGAGGGAGCTTCGCCTGATGGCGCTGGGCGTCGGTCTGGTGCCCGAGCACGTATGGGCGTGCGAGCCCGGAGCGTTCGGGAAACGGGAGCCGGACCTGGACCACCCGGAGCTGATGCTGGTGGCGCGCAGGCCCTGAGCACGCGCATCCTCGGTCGCGAACTCCCGGAATCCGGGAGCTTGCGACCACGGTTGCTACTGGAGGCCCGCGATCTCCTCCGGGTCCACGTCCTCGCGCGGCTCGTACACCACGAATCCCTCTACCTCCGTCCGCTCGAAGCCGATCCCCATGCCCTCGAGCGCCGACGCGAAGGCGTCGTCCGTCGACGACTCGTCCAGGAACACGTAGGCCGCCGACGGGTGGTTGCGGACGTAGTCCGCGTACTCCGGGTTGCGCACGATGCCGGAGAACGGGAACGGCGTGACGATCACGTCCTCGCCGCTCTCGAACGTGAGCCGGTACGCGAGCCAGTACGTCGCCCACGCGGCCTCGATCTCCTCCTCCTCGAGGTACTCCACCAAGGGGGTCACCGGCAGCGGCGAGCGGATCTCCGGCGCGGGCGGGATCAGGCGGTTGTCGCGGTTCACCGACGCGAGCGCCACGGTCGTGAGCGCCAGCACGGCCGCAAAGGCCGCGACCGCGGCCGCCGCCGGGACCTTCGCCAGCGCCCGCCCGAGCAGCAGCGCCGGCACCGGCGCGAGGAAGTACAGATAGCGGGGGTGCTCGACGTACCACGAGAACGGCGACAGCGCGAACAGGAACGGGTACGCGAGCCCGACTACGACGAGCAGCCGCGCGTTCCCGCGCAGCCGGACGGCCGCGTAGACGAAGAGCCCGAGCAGCGCGACGTACACGACCTGGGCCCCCACTGGAGGAAGCCAGTCGTCGGGCAGGCGCAGGCCCAGCGCGCGCGGAAGCGCCTCGGTGAAGAAGATCTCGACGTGATAGGCGTAGTCGTTTCCGGGGAACCCCGTGGGCGGCGCTTGCAGCCCGGCCCAGTCGTTGCGCAGGTTGTGCACGAGCCACGGTGCCGCGCCGGCGACGACGCCCAGGAGCGCCACCGGCGCGAGCCGGACCACCTGCGGCCGCGAGACGACGAGCCACGCGACCGTGGGCGCCG
>DATADL010000227.1:0-2227 GCA_036258555.1 Actinomycetota bacterium | reverse complement strand
CCCCCTCGACCGCCATCCCCGCACGGTCCGCGCAGGCAGACGCGCGCGCTCGTCGAGACGGCCCGCCTGGACCATGCGCAAGATAGTCAGAACTGCGTACTCAAGAATGGCCCGCACGTGCCTTGTGGAGGCAAGTCGTATTTGACAGTGTCACTGCACTGAGCAATTGGGAGGCTCGAGGAGGAGGTGCGAAGTGATCGACATCCGTGTCGAGACCGGGAAGCTCGGTCGTAGCTGGAGCTAGGACTTACCGCACTTCTTGGGGCCGGGGGGCACAGGCGTTAGCTCGTGCCACCCGGCCCTAGGCGCGTCCCCGCATCGCCGACGCCCCACCGCCTATACTCCTGTGGCCCCCTTCCAGGGGGTCATTTGTCGTGTAAGGGACCCGGAAAGAAGAGGCTACCGATATGGCTGACGAGCAGGGCGGGGCTGCGCAAGCCTCCGCAGGACCCCAGGGAACGAGCGCCGACCTGATACCCGACGGATCGGGCGGCACGATCGCGCGGACCGCTCCCTCGACCTCCGGCGAGACGTTCGCGGGCGGCACGATCGTCGAGAACGACGTAGGCGAGTCGTTCGAGGAGCTGATGGCCGCGATCGAGGAGACCATCAAGCCCTTCGACGAGGGCGACCTCGTGTCCGGCACCGTCGTGAAGATCGACAAGGACGAGGTCCTGCTCGACATCGGCTACAAGTCCGAGGGCGTCATCCCGTCGCGGGAGCTGTCGATCCGCAACGACGTCGACCCGTCCGAGGTCGTGTCGGCCGGCGACCAGATCGAAGCGCTCGTCCTCCAGAAAGAGGACAAGGAAGGCCGCCTCATCCTCTCGAAGAAGCGCGCCCAGTACGAGAGGGCGTGGGGCAAGATCGAAGAGATCAAGAACGCGGACGGCACGGTCACCGGCCCGGTGATCGAGGTCGTCAAGGGCGGGCTGATCATCGACATCGGCCTGCGCGGGTTCCTCCCCGCGTCGCTCGTGGAGATGCGTCGTGTACGCGACCTCCAGCCGTACGTCGGCAAGGAGCTCGAGTGCCGCATCATCGAGCTCGACAAGAACCGCAACAACGTCGTGCTCTCGCGCCGCAAGTTCCTCGAGGAGTCCCAGGCCGAGCAGCGCCAGGACTTCCTCACGTCGTTGCAGAAGGGCGAGCGCCGCACGGGCGTCGTCTCGTCGATCGTCAACTTCGGAGCGTTCGTCGATCTCGGCGGTGTCGACGGTCTCGTGCACGTGTCGGAGCTCTCGTGGAAGCACGTGGACCACCCGAGCGAGGTCGTCGAGGTCGGCCAGGAGGTCGAGGTCGAGGTGCTCGACGTCGACCTCGAGCGCGAGCGGGTCTCGCTGTCGCTCAAGGCGACCCAGGAGGATCCGTGGCGCCAGTTCGCCCGCCAGCACGAGGTCGGCGACGTCATCGAGGGCCGCGTGACGAAGCTCGTGCCGTTCGGCGCGTTCGTCGAGGTCGACGACGCGATCGAGGGCCTCGTCCACATCTCCGAGCTCGCCGACCACCACGTCGAGCGTGCGGAGGACGAGGTGGGGGTCCACGACCGCGTGCCCGTCAAGATCATCGACATCGACCTCGACCGCCGCCGGATCAGCCTGTCGCGCAAGCAGGCCATGCGTAGCGACGAGGCGATCGGCATCGGCGGTGAGCCCCCTCGCGAGCCGTCCGCGGCTGCCCCCGAGGAGGCGGCCGTCGAAGAAGCCGCGCCCGAGGCGGAGATGGAGCTGGAGGGGAGCGCCCCTGCCGCCGGCGAGGGCGAGGGGATGGACTCCTCGGCCGCCGCCGTCGCGGTCCCGGCGGGCCCCGGGCCCACGCTCGAACCGGACGCGGTGGACGCGGGACCGGCCCAGGAGGAGCAGGAGCCTCCGCTCGACCCGGGCATCGACAAGGACGCGTCCCCGACCCCCGCTGCCGACGGGGCGGCGCCCGGCACCGACGCGCCGGTCGCGGCCGAGGACGAGGACGAGGGCGGCGACGCGTCGTTCGAGTCGATCGTCCAGGACCTCAAGCGCGAGCGCGGGCAATCGTGACCACGGAGCCCGGCCGAGGCCGTCCTTCGTCGTAGCCGTCCGTAGATGCTGGCGGTAGGCCTCACCGGCGGGATCGGGGCCGGCAAGTCGACGTTCGCCGCGCTCCTGGCGGAGCGGGGCGCGCAGGTCGTCGACGCCGACCAGATCGGCCGCGACGCGCTCGCACCGGGCCGGCCCGCGTGGCACTCGGTCGT
>DATADL010000226.1:0-1908 GCA_036258555.1 Actinomycetota bacterium | reverse complement strand
TGTCGAACACCTCGACCGTTCTGGTGATCAGGTCGTCGAAGTCGAGCGCCGAGCACTCGTTCAGCCTCCGCTGGTACTCGACGTAGAGCTTCGCGACCGTGCGCTCCCACGGGTTGGACGCGAAGTCCTGGAAGAAGCCGGCGTCGACGAGCTTGTTCTTGGCGTCCGAGATCGCGGCCGCGACCGCGCGTGGAGGCATCCTCTTCTCGTCGACGTTCAGCTCCTTGTAGCAGAGCTTCAGGAGCCGCGACGTGTCGGCGGTGTCATAGATCGAGAACGACGAGCGCAGCCCGAGCCTGGGGGCCTCGCGCCGCAGGATGCGCACGCAGGCGGAATGGAACGTCGACACCCACATCTTCTCCGCGACGCTCCCCACCAGGGCCGCGACGCGCTCCTTCATCTCGCCCGCCGCCTTGTTCGTGAACGTGATCGCGACGATGGCGAAGGGGGACGTTCCCTCCGAGATCAGGTGGGCGATCCGGTGGGTGAGGACCCGGGTCTTGCCCGAGCCGGCGCCGGCGACGACGAGGACGGGGCCGCCCGGGTGGGTGACGGCCTCGCGCTGCACCGGGTTCAGGCCGCTGAGGTAGTCGGCGGATGCCATGCCTGTGATTATCTGCCTCCCCGGAGGCGGCGGACGATCTTCGCGACCCCGGCCCTCTCGTCGGACGTGAGGCCGGCGACCAGGTAGACGGCGACGTACGCCGCTCCGCCCGCGAGCGCTGTCACCAGGAGGTCGGCGAGGCGATCGCCCGGCACGACCGCGTGCGCGGCCCACATCACGGCCGCTGCCGCGAGGGAGGGGACGACCAGCCGTCCGTAGTGCCGGTCGTAGGGCTGGATCTTCACGAACCGCCGTACGAGCGCGAGGCGCGCCCACTTCGACAGGGCGAACGTCACCGCGTTCGCGACCGCGGCCCCCTCCATGCCGTAGCGCGGGCACAGCCAGAACGCGAGCGCGAGGTTCAGCGCGAGCGATCCCGCGTAGACGACGAGGTCCCAGCCCGTGCGGCCGACCATGATGAGGACGAACCCGACGCTGCCGGTCGCGATGTTCACGAACTGCCCGGCGAGCACGATCAGCAGCGCGGCCTGCCCGCCGGTGAAACCCGAGCCGAAGATCCGCAGGGCCGACTCCGGCGCGATCAGCAGCAGCAGGAACAGCGGCATCGTCGCGGCGATCGTCCACCGCGTGAGCGCCTTGAAGAGCTTGTCGAGCCGCTCGGTCTCGCCGCGGTTGTGGAGGTCGGCGACGAACGGGCTGAACATCAGGCTCACCGACGTCAGGAACAGCACGAGGACCTGCCCGGCGCGGAGCGCGGCCGAGTAGATCCCGACGTCGTCGCCGCTCGCGTACCGGGTGAGCACGAACAGGTCAGTCCAGAACAGCAGCTGCGAGAACAGCGCCGCGGGCGCGCGGGGGCCCGCGTAGCGAGCGAGGCGGCCGAGCGCGCCCGGTTCCATCGGGGCGGCGGCCCACCCCCTGCTCTCGCGCCTCCAGAAGTACCAGGCCGCGAACGTGGCGAGCAGCCACGAGGCGGAGTACGCGGCCACGGCCATCCACGCGGTCTCGGACAGGCGCCATCCCGCCAGCATCAGCACGACCCACAGCACCGGCTGCCCGGCCCAGAAGACGTACAGCGTGTAGCGCATGATCTTGAGCCCGCGCGTTGCCGACAGCCACACGTTCGCGAGGGCGAGGAACGGGAGCCCCGCCGCACCCGCCTCGACGACCCACCGCCCGACGCCGCCCTCGATCGAGAACAGCGCTCTCACGGCGCCGGCGAACGCGACGGCCACGAGCGCGGCGACCGTGCTGACGGCGCACGCGATCAGGGCCGCGCGCGCGACGGGCACGCGTATGCGGTCGAGGCGCCCGACGCCGGTCTCGACCGCGACGTCGCGCAG
>DATADL010000225.1:0-4573 GCA_036258555.1 Actinomycetota bacterium | reverse complement strand
GACGAGCCTCCTGCACGACGACGGCCGCGAGCTGCGCGGCGAGGCCGGCGCGGTCGCGACGATCGTGCCGGTGCGCGACGGCGGTGTCTTCGTCGCCACGGGTTTCGACCACGCCCCTGCCGACCACACCTATCAGCTCTGGCTGATCGAGGACGGCCGCCCGGAGAGCGCCGGTCTGTTCGAGTCGTCGTCCGGTGTGGTCGTGCTGGAGCTGTCGCGTGACGTGACGGCTTACGACGCGGCCGCGGTCACGATAGAGCCGGCGGGAGGGTCGAGCCGGCCGACCGGGCGGCCCGTCGTCGCGACCGACGCCGAGCTCTTGGGCTGATCGGCCGTCGCCGGCCGTAACCGTCGCGCCGTTCCGCGTCGTGGCGTCTAGCTCCGCGGGTTGCCGTACAGGTCGCAGACGAGCTGGACGAGGGCGGAGGCCTCGCGGGGAGGGCTGTCCCGCCACCACGCCAGCCACACGGGGATCGGCTGAGCGTCACGCACTGCGCGGTATACGACTCCGGGCCGAAGATGCTGCTGCGCGGTCGCCTCGGAGGAGATGCCGATGGCCCCGCCGGCGGCGATCAGCGTGAGCCAGTCCTCGATCCCGACCACCTCGCGCGTCTCTCCGGGTCCTGCGTCCTCCGGCCACAGGTCGGGCGTCGTCGTCCCGGTCAGCGGATCCAGCGCGATCGTCCGGCCGGTCAGGTCGTTCATCGTGAGACTCCGGCGACGAGCCAGGGGGTCCGAGCTTGCGAGGGCCGCGTAACGCTGCTCGACACCGATGAGTGCCGTGGCGAAGCGCTCGTCGGTCAGCGGGCGACGGACGACCGCGATCTCGGCCACACCCTCCGCCAGCCCGGCCGTAGGGCTCCTCGACTGGACGAAGCGGAGCTCGGAACCGGGATGGGTAGCCGTCCAGCGTTGTTGCGCCGTGACGGTGTGGCGGCCCAGTGCCCCCCACGCGTAGCCGACGCGGATCTCCGACGGGGACTCGACGGCGACACGGTGGATGGCTGCGGCCTCCTCCAGGGCCCGCCTGGCGTGACCCACGATCCGCGCGCCCGTCGTGGTCAGCGAGAGCTGCCGGGTCGTGCGCTCGAGAAGAGGCACGCCGACGGCCTTCTCGAGTGCGCCGACAGCCCGGGAGACCGACGCCTGGGAGGTCAGCAGCACGCCGGCCGCCTTCGTGAAGCTGCCCTCGTCGACGACCGCGACGAATGCCCGCAGCTGCCTGAGCTCCATCTCCATACGCCAACCGTATCAATTCTTACAACCTTCGCGCTTGACGGATGAACCGGAGATGCCGAGTCTGAGGTGATGACGAACGGAGCGACGAATCCGCCGGGAGCCCGTCCCGAGGGGCGCCCTGGGATGGCGCGGCTGGCGACGATGGTGGGGAGCGGGATCAGCAACCAGGTAGGCGCCGCCGCCGGGGCCCACGCGTTCGGCGCGATCGGACCTGCGGGCGTCGTCGCGATGCGACAGATCGTCGCGGCCGCGGTCCTGCTGCCGATAGCGCGGCCGTCCCTACGGAGGATGACGTGGGCCCAGTGGTGGCCGACGCTCCTGCTGGCCGCCGTGTTCGCGACGATGAACCTGACGCTGTACGTCGCGATCGACCGGATCGGCCTCGGCCTGGCCGTCACGTTGGAGTTCCTCGGCCCCCTCGGCGTCGCGCTCGCGAGCTCCCGGAGCCGCGTGCATCTCCTTGCAGCCGTGTCGGCGGCGGTGGGCGTCTACGTGCTGGTCCTTCCCGGCCCCTCGAGCGACTACGTCGGGATCGGCCTTGCCTTGATCGCCGCGGCGTCCTGGGCCGCATACATCCTGTTGAATCGGACGGTCGGCGCGAGGCTTCCAGGGCTCCAGGCGCCTGCGATAGCGACGTCCGTCTCGGCGTTGCTGTACCTCCCCGTCCTCGTCACGTTGACCGCCCAGGGGCGGCTGAGCGGGATGCCGCTGGTCTACGCGATCACCGCCGGCGTCCTGTCGTCGGTGGTGCCCTACGCGGCCGACCTGATCGTGCTCAGACACGTGCCGGCTCGCTTCTTCGGAACCTTCATGAGCATGTATCCGGTGTGGGCGGCTCTTGCAGGGCTTCTGCTGCTGGGACAGGTTCCCGCCATACACGTCTGGATAGGGATAGCGGTGATCGCGCTCTCCAACGTCGTAGCCGTCGTCACCGCCCACGAACGCGGGACGCGCCCTGTCGAAACGAGGGTCTCTCGGCGCGGCGGTGCGGCGAGTCGGTCGAGGGCGTGCAGGTCCATTCCCTCAGGCTGCCGAGCTTCAGCGTGTCGACCGAGGTCGTCTTCGGCCTACCTCACGAGAGGTTGACCATCCGCCACGACGCCGGCCGGGACGCGGAGCTCGGAGGGCTCGTGTGAGGTGACGCAGGGGTGAAGGCTCTCGACGTCTCGCGGTTGCGCATGCGGAGGTCCGGACTGACGGACCGGCGGTTCGAGACCGTCGTCGACGTCGTCCGACACCACGGCGCGATGCAGGCGCAGGAGCACGAGCTTGCGAAGTGGTCGATCGCCCAGCGCACCCGGGCTTTGGTGGACGCCGACGTGGACGAAGCGATCGCCGCCGGCGCGATCCTGCGGACTCACGTGTTGAGGCCGACGTGGCACTTCGTCGCCGCCGGAGATGCGCGGTGGCTGCTGGCGCTGACAGGGCCGCGGGTGCGGCAGACGACCGCGGCGCGGTTCCGGGAGCTGGGGCTGGACGGCCGCACGCTGGCTCGTTCCGAGACCGCCGCGGCCGCGGCGCTCGCGGACGGCAACCAGCTGACGAGGAACGAGCTCGGCGACGCCCTGGACGCCGCGGGGATCGACCGGTCCGGGCAGCGCTTCCCCCACATCCTGATGCACCTGGAGATCGAGGCGGTCGTCTGCAGCGGCGCGCGGCGGGGGAGGAACCACACGTATGCGCTCTTCGACGATCGAGTCCCGCCCGCGCGCGCACGCGACCGCGACGAAGCGATCGCGGAGCTGACGCGCAGGTACCTCGCCGGCCACGGCCCTGCTTCGGTGCAGGATCTTCGCTGGTGGTCGAGCCTGAAGGGGGCCGACGTCCGAAAGGGTCTGGATCTCCTGGGAGACGCGGTCGTCGACGAGGCGATCGACGGCGTGCGGCTGTGGTCGCTTGCAGACGAGCGAGACCGCCCACGCAGGACGAGCACACCGCATCTGCTGCACGTCTACGACGAGCTGGTCGTCGGATACACGCTCTCGAGGTTCTTCGGCGATCCGCGGCGGACGGCGGAGGTCGCGGCGTGGCGCGACCGGTCGGTCCCGGGAAACGTGCTCTTGGTAGACGGCCGGGTCGCGGGTCGCTGGCGCCGCACGATCGACGGGAACGGTGTGCGCCTGCAGGTCTGGACGCACGACGACCTGGGTCTCGTCGAGCGGGACGCGCTACGACGTGCTGCCGCGCGGCTCGGGCGCTTCCTCGGTCGCCCGTGGACGCTCGAGACGGCGAGCTGATCGCGCAAGGACATAAGCAGGTCCTGCGCGTCCCGGCCGGTCGGTTGGTGCGGCGGGCGCGCGGGTGTCAAGCTGGGAAGGACATGCGCGGGCGGACGGCGATCATGGCGGCGGGCGGACCTCGATCCTCGTGAGCGTGCTGTCGTCCAGGTTGGCGACCCACGCGACGCCCGCCCCTGCCGCGACGCTGATCGCGCCGTGGCCTGCCTGCGCGCTGCCGACCTCTTCGAGTGTCGACTCCTCGAAGACCGTCACCCTCTCGTCCCCCGTGCTGACGACGAAGATCAACCCGTCCCCGACCGCCACGTCCGTGGGCCTGCGGCCCGCGTCGGACATCGCGTCGACGACGGCTCCGTCGCGCGGGTCGAGAACCCACAGGTTCCCGGCGCACGGGTCGGCAACGAGGATCGATCCTCGGCTCGCCGCGCTGCCCTGGGGACAGCTTCGTCCGCCCTCGCCCAGGGCTATGGGTTCGGCCTTCGGATCGTCGCCTTCGGCGAAGGTTACGCGCCACACCACGCCGGCCTGAGGCTGCGACACCCAGACCGCGTCATCGGTCGCAAGCACCTGCGTGAGGCGGTCGCCGAGGCGC
This sequence comes from Actinomycetota bacterium, assembly GCA_036258555.1. Lineage (GTDB taxonomy): Bacteria > Actinomycetota > CADDZG01 > CADDZG01 > WHSQ01 > JALZEG01. Next base: position 505 of record DATADL010000225.1, on the reverse strand, counting down.
ACGCGCTCGGTCGATTCGTCGTGTGGGTCGATCCTCAACAGGTCTCCGTCGTGGAGGGCCACGAAGACGCCATCCTGCGCGTGGTCTATCCCGTACGGGCTGTGGCCTGGAAGGCGGATGCTGCGGACCACCTCGCCGCTTCCCCGGCCCAGCACGACGACCTTCGCGACGGGATGCTCGTCATCTGCATCGGACGTGGTCCAGACGTCGCCGTCGACGACGGTGATCCCCAGGGGACCGGTCGGGTGGGGATACTGCGCCACCGGTCGGTCGCGGACCTTCATGACCGACCCCCTTCCGCCGGAGACCCACAGCGTGGGCCCGTCGCTGTACAGGGCGTAGGGCTGGTCCTCGAGACGCACGGTCGACGTCGCGATCTCCCACCTCGGTGATCTTGCAGGGCCGGGAGCTCGATCGATCTCTTCCGAACCGATCGCGGCGACCGCGATCACGAAGACCGCCGCGGTGACGACTGCACCCAGCGAGCGCGACACGAGGAGGCGCC
>DATADL010000224.1:0-6189 GCA_036258555.1 Actinomycetota bacterium | reverse complement strand
GAGAACACGGCCGCCGCCAGCACGGCTTCGTGCGGCCCCCCGTAGGGCTGTCCCCAGAAGAAGACCGGGAAGTCTCCGTCGAGGACGTGGCGCGCCATCAGCCCGACGACCGCCTCGTCCGAGTCGAGCAGCCCTATCGGCGAGCGCAGCATCCACGCGCGGAAGACGATCCCGACGATCACCGCGCACGGGACGAGGGCCGCCGCGACGAGCGACCCGCGCTCCGCCGACGAACGGTCCGCGCCGTCGCCCACAGCGCCCCCCTCCACGCCGGTCACCCTAGCGGCGAGCCGGCCTTCGCGAGGCGCATGCCGTGGCGCGCCATCACCGCCGCGAACGCGGCCGCGAGCGCCAGCGTGACGATCCCGGTCCCGGCGAACATCGGCCGGAGCGAGACGTCCTGACCCAGGACCATCACGGCCGCGGCCGCGACGCTCGCCAGGTTGTAGAGGATGTCGTAGAGGGAGAACGCGCGGCCCCTGTACTCGTCCGGCAGCGCCTCCTGCACCTGCGCGTCGACCGCGACCTTCGTGAGGAAGCCGCCGTAGCCGCCGATCGCGGTGAGCGCGAGCACCGCCGGGATGCTGCGCCACCCGCCCAGGGCCGCGATCCCGACCCCCGACACGACGAACCCGGACACGACGAGGCCGGGCTTCGCGAGCCGCCGCCCGACCAGCGGCGCGGTGACCGCGCCGGCGAACGCTCCCGCGCCGGCGCTGCCCAGCGCGAGCGCGCTCGACGACAGGCGGCCGAAGCGGTCGCCGGCGTCGGGGAACTCGCTCTTGATCACGAGGATGGCGGCGATCGCGACGATCATCCCGATCGTGCGCAGCACGAAGATGGCCGCCAGGGGGATCCGCGCCCGCGGCCGCCGCGCGATCTCGCGCACTCCCGCGGCGAGCTCGCGCACGACGCGGGCGGCGGCGGCGGTGACGCTCTCGTCGGGAGGATGAGGATGCGCGAACGGCCGTGAAATCCGGCGTGCGATCGCGGCGGCGACCGCGTACGCGACGCCGGCGGCCGCGAACGACGGTCGCGGGCCCAGCCATCCGACGATGCCTACTCCGACGACGCCCCCGAGCAGCGCGGCGATCATCCCGCCCCCACTGGAGAGCGCATTGCCCCGCAAGAGGTGGTGCTCCTCCAGCACGACGGGGAGCACGGCCCCCTTCGTCACGAGGAACAGCCGGCCGAGCCCGAGCACGACGAGGACGGCGGCGTAGAGGGCGGCGTCGCGCGGCAGCAGCTCCGCCCACAGCGGCAAGGTCACGAGCACCGCGGCCCGAGCGACGTTCGTGGCGACCATCAGCTCGCGCCGCCTCCACCGGTCGACGAACACGCCCAGCAGCGGCGCGAGCAGGGAATAGGGCACCAGCGTGATCGCGAACACGAGCAGGATCCGTCCCGGCGTCTCGCCGCCGAGGGGGCCGAGGATGAGCGCCTCGGCGAACGCGGCCTGCGCGAGGCCGTCGGCAGCCTGCGCGGTCCATTGCGCGGAGAGCAGCGTCCTCAGGTCGCGCTGGCGCAGGAGCTCGCGGACCTTGGTGCGCGTCGGCGCCGGGGCGTTCACGCGCGCCCCGGCGGGAGACGGACGTCTAGGACTGGCGCTTCAGCGCGGCGTCGACGTCGAGCGAGAGCGAGGACAGGCCGTTCGTGGTGTTGCCGGGTTCGCCGGCGATGAACTGCTCGACGAGCTCGTGGGCCTCGGAGTCCGTGTACTGGACCGGAGGGGACTTCATGAAGTACGCGCTGGGGCCGAGGAGCGGTCCGCCGACGCCGCGGTCGAGCGCGACCTTGGCGCAGCGGACGGCGTCGATCACGACACCCGCAGAGTTGGGTGAGTCCCATACCTCCAGCTTCAGCTCGACGTTGACCGGGACGTCGCCGAACTCGCGTCCCTCGATACGAATGTAGGCCCACTTGCGGTCCTTGAGCCACGGGACGTGGTCCGACGGCCCGATGTGGATGTCCTCCTTGTCGATCCCGTTCTCGATCTGCGACGTGACCGACTGGGTCTTCGAGATCTTCTTCGACTGGAGCCGCGAGCGCTCGAGCATGTTCATGAAGTCCATGTTGCCGCCGAAGTTCAGCTGGTACGTGTGGTCGATCGTGACGCCGCGGTTCTCGAAGAGCTTCGACAGCACGCGGTGGCTGATCGTGGCGCCGAGCTGGCTCTTGATGTCGTCGCCGATGATCGGCACGCCCTTCTTCACGAAGCGCTGCGCCCACTCCTCGTTCGTCGCGATGAAGACCGGCATGCAGTTGACGAACGCGACGCCGGCCTCGAGCGCCTGCTCCGCGTAGAACCGCGCGGCCTGCTCCGAGCCCACGGGGAGGTACGACACGAGGACGTCGGTCTGCGTCTCGCGCAGCACGTGCGCGACGTCGACGGGCGGCAGCGACGACTCGGTCACGACGTCCCGGTAGTACTGGCCGAGGCCGTCGTACGTGTGGCCGCGCAGGACCTCGATGCCCGTCTGCGGCACGTCGGAGAACTTGATCGTGTTGTTCGGCTCGGCCCAGATGGCGTCGGCGAGGTCGAGCCCGACCTTGTTCGAGTCCACGTCGAACGCGCACGAGAACTCGACGTCGGACACGTGGTACGGCCCGAGCTCGACGTGCATGAGCCCCGGGACGAACTCGTCCGCCTGCGCCTTCGCGTAGTACTCGATGCCCTGCACGAGGGACGACGCGCAGTTCCCGACTCCGACGATCCCGACTCGAACCTTTGCTGCCATGTGAGCTCCCCCTTGTCTGTCCTTGTCCGCTCGCCGAGGCGACCGGTCGTGTTTCAAACCCCTGAAGGATTCGCGCTGCCGGTCTCCAGCGAGCGCTCCTCCCTGATCAGCTCGTCGATCCATGCGATGTCGTTCTCGGTTGCGGCCATGCCGTGGTTCTGCAGCGAGAGCGTGTAGCTGTCGATCCGCTCGCGGTAGTCGCGCAGGTTCGCCTTGAACTGCGCGAGCTTCTCCTGGAGGTACGCCCTGCGGCGCTCGAGCAGCGCCAGCCGGGTCTCGGGCTTCAGGTAGCGGAAGAAGGCGAGCTTCAGCGTGAAGTGCTCGGCGTCGACTGCCGCGGCGGTCTCCTCGAGCATGGTCGTGAAGACGTGCTCGCCGTGCGGCGTGATCCGGTAGACCGTCTTGCGCCTGCCTCCGGTCGCGGTCCGCGCCGACGCCTTCGTCGTGGCGCGTGCACGCCGGCGCGGCGGGGCCGCCTCGGCGACCTTCTCGATCGCGCCGGCCTTCGTCAGGCGGCGGAGGGCCGGGTAGAGGGAGCCCCACGACACCTGCCAGAAGGGACCCAGCATCGCCCCGAGCTGCTTGCGCAGCTCGTAGCCGTGCATCGACTTCTCCTTGAGGAGCCCGAGCACGGGGAGCTCGAGCATCCCGGCCTGCTTCACGGGCGTGCTCCTGATATCGAACTGATATATCGAACCGATATATCACCACGATATCTCGGGACGCGCAAGCGGCCGTCCCGGAGGAGGCACGAACCTTGGCGGTGTGGCGGCTCCCCGGCGTTAGCATCTCCGAATGGCCATCTCAGGGAGGTCGTTCGACCCCACCCGGACGCCTCCGCCCCCCTCGGGCCCCCTCGTCGACTACACCCTCGCCCGCCGCGCCACGCTGGCGAGCCTCCGCAGGGGCTCGCTCGACACGAGCGACGTGTGCGACGCCCACCCCGAGCTGCTACGGGCCGCCCGGAACATCGGCGAGGACGCCGACGCGAAGTGCCCCGTCTGCTCGCACGAGGCGCTGCGCCTGGTCCGCTACGTCTACGGCGAGGACCTGCGCCGCAACAACGGCAGGGTCGTGTACCCGGACGAGTGGCTGTCGGAGCTGGCGCTCCAGCACGACCAGTTCACCTGCTACGTGGTCGAGGTGTGCATCGACTGCGCCTGGAACCACCTCGTGCGGTCGTACCTCGCCGGCCGCCGGTTCGGGACGTCCGCCGGCCGCCCCGAGCGCTCCAGCGGGGGGTGACCGGGCCGTCTCGACAGCCGGAGACGGCGTGAGCTCCGCCCCCGCAGGATCCCTTCTCGGTTGGGGCCTCGCCGCGCGCGCCGCCGGCGCGGTCGTCGTCCTCGGCTACCTCCTCGGGCTCGTCCGCGGGCCGGTCGTGGCCGTCGCCGGAGGCCTCGCGCTCGTCACGCTGGGGCGGTGCGCCTCGGCGAAGGGCCGGGACGACCTCGTGCTGGGCGGCGCGCTCGCGGTGATCGCGGGAGGCCTGACGGTGGGCGCGTTGCGATGGGAGACGCTGGACCTGGCGCGCCTGCGGGGCGCCCAGGCCGTCCTCGGGCCGACCGTCCTCGTCGACCCCGTGACCGCTGCGACTGCGGCGTGGATCGCGGCGGCCGCAGGCGTCGCGGCCCTCGCGGTCTGGCTCTCGACCGCGCGGCGGGCGGACGACGAGGTGGGCGGCCGGCTCGTGCTGGGGCTGTGGGTCGCCGAAGGTGCGCTGGCGGCGTTCGCGCTCGTGACCGCGTTCTGGGGTGCATCGGCCTCCCGCGGCTCGTTCGGCGGGGCCGGCGGCGTCCTCGCGGTCGTGGAGTGGGCCGTGGCGGTGGCCGTCGTGACCGGTGCCGCGGTCGCCGGCGCGGTCTACCTCCGGCGGGTCCCCGCGTGGCGGGGGCGCATCGTGGCGGCGGCCGGCGCTGCCGTCGTCGCCGCTGCGGCCCTCGTGACCGCGGGCTCCTAGATGGACTGGATCCTGTGCCTCGGGCACGGCGCTCTCGCCGCGCTGCTGCTCCCGTTCGGTTTCGCCCCCGAGGCGGCGCGCCGCAGGGCGATCGAGGCCGCGGCGGTCGTGGGGGTCGCGCTCGGAGCCGCGCTCGTGGTCGCCGCCGAGGGCGGAGGGGTCGCGTGGCGGACCGCGCTCTTCGAGTCCGGCTCGACCGTGCCCGCCGCGGTCGCTGCGGCCGCGGCCTGGGTAGTGACCGGCGCGCTCGCACACACACGCCCGAAGGTCGCCGACGCGGCGCTCGTCGGAGTCGCCTCGACCGGGTTGATCCTGGCGGCTGCAGGACGTTGGGCCGTCCCCGCGCTGATGTTCTGGCTGTGCTCGTCGGCGGCGATCGCCGCGGCCGGCTCCGCGGAGCGACGGTGGACCTGGTCGTTGCTCGCCGTCTCGGACGCGGCGGTGTGCGCGGCCACGCTCCTCCACGTACGGGCTGCGGACGCGTGGGAGCTCACGGGGGTGGAGGGTCCGGCCGCGGGGGCGCTCGTAGCCGCGGCGGTCGTGCGAGGCGGGGCCCACCTCTTCGCGCCGTGGCCTTCGCTGGGCGCGGGGGCCCGCGCGGTCGCGCCGCTGTTCGCCGGCGGCGCGGCGGTCCTCGCGGCCCGCGCGGGCCTGTCGGAACCGTGGCTCGCCGCCGCGCTCTTCGCGGGAGGCGTCGCGGTAGCGGTGCTCGCGTTCGTCCGCGACGACCTCGGTGGACGGTCGGCCGCAGCGTGGGCGACCTCGCTCGCGCTCGGCGCCTGCTTCGTATCGCCAGGACACGCGGGGCCCGCGGGCGCTGCCGCGGTGCTGGCCGTCACCGGCGTGGCGCTCTGGCCCTACGCGGGTGCCCGCGGCGGCGTCTCGCGGGCGCTCCTCGTCTCGGCCGTACCGCTGACGATCTCGTTCGCGGCGACCGCGGGCGGGGCGTCGGACGCGTTCGCCCGTGCAACTGCGGGCGACGGCTCGACGCCGTGGACGCTCGTAGCCGTTCTGTTCCCGCTGCTGCTTGCGTGCGGCGCCGTGCTCGGGGGCCGCGCGGGCCGGACGGCAGCGCGCGAGCTGGTGCCCGAGGCGGTCCTCGCGACGTGGCTGACCGCGGCCGCCGCGCTCACCGCAGGCGTCGTTCCCGGCGCCGTAGGCGACGGCGGGGTCCTGGGGGACTCGGGTGGGACGATCGCGCTCCAGGTCGCAGCGCTCGCCGCAGGAACGGGGGCCGCCCTGTACGCACGGCGCGCCCCGAGCCCGCTCGAGCCGCCGGAAGCCGGCCGGGCGACGCTCTCGGCGGTGCCGCTTCCCGTGCTCCCCCGCGCGTCCGCGTGGGTCGCGTTCGGGCTCGCAGCCGCCACGGTCGCCGGCGCGGCGTGGCTGGCCGTCTCAGGCCTGCGCGTCGGCTTCCTGTAGGTCGCGGCCGTATCTAGACTGGGCCGATGAGGAGGGTGAAGGGGGGCCGCGGGGGGGGGGGGGGGGGGG
>DATADL010000223.1:0-6125 GCA_036258555.1 Actinomycetota bacterium | reverse complement strand
GTCGTCGCCGCGGTCGTCGTAGGCGGCGGCGCGATCGCGCTCACGCGCTTCATGGCCCCGTCCGAGGACGCAGCGGTGTCGTACGTGCCCGCGGACGTCATCGGGTACGCGAACGTGTTCATCCGCCCGTCGAACAGCCAGAAGCAGGCCCTCGACGACCTCCTCCGCAAGTTCCCGGGCATCGACAGCACCGAAGAGGCGATCGACCGGCTCGTAGAGCAGATCGACGCCGGCCTCGAGCAGGAAGGGATGAGCTACGAAGAGGACGTCGAGCCGTGGCTCGGCGACCAGGTCGCGGTGTACTTCGCCACCGGAGGAACCGCAGAGCTGCCGAACTTCGCCGTGCTCGTCGAGAGCAAGGACGACGCGGAGCTCGAGGAGTTCGTCGACGGCGTCGCGGCGGCGTCGGAAGTCGCGCTCGTCGAGAGAGAGTACGAGGGGGCGTCGTACTGGATGCAGGAGGACGGATCGGAACCGATCGCCGCGGGGGTCCTGGAGGGGTTCCTCGCGGTCGGGACCGAGGAGGCGTTCAAGGCGTCGGTCGACGCGAACGCCGGCGGCGACACGCTCGACGAGGACCGCGAGTTCCGCGACGCCGTCGAGCCGCTGAACGACGACTGGATCGGTCTCGTCTACCTCGACACGCAAGCCTTCGTCACCGAGATCACGAAGTTCCAGGAGGGCCTCGGCGCGAACGACCGCGCTGCGCTCGACGCGTTCGGGCTCGACGAGCAGCGGCCTCAGGCAGGGATCGTCTACGCGACGTCGGACTCGGTCACGTTCGAGGGGACCGGCAGCTTCAGCCCGACCGGCGCGTTCGGCGACCTCGCCGACCTGGCGTCGGAGCCCGGGGTGGTTCCCGAGCTCCCGGCCGAGACCTGGGCGGCGTACGGGATCCCGAGCTTCGGCGACGTCGTCGGGGGCCTGTTCGACACGTTCCAGAACATCCCGGGCTTCGACCGGTCGCAAGTCGACGCCGTCTTCTACGGGCAGACCGGTCTGCGCCTGGAGGAAGACGTCCTCTCGTGGATGGACGACGCAGGGCTGTTCGTGCAGGGCACGAGCATCCAGCAGATCGGCGGCGGGCTGGTCGTCGAGTCCAGCGACCCGGCCAAGACCACGCGTGTCCTCGAGAAGCTCGAGGAGCTCGCGACCCAGCAGGGCATTCCGACCCGTCCCGAGACAAAGGGCGACCTGGAGGGGTTCTCCGTCCAGATACCGGGCGTGCCCGCGCCGTTCTACGCCCTCGGCGGCGACCGTCTGGTCCTCGCATACGGCGACGCGGCGGCGACGGGGGCCGCGGGCGGATCCGAGACGCTGCGCGACTCCGAGGCGTTCGCCGCGGCACAAGACGCGGTCGGTGACGACTTCAACGTCTCGTTCTTCCTCGACGTCGACGGGGCCCAGGCGTTCGGCGAGGCGCTGGCCGGTTTCACCGGTGCGCCCATGGACGTCTACGAGCAAGACGTGAAGCCGTACGTCGACGTCCTCACGCACGTCGTCGCAGCCGCGAAGACAGAGGGTGACACCGTGGTCCAGAAGCTGGTGGTCGGGGTCGAATGACCGAGCTGCCGAAGGCGTACCAGCCCGAGGAGATCGAGAAGCGCTGGTACGAGGAGTGGGAGCGCAGCGGGGCCTTCCGCGCCGATCCCTCGACGTCGAAGAAGCCGTACGTGATCGTCCTGCCGCCGCCGAACGTCACCGGCGCGCTCCACATGGGCCACGCGCTGAACCACTCGCTGCAGGACGCGCTGATCCGGCGCGCGCGCATGCAGGGCTACGAGGCGCTGTGGGTGCCGGGGAGCGACCACGCGGGGATCGCGACCCAGAACGTCGTCGAGCGCGAGCTGCGCAAGGAAGGGATAGACCGGCACGCCCTCGGGCGAGAGGCGTTCGTCGAGCGCGTGTGGGAGTGGAAGCGCGAGTACGGGGGCCGGATCACGAGGCAGATGCGCGAGCTCGGCGAGTCGTGCGACTGGGAGCGCGAGCGCTTCACGATGGACGAGGGCCTCTCGCGTGCGGTCCGCACCGTGTTCGTGCGGTGGTTCGAGGACGGCCTCGTGTACCGCGGTCTGCGCGTCATCAACTGGTGCCCGCGCTGCACGACCGCGCTGTCGGACATCGAGGTCGAGCACGAAGACGTGGCGGGCGAGCTCGTGACCTTCCGGTACGAGCTGACCGACGGGTCGGGCTCGATCTCCGTCGCGACGACCCGGATCGAGACGATGCTCGGCGACACCGGTGTGTTCGTACACCCCGACGACGGGCGCTACGCCTCTCTGGTCGGCAAGACCGTCCGGCACCCCTTCTTCCCCGACCGCGAGCTGCCGATCGTCGCGGACGAGGCGGTCGATCCCGAGTTCGGGACGGGCGCGGTCAAGGGAACGCCCGCGCACGATCCCGTCGACTTCGAGATGTCGGAGCGCGCGGGGACCGACAAGGTCAACGTCTTCACGGAGACCGCACACGTCAACGACAACGGCGGGCGGTTCGAGGGGATGGACCGGTACGAGGCGCGCGGCGCGGTGCTCGCGGCCCTCGACGAGCTCGGGCTAGTCGAGAAGGTCGAGCGCCCCTACGTGCACGCCGTGGGGCACTGCTACCGGTGCGGGACCGAGATCGAGCCGTGGCTGTCCGAGCAGTGGTTCGTGAAGATGCGGCCGCTTGCCGAGCCCGCGATCGAGGCGGCGAAGGACGGCCGCGTGACGTTCCACCCGCCGCGCTTCGCGAAGGCGTACCTCCACTGGATGGAGAACCTGCGGGACTGGTGCATCTCGCGCCAGCTCTGGTGGGGCCACCGGATCCCCGTCTGGTACTGCGACGCCTGCGGCGAGACCATCGCCGTGCTCGAGGACCCGACGGAGTGCAGGTGCGGGTCGACCGACCTCAGGCAGGACCCGGACGTCCTCGACACCTGGTTCTCGTCGCAGCTGTGGCCGTTCTCCACGCTCGGATGGCCGGACGACACGCCCGACCTGAAGACCTTCTACCCGACGACCGTGATGGTCACGGCGTACGACATCATCTACCTCTGGGTCGCGCGGATGGTCATGTCCGGGATGTACTTCGTGGACGGGCTCGTGCCGTTCGGCGACGTCTTCATCCACGGCGTCGTCCGCGACGGCGAGGGCAAGAAGATGTCGAAGTCGCTCGGCAACGTGATCGACCCCATCGAGATGGTCCACCGGTACGGCGCCGACGCGCTGAGGTTCTCGCTCGCGTTCGTCACCGTGCCGGGCAACGACTCGAACTCCTCCGAGGAGCGCGTCGAGGGCGCACGCAACTTCGCCAACAAGCTGTGGAACGCCTCGCGCTTCGTGCTGATGTCGCTCGGGGACGAGCGTCCGGAGCTCGGCCCCGGCGCGGAGCTCCTGGTCGAGGACCGCTGGATCCTGTCGCGTCTCGACCACGCGATCGAGACCGTGAGCCGCGAGCTCGACGCCTACAACTTCTCCGAGGCGCTCCACGCGCTGCATGCGTTCGTGTGGAGCGAGCTGTGCGACTGGTACGTCGAGCTCGCGAAGCCCCGGCTCCGCGAGGGTGGGAGCTCGACCGCGGGCGGCGTGCTGGTTCATTGTCTCGACCGCGTCCTGCGGCTGCTGCACCCCGTCATGCCGTTCATCACCGAGGAGCTGTGGTCGAAGCTCTATCCCGCCGCCGGTTCGATCATGACGGCGCAGTGGCCGGAGCCGGAGGGCCGGCGCGACGCGGGCAGCGAGGAGACGATGGGGCGCTTCCAGGACCTCGTGGTCGCCCTCAGGCGGCTGAAGATCGAGCACGAGGTCCCGCAGGGGCAGCGGGTCCCGGTGTCGGTCGCGGCCGGCGACTTCGCGCCGGATCTCGAGTCCCTGCTCGACCAGGTCGTGTCGCTCGCCCGGCTCGAGTCCGTCGAGCTCGTCGACGACCTGGGCCCGGCCGGGTCCGGCCCGAGGACGATCACGCCGGGCGGGATCGAGGCGGCGATGCGGCTCGGCGGCGTCGCCGACCCGGCGGCCGAGCGCGAGCGTCTCGAGCGCAAGCGCGACGACCTGCAGCGCGAAGTGGAGCGCGCCGAGGGGAAGCTCGCGAACGAGTCGTTCGTGGCGAAGGCGCCGGCCGCCGTGGTCGACAAGGAACGGGCGAAGCTGGACGAGGCGCGCGCCGCTCTCGCCAAGGTCGACGGCCAGCTGACCGCCCTCTCCGGCTGACGTGTCGTACTCCGCCGCGGCCGCCCACCTCACCGCGCTGGGCATCGACGCGATGAAGGGGCTCGCGCCCTCGCTGCACCGGATCGAAGCGATGTGCGACGCGCTCGACAACCCGGAGCGGCAGATCCCCGCGATCCACGTGACGGGCACGAACGGCAAGACGTCGACGGCGCGGATCGCGTCGTCTCTGCTGGCGGCCACGGGGCTCTCGGTCGGGACGTTCACGTCGCCGCACCTCCAGTCGGTGCGCGAGCGGATCGCCCTCAACGGCGACCCGCTCCCGGAGGAGGCTTTCGGAGACGTCTTCTCGCATCTCGCGCCGTACCTCGAGACGGTCGAGGGGCGGCTCGGCGAGCGACTGTCGTTCTTCGAGGTCATGACTGCGCTGTTCTTCCTGTGGGCGGTCGAGGCACCGGTGGACGCAGTCGTCGTCGAGGTCGGGCTCGGCGGCCGTTGGGACGCGACGAACGTCGTCCCCGCGCCCGTGGCCGTGCTGACCAACGTCGGCCTCGACCACACCGACCTGCTCGGACGCGACCGGCAGACGATCGCGCGCGAGAAGGCGGGCATCATCAAGCACGACTCGTTCGTCGTCACGGGTGAGAGGGACCCGGCGATCCTGGCGGTGATCGCGGAGGAGGCGGACGGGATGCTGGCGTCGGTCTCGGCCGTCGGCAAAGGATTCGACATCCGCGAGAACCGGGTCGCGCTCGGGGGCCGTTATCTGTCGGTCGAGTCGTCGGCGCGCCTCTACGACCAGCTCTTCCTGCCGCTCCACGGCGCGCATCAGGGGCTGAACGCGGCGATTGCGATCGAGGCCGTCACGCGATTCCTCCCGGGCCAGGTCCTCGGCGAAGATGTCGTAGCGCAAGGCCTGGCCGAGGCCGTCGTGCCGGGTCGGATGGAGACCGTCGAGGGGGTGCTCCTCGACGTCGCGCACAACCCCGACGGGATGGCGGCGCTCGTCTCCACGCTCGCGGAGTCGTTCAACTTCGGCGACGGCGTCTTCGTCGTCGGGATCCTCGCGGACAAGGACCACCGCGGCATGCTCGCCGAGATCGCGCGCCTCTCGCACCGGATGGTCTTCACGCCCGCGGCGAACGTCAGGTCGGTGGACCCCGACGAGCTCATCCGGGCGGCGCGGGAGCTGGGCATCGAGGACTGCACCGCCGCGTCGGACCCGGCCGAGGCGGTCGAGGTCGCGCGCGGCATGGCGGGCGAGGAGCTCGTCTGCGTCACCGGCTCGCACTACGTGGTCGGCGAGGCGCGGGCCCACCTGCTCGGGCAGTAGCCTCCGTCTCCACCACGACCATCAGGAGGTAGGACGATGCCCGACGTGCAGCAGACGTTCATCATGGTCAAACCCGACGGCGTGCGGCGCAAGCTCGTCGGCGAGGTCGTCGCACGGATCGAGCGGAAGGGCTACGAGCTGCGCGAGATGAAGCTGTTCACGATCGACGAGGCGCTCGCGCAGAAGCACTACGCCGAGCACACGGAGAAGCCGTTCTTCGGCGAGCTGGTGTCGTTCATCACCTCGGGCCCGGTCGTGGCGATGGTCGTCGAGGGCCCCGACGCGATCGCTGGGATGCGCCAGATCATGGGGGCGACGAACCCGCTGGAGGCCGCGACCGGCTCGATCCGGGGCGACTACGCGACGGTGATCGGCGAGAACATCGTGCACGGCTCGGACGGCCCGGAGTCCGCGCAGCGGGAGATCAACCTCTTCTTCGGTTAGCTCTAGCGGGACCGCAAGCGGCCCCGGTCCCGGAGGGCCTCTTGCGCGCATGCGTTACCCTGCTGGGCACACCCGCCCCAATCTCAATCTTTTCCAGGAGCCACACCAATGGACAGCATGTTCCAGTTCATCGGCCGCGACATGGCGGTCGACCTAGGCACGGCCAACACGCTGGTGTACGTGCGCGGCCGCGGCATCGTCCT
>DATADL010000222.1:0-7179 GCA_036258555.1 Actinomycetota bacterium | reverse complement strand
CGAGGCTCACGGCCGTGAGCCCGGCGACTCGGGGCTCGAGCTCAGCCGCACCGTGGGGTGGTTCACCACCTTGTTCCCGGTCGTGGTCGAAGCGGGCGACGACGTGCTCGCGGCGCTGCGGTCGGTGCGCGACCAGATGCGTGAGGCCCCCGACAACGGCATCGGCTACGGGCTGCTGCGCTACCTCGGCGCTCCCGCGGACGCCGCACCGCTCGTCGACGCTCCCCAGGCGGAGGTCAGCTTCAACTACCTGGGGCGCTACGAGGGCAGCATCGCAGGCGGTGGCGACCTGGAGCCGGCCGAGGGCCCCGTCGGCCCGCTGCGGAGCCCGGCCGGGGCGCGGCGCCACCTCCTCGAAGCCGAGGCGTGGGTCGCCGACGGCAAGGTCAGGGTCGACGTCGTGTACTCGTCGGCCGTCCACGACAGGCACACGATCGAGACGCTGCGAGACGCCTTCGTGGGAGCGGCCCACGACCTCGCGGCCGTCTGCGCCGCGGGTGCCTCCCTCGACGGCTCGGGGCTCGAGCGCGACGAGGTCGCGGGGATCGTGTCGGAGCGGCCCGGGGTCGCCGACGCGTATCCGCTCTCGCCGATGCAGCAGGGGCTGCTGTTCCACTCGCTCTACGAGACGGCGGGGGCCCTGTACTTCGAGCAGCTCGTGCTGACGCTCACGGGCCCGCTCGACCCCGACCGCCTCGCGCGCGCGTGGCAGGCCGTGGCGGCCCGGCATCCGCTGCTCGCCGCCGGCGTCGCGTGGGAGGGCATCCCCGAGCCCGTGCTGCTCGTGCCCGAGCACGCGCGCGTCGAGGTCGTGCAGCACGACTGGCGCGGCGGCGGGGACCTCGAGCGCTTCCTCGCGGAGGATCGCGCCCGCGGCTTCGACCTCGAGCGGTCGCTCACGAGGGTCGCGTTGATCCGCGTGGCCGACGACTCCTGGCGCATGGTGTGGAGTCACCACCACCTGCTGCTCGACGGGTGGAGCGTCCAGCTCGTCCTCGGCGAGGTGCTGGACCTGTACGACGACGCGGGCGCGGCGCTCGCACCGGCGGGCGACTACAAAGCGTTCGTCGAGTGGCTTCGGACGGTCGACCCGGCAGCGGCGCGCTCCTACTGGCGCGACGGGCTCGCGGGGCTCGAGGCGCCGACCGACCTGCGGCTGGTCCCGCCGGGCTCGCCGGGCGAGGGCCACGCGATGATCCGGCGCACGTTCGACCGGGAGGCGACCGCTCGCGCCGCGACGCTCGCGAGGGCCGCCCGCGTAACGCTCAACACCGTCGTCGAGGCCGCCTGGGCCGCGACGCTGGGCGTCTACAGCGGGTCGGACGACGTGCTGTTCGGAGCGATCGTCTCCGGCCGCTCGGCCCCCGTCGACGCGGTCGAGCGCACCGTCGGGCTCTTCATCAACACCGTCCCGATCCGCACGAGGATTCCGCCCGACGTGACGGTAGGGGAGTGGCTCGCCGGCCTGCAGCGCGCCGCGCTCGAGCGCCGCGACTTCGAGCACGCCCCGCTGGTCGAGGTCCAGCAGCAGAGCGCGATCGCCGCTCCGACGCCGCTCTTCGACACGCTGATCGCGTTCGAGAACTATCCCCTCGACGACGTGTGGGACGAGGACTCCGCGGGCATCCGCATCGAGGGCGCGCCCGCGTCGGAGAACACGAACTATCCGATCTCGATGGTGATCGCCCCCGGGGACGGGCTCGAGCTCAGGCTCTCGTACGACCGTGCGCGCGTCGACGAGACCGCGGCGACGGGGCTGCTGGAGCGGTTCACGACGATGCTCGCGGACGTGGCCGAGTCCGCCGACCGGCGCGTCGGCGACCTCACCGCGTTGACGGCCGAGGACCGCGCTGCGCTCGCTCGTTTCAACGAGACCCGCGTGGACTACCCGGGCGAGCTGCTCGTGCACGAGCGGTTCGAGGCCCAGGCGGCCGCGCGTCCCGGCGCGGAGGCGGTCGCCTGCGGCAACGAGACCGTCACGTACGCGGAGCTCGACGAGCGCGCCGACGCGCTGGCGGCACACCTCGCCGACCTCGGCGTCGGCGCGGACGTGCTCGTCGCGATCTGCTGCGAGCGGACGATAGCGATGGTGGCCGGGATGCTCGCGGTGCTCAAGGCCGGCGGCGCGTACGTGCCGGTCGATCCTCGCTACCCGCCCGAGCGCGTCGCGTTCATGCTGGAGGACACCGCGGCCCCCGTGCTCCTCACGGACCGCCGGGTCGCGGACCGCGTCCCTGCCGGGAGCGCGAAGGTCGTGCTGCTGGACGCCGCGGCGAACGGGAAGCCCGTGTCCCGCGACGGGCGGGCGCGCGCGGACCGAAACGACCTCGCGTACGTCCTCTACACGTCCGGGTCCACCGGTCGTCCGAAGGGGATCGCGATCGAACACCGCAGCGTGAAGGCTTTCCTCGACTGGGCGATCGAAGCGTGGCGTGACGACCTCCGGGTGGTCATGGCGTGCACGTCGATATCGTTCGACGTGCACGTGTTCGAGATCTTCGCGACGCTGTGCTCGGGCGGCACCGTCCTGCTGGTCGACGACGCGCTCGCGTTCTCGACGCTCGAACGCCGCGACGAGCTCACGCTTCTGAACGCGGTCCCGTCCGCGGTCGACGAGCTCGTCGGCGAGGGGCCGCTGCCCCGAGGGATCCGCACGATCAACCTGCCGGGCGAGCCGCTCAACCGCAAGCTCGTCGACCGGATCTTCGCGGCCAGCAGCGCCGAGCGCATCGTCAACCTCTACGGCCCCACCGAGGACACGACTTTCTCGACGGCCGCCGTGATCCGCCGCGGCGAGAGCGGGCCGATCTCGATCGGCCGCCCCATCTCGAACTCGTGGATCTACCTCCTCGACCGCAACCTCAACCAGGTGCCGCCGGGCGTGCCGGGCGAGGTCTACATCGGAGGCGCCGGCCTCGCGCGCGGCTACTTCGGCCGCCCCGACATGACGGCGGAGCGGTTCCTGCCCGACGTCTGCGCGCCGGAGCCGGGCGCCCGGATGTACAAGACGGGCGACCTCGCGCGCTACCGGGCCGACGGCAGCCTGGACTTCCTCGGGCGTCTCGACTACCAGACGAAGATCCGCGGGTTCCGGGTCGAGCTGGGCGAGATCGAGCAGCAGCTCCTCGAGCATCCCGCGGTCGTACAGGCGGTCGTCGCCGTCCACGACACCGCAGGCGGGAACCGGCGCATCGTCGCGTACGCCGTCGGCGAGGACCCCGATCCGTCGGACCTGCGCGCCCACCTCGCCGCGAGGCTCCCCGACTACATGGTCCCGTCGGCCTTCGTCGTGCTCGACGAGATCCCGCTCAACCCGAACGGGAAGGTGGACCGGGCAGCGCTTCCGGACCCGGACGCCGCGCGCGGGGACGTCCGTTCGCCGGCGGGCGTCCCGGAGACCGCGACCGAGAAGGTGCTCGCGTCGATCTGGCGGGAGCTGCTCGAGGTGACCGAGGTGGCGCGGGACGACAGCTTCTTCGACCTCGGCGGACAGTCCCTGCTCGCGACCCGGCTCGTGTCGCGGATACGCGAGACCTGGGGCGTCGACGCGCGGCTCCGGGTCGTGTTCGACGCGCCGACCCTGGCCGATCTCGCGGGCCGGGTCGAGGAGCTCTGCGGCGGCGCGGATGCAGCCGAGGCCGTCTCTGCGGCCGTCGCCGAGATCGAGAGCCTGTCGGAAGACGACGTGCGGCGGATGCTCGCCGCGATGGAAGGCGAGGTCCCCGGTGAGTGATCGCGCGCCGCTGTCCGCGGCGCAGAGGGGGCTGTGGGCCCTGGAGCAGCTGGCGCCGAGGAGCGCGTTCTACAACGTGGCGGCCGCCTACCGTCTGAGGGGCCGCATCGACGTCGCTGCGCTCGAGGCTGCGTTCGCCGCGGTCGTCGCGCGGCACGACGTGCTGCGTACGACCATCGAGGACGACGACGGCGTCCCCCGGGGGCGCGTGCACGACGCGACCGAGTTCGCGCTCTCTCTCGACGACCGCTCATACGACCCGCCGGGACGGAGCGACGCGGAGGCCATGCGCGCCGCCGCCGTCGAGGCAGGGCGTCCCTTCGACCTCGCGGCCGACCTCCCCGTCCGGGCGCGGCTGCTGCGCCTCGGTCCCGAAGACCACGTCTTGTCGGTGACCGCACACCACGTCGCCGCCGACGAAGCGGCGCTGCGCACCGTGCTCGCGGAGGTGGCGGCCGCGTACTCGTCCGGCGCGGCCGCGCTGCCGCCGGCTCCCCTTCAGTACGCCGACCTCGCACGCCGCGAGGCGGGGGCGCTGCGCGGGGAGGACCTGGACGTGCTCCTGGCGTTCTGGCGCAAGACGCTGCGCGACGCGCCGGCCGAGATCCGCCTCCCGTTCGACCATCCCCGTCCGGCGGTTCCGACGTTCAGGGGCGCCGCGGCCCAAGTCGCCTCGGGCGCGGACGTCGCCGGCGCTCTCGACGCGGTCGCCGGCGCGCGCGCGACGACCTTCGAGACGGTGGTCCTGGCGGCGTTCGCGGCGCTGTTGCACCGCTACACCTCCGACGACGACCTCGTCGTCGGATGGCCGGTCGACGGGCGTACCGCCGAGACGAGCGGGGTCGTCGGCACGTTCGTGAACGTCCTGCCGTTGCGCCTGCGCGTCCGGCGGCACGAGACGTTCGGCGAGCTCGTGGACCGGGTCGACGCGGCGGTCGAGGCGGTGCGGGAGCACCGTGCGTTGCCGCTCGAGACGCTGATAGAGGAGCTGCGTCCGCGCCGGCCGGCCGGTCGTTCGCCGCTGTTCCAGGTCGCGATCTCGGTCGCAGACGAGGGCGGCGACGGGCTCGACCTGCCCGGAGTCGAGACGACGCCGCTCGAGCTCCAGCCCTCGACCGCGCCGCTCGATCTCTTCGCGGGGGTCGAACGGTCGCCGGGCGCGCTGCGCACGCGCTTCGAGGTCGCGACCGACGTGTTCGACCCCGCGACGATCCACGCGCTCGCCCGGCACTGGGCCAACCTGCTGGCGGCCGTCGCGGCGGATCCGGACGCGCCGGTCGGAGCGCTCCCGCTGCTCGACGCCGCGGAAGCGGCGCGGCTCGTCGGGAGATCCCGGGGCGCGACGCCGCCGGCGACGACGACGCCGGTCCACGAAGCAGTGTCGCGGGTAGCGCGCGACCGCCCCGACGCGGTCGCAGTCCTCGCGCCCGGCGAGGAGGTGACGTACGAAGAGCTCGACGCCCGTTCCGCGGAGGTCGCGGCCTCCCTGGTCGACCACGGCGTAGCCCCGGGGTCGGTCGTCGGGTTGCTCGCGGAGCGGTCGGCCTCGCTCGTCCCCGCGATGGTCGGGATCCTGCGCGCGGGGTGTGCCTACCTCCCGCTCGACCGGTCGTACCCGCCGGAGCGCCTGACGTTCATGCTCGACGACTCGCGTGCGGCCGCGGTCGTGGGGGACCCACCGGCCGGTCTCCGCCTCCCGCCCGGCGTGGCGGTCGTAACGCCGGGGCCCGACCGCCGCGCGGCCCCCGTGCGCGACGTGACGGACCGCGACGCCGCATACGTGATCTACACCTCGGGATCGACCGGGCGACCGAAGGGCGTGACCGTCGAGCACGGCTCGCTAGGCCGCTTCGTCGCGACGATCGCGTCGGAGTTCCGCTTGACGCCCGCCGACCGCGTGCTCCAGTTCGCGTCGCTGAGCTTCGACACCTCGGTCGAGGAGATCTGGCCCGCGCTCGTCGCCGGTGCGACGGTCGTCCTGCGGGAGCCCCACCCGCCGAGCCCCGAGGAGCTGCGCGCTCTCGTCGTCCGGAACGGCATCACCGTCCTCGACCTGCCGACGGCGTACTGGCACGAGGTCGCGGCCGAGTGCGCGGACGGCGTCGACGTCCGCGACGCCGAGTCGCTGCGGCTCGTGGTCGTCGGGGGCGAGGCGATGTCGGGCGAGGCGACGAGATCGTGGACGGCGAGCGCACGGCGCACCGTCCGGCTCCTCAACACCTACGGCCCCACCGAGACGACCGTGACGGCGACCTCGTTCGACGCCACCGAGTGGCGCCCGTCCGGCGGCGTCCCGATCGGCCGGCCGCTGCCGGGCACGACCGCGTACGTCCTCGACGACGACCTGCAGCCGGCCCCCGACGGCGTCACAGGCGAGCTGTACGTCGGGGGAGCCGGCGTCGCGCGCGGGTATCTCGGGCGCCCGGCGGCGACGGCCGAGCGCTTCCTGCCCGACCCGTGGAGCGACGTCCCGGGCGCGCGCATGTACGCGACCGGCGACCTCGTGCGGCGCGGCCGCGACGGCGTGCTCTCGTTCGCCGGCCGGCGCGATCTCCAGGTGAAGATCCGCGGCTTCCGGGTCGAGCCCGGCGAGGTGGAGTCGGTGCTCGCGGCCCATCCGGCGATCGCGGACGCAGCGGTCGTCGCGACCGGCGATCCGCCGAGGCTCGCCGCGTACTTCGTCCCGGCGGGGACCGGCGTCGATCCCGCCGCGGTCGGGTCGTGGCTGCGCGAGCGGCTTCCGGAGCACATGGTCCCCGCCGTGTCGACGCCACTCGAAGCGCTTCCGAAGACGCCGGGCGGCAAGGTCGACAGGGCCGCGCTGGCGGCGCGGGACGCCGGCGGTACGGGGACGCGCGGCGTCACGCCGCGGACCCCGACGGAGGACCTCCTCGCGAGCATCTGGGAAGGGCTCCTCGGGATCGAGCGCGTGGGCGTCGACGAGAGCTTCTTCGACCTCGGCGGTCACTCGCTCCTCGCGACGCAGCTCGTGTCGCGCATACGCCGTGCGTTCGGAGTCTCGTTGCCGCTGCGCACGGTGTTCGAGTGGCCGACGATCGCGGGGCTCGCGGCGGTCGTCGACCGGTCGGCCGGGGACTCCGGGGATCTCGACGAGCTCCCGCTCGAGCCCGTCGACCGCGCCGCCCCCCTCCCTCTCTCGTTCGCCCAGCAACGGCTCTGGTTCATCGACCAGTTCAAGCCGGGCAGCGCGGACTACGTGATAGCGGCTCGTGCCGAGATCTGCGGTCCCCTCGACGCCGGCGCGCTACGGGACGCGCTGCGCGACGTCGGACGCCGGCACGAGGCGCTGCGGACGACCTTCCCGTCGCACGGAGGCGAGGCGCGCCAGGAGATCGCGCCCGAGCCCGAGGTCGTGTTCCGTACCTTCGACCTCAGCGGCGCGCCGCCGGGGGAGCGCGACGACGCCGCGGCCGGGGTCGTGGCGG
>DATADL010000221.1:0-1563 GCA_036258555.1 Actinomycetota bacterium | reverse complement strand
CGAGGTCGTGCTCGCGGACGCCGCGGACGTGCCCGCGGGCCGGTCGATCCTGGCCGGCCTCGCAATCGGCGAGATCCAGGTCGACGAGCAGGCCCGCCGGCTGACGGCCGCGGTCCGAGGAGGCGTCGACAGCTTGAAGCGCGTGCTCGACGAGATCACCGAGCGCGAGGTCGCGGTCGTCGACGTGGGGCTCAGACGTCCGACCCTGGACGACGTCTTCCTGTCGCTGACGGGGCACTCCGCCGAGGAGGTCGCCGAGGACGGCGAGGGTGCGGATGCCACACCCGAGATCCGTGAGAAGGAGGTCGTCCGATGAGCTCACTCGCAGTTGCCCTCGGCGACGGGGCGATCGTCGCCAAGCGGAACCTCGTCAAGATCAAGCGCGTCCCCGAGCTGCTCATCTGGACGACGATGTCTCCGATCATGTTCGTGCTGCTGTTCGCGTACGTGTTCGGCAGCTCGATCGACGTCGAGGGGACCAGCTACCGCGAGTACCTGATCGCCGGCGTGTTCGCGCAGACCATCGTGTTCGGTTCGACGTTCACGGGGGCCGGGCTCGCCGAGGACATGACGAAGGGGATCATCGACCGCTTCCGGTCGCTGCCGATGGCGCCCTCGGCCGTGCTCTTCGGCCGGACCGTGAGCGACATCCTCTACAACTCGATCTCGATCCTCGTGATGGCGCTCACCGGCCTGCTCGTCGGCTGGCGGATCCGGACGTCGATGCTCGACGCGGTCGTGGGCTTCCTGGTCCTTCTGATCTTCTCCTACGCGATCTCCTGGATCATGGCGTACGTGGGGCTGAAGGTCTCGGGCGTCGAGGTGGTACAGAACGCGTCGTTCATGTTCATCATGCCGATGACGTTCATCGCGAACACGTTCGTGCAGGTCGACTTCCTGCCGGGGCCGCTGAAGACGTTCGCCGAATGGAACCCGGTCTCGACCGTCGCGCAAGCCGCGCGGGAGGCGTTCGGGAACACGGGGACCGCGGGTGTACCGGACGCATGGTCGTTACAGAACCCGATCGCGTACACGCTGATATGGGTCGCGATCATCCTGGCGGTCTTCGTGCCGCTGTCGGTCCGTCAGTACAAGAAGGCCGCGTCCCGATAGGAGCTGCCGGGTCGCCGTCCCGGTCGCGCGGGTTGCGGCCGGGACGGTACGGCGCGAGCGTGGGCCCCCCTACGAGAGGAGTCCCATGCGCGCCCGACGGCTCGACGACGTACCCGGCTTCGGCATCGACAAGGTCGCCGCCGCGGCAGGAGACGACCCGGACGTCCTGCGGCTCGAGAACCTCGACACCGACCTCGCCCCGCCGCCGGGCGTGATCGAGGCGACCCAGGAGGCGGTGGCGAGCCCCGGCCACAACAGCTGGCTGCCGTTCAGCGGCCGGTTCGACCTGAAGGAGGCGGTCGCCGACCACGTCGAGCGGCGAAGCGGGGTCCGGTACGACCCGTACTCCGAGGTCGTGATCACTGCGACGGACGGGAGCGGCCTGCTCGACACGCTGCTCGCGACGACCGATCCCGGCGACGAGGTGGTGCTGACCGATCCCACGTACGC
>DATADL010000220.1:0-2222 GCA_036258555.1 Actinomycetota bacterium | reverse complement strand
AGGTCGAGCGTGGTCTCGCCGGCGGGCTCGGGGTATTCGGCCGACCCGCTGAGGTTCGAGTCGCACAGGAGCCCGAACTTGTCCGTCCATATGCGGATGTCGACCTGCCCCGGCGTCGACAGGTACTGGAGCGAGACGGTGACGTCGCCGACGATCCGTCCCTGCACGTCACCGACGAAGACCGGGAACAGCGTGTTGCCGGCGCACTTGTGGTTCGGCGTCACGATGCCGTTCGTGATCGCGTGCGACTTCGGCTCGGTACCCGTAGGCAGGTTCGGGTCCATCCGCAGGGGGACGTCGGCTATCTGAGGCGAGCTGTCCATCTCGCCGATGACGGAGTCGCCGTGCATGAACAGCGTCGTCACGACGCCGCGGGACTTCTTCGCGCCGGCCGGCACCGCCATCGCCCCCGCCGCGAGGAGGGCCGCCAGAGCCGGGATCAGAGCCTTCGTCAGTCGCTTGCGCATGGCGAGTCCCCTGTTCGTCGTGTAGTCGTCTCGCTTGGGAGGGTTCGTCCGAAGCGCTCGCATTCCTCTGGAAAGAAAGGGCCGGGCTCGAGTCCGGGGCACCAACGACAAGAGGCCGGGCCCCCGATCGGGCCCGGCCTCCTGGAAGAGAGTCGTTGCTTACGGCAGGTTCGAGAACGTGGCGACGATCGTGCCCGTCGTGGGCGTCGACGGCGCAGGCGTGCCGGCGTTGTCGCAGGCGCCCGGGTAGAGGCTGATGCCGACGACCGAGCCCGGGAGCTCGAGCGGAACGGACTCGGCGTGCGCACCGCAGAACGTGCCGTAGCCGTCCTGGAGCCCGTCCCCGTCGGAGTCCTGCTGGGCGAGGAAGCCGCCGACCGTGAGACCGCTCGCGTCCTGGATCTCGATCTTGATGTACGGGAAGTTGCCCGCCGGCGGGATGATCTCCTTGCAGGTGAAGACCTCGGTGCCGTTGAGGCAGCCGCCGGCGGAAGCCAGCGGAGTGTTCACGCCCAGCTCGCCGCCCGTGTAGGGGACCTCGACGACCTGCTCGATGCGCACGGGCTTCTTCTTCTTTTTCTTGCCCGCCTCGGCGGGGAGGACCATTGCGCCGGCGACGAGGCCGACGACCACTGCGGAAACGATTGCCTTCTTCACGGGGATCTCCTCTGTGCGGGTTTGCTGCGTTGGACGCGAAGGTTCGCCCACGACGCCCCCGCTCCTGTCACCCCGGCGCGATCAGTTTTCCTCGTCTGTAACGACGTCGATCCCGTGCCGTCTCAGCAAAGCGGCCGTCACACCGTCGCCCGCGCGCACGGTCCGCGAGAACGAACCGTCATAGATCCGGCCTTTGCCGCAAGACGGGCTGCGCGCCTTCAGGACCGCCGACGTCGCTCCGGCCTCCTGCGCCGCCTTCAGCGCCCGGTGCGCGCCGGCCACGTACGCGTCGGTGACGTCCGCCCCCGCGGCGGTCACCACCCTCGCCCGCCCCGCGAGCACGTCGGCTCCGTCTCCTCCCACGATCTCGGCCGGGGGCCGGGGGGTCCCGAGCCCGCCGTCCACCTCGGGGCAGACGAGGACCGCTCGCCCCTCCGCGACGAGGCGACCTACGTCGTCGTCGCCGTTGGCGCTCCCGTCGAAGCGGCAGGCTCGCCCGGCCAGACAGGCCGACACGAGGACGGGGCCGGCGAGCGGAATCTGTTGGCGACCTGGGGAGGGATCGGAAGGATTTGTCATGGAAATACCAAGCGTAGGACGATTCGCCCTAAGCGGGCAGGGGAATAGGCGTCACGAGAGGCTGGTTTTTGTGTATAGAGCACAACCGAGGACCCCTTCCGCAACGGGAGGAGTTCTCGTACCATGTGGAGAAACAGTCCGTTGGCTACAAAGCAGGTCAGAAGCCTTGAACCACCGGAGCCCGGCGCCCGGCCCCGCCGCTCGAGCGGCAGTCCTTCGAGGGACACCAAGCCGGCCGGCTCCTCGGCGATGGGGCGGAAGGCGTTACGTCATCGGATCACGTCGGTAGACGTAAGTAGACCGCCGATTCCAGCGAAGGAAGGTTAAGGAGCCCATGAGCCAGGCATCGCGCCCGTACGACTCCCGCGAGGAGGCTGCGCACGAGGATCTCGTACGCCAGTACCTGCGCGAGATCGGCCAGTACCCGCTGCTGACCGACGTGCAGGAGGTCGAGCTCGCGCGGACGATCGAGGAAGGCGAGAAGGCTCAGGAGAAGCTCGACGCCGGCAAGAAGCTCTC
>DATADL010000219.1:0-4682 GCA_036258555.1 Actinomycetota bacterium | reverse complement strand
AGCTCCAGCGGGTGCTCGGTTTCGACCATCACTGCGATCTCGTCAGTGCGCTCCTTCGTCTTCGCCGCCTCGATCGCCGCGGGCTGGGGGCCGTGGTGCACGCCCTGCGGGTGCAAGGTCATGTATCCCATGTCGATCCCGGCCCGGCTGAAGTAGTTGCCCGAGTGGTAGAAGAGCACCTCGTCCGCGTCGATGTTGGCGTGATAGAAGGGCACCTTCAGGACCTCGGGGTCCTCCTCCAGCGGACGCGGCACGAACGAGCAGATCACGAACCCGTCGTTCTCGAACGTGCAGTGCGCCGACGGGGGCATGTGGTAGCTCGGCGAGTAGACCGGCCGGTGGTCGAGGACGTTGAGCTTCACCGGACACAGGTCGCCCTGCCATCCGACGACGTCGAGCGGGTGCCACTGGAACCACAGCGACGAGAACTCGCCGTTGCGCTTCACGCGCACCTCGAACTCGCCCTCTTCGTCGTGCGGATCGGGCTCCGGGACGACGAGCACGCCGGGGTCGAACTGCGCGTGGCGGCCCATCAGCCCCCGCTCCGGGATCCGGTACTCGCCGTCACCCTCGATCACGAAGAAGAACGAGTCGTCGACGTTGAAGTGCCGGAGCAACTTCCTCTTGCTGCGAGTAGGGAACTTGTCGCCCTTCTTGATGGCGATGCCCAGCTTCCGCATTGCGCCGGACACCGTGCGCGGGTCCTGGCCCACGGCCCGTGCGAACTCACTCGGCGTCTCGGCCGCCATCGCTCCCTCGGAGGCGTTTGCCGGAACCACCCGGTGCGTCGTCCCCTTGGGGATGATCACGTAGTCACCCTGGCGATAGGTGAGGGGACCGTAGTCGGTCTCGATCACGCCGGAACCTCGGTGCACGAAGTAGCAGACGTCCCCGTCCGCGTCGCGCAGGAAATAGCTCATCGGCTCGGTGCGCCGGCTCACGTACAGGCGGACGTCGGCGTTACCCGCGATGAGCTGCCAGGACGCGTTCGAGTCCACGAGATCCTCGGGCTTCATCTCGTTGAGGTTCAGGGCGCGCGGGCGCAACGGGCCGTCGATCCTGGTCCACGCTGTCGGCGGGTGCTTGCGGTAGAGGTGCGAAGCGCGGCCCGCGAACGCTTCGCGCCCGTGCTCTTCCTCGTACGTCCCGTCCGGTATCGATACGTGCGCCTGCTTGCTGACGACGCCCTTCGAGAAGACGAATTCCACTAGAGGTTCCCCCTCGCTGCCTGCTCGCGCTCGATGGCCTCGAACAGCGCCTTGAAGTTGCCCTCGCCGAAGCCGCGCGCGCCGTGGCGCTCGATGACCTCGTAGAAGACCGTCGGCCGGTCCTGCGCGATGTGGGTGAAGATCTGGAGCAGGTAGCCCTCCTCGTCCTTGTCGACGAGGATTCCGTTGCGCTGCAGGGCCTCGACCTGATCGGTGATCTCCGGCACGCGCTTCACGGCGTCGGCGTAGTAGTTGTCCGGGATCTGGAGGAAGCCGATGCCCGCCTCGCGCATGGCCTCGACCGTGGACACGATGTCGTCGGAGGTCATCGCGACGTGCTGGACGCCCGGCCCCCCGTAGTACTCGAGGTACTCCTCGATCTGGCTCTTGCGCTTGCCGGTGGCGGGCTCGTTGATCGGCATCTTGATCTTGCCCTCGCCGTCCCACACGACCTTCGACATGAGGGCCGAGTACTCGGTCGAGATCGCCTCGTCGGAGAAGTGCTTGAGCTCGGTGAAGCCCATGACCTTCTCGTAGAACGAGACCCACTCGTCCATCTTGCCGAGCTCGACGTTGCCGACGACGTGGTCGACGTAGCGGAGGCCGAAGCCCTTGGTGTCACCTGCGCCCGGAAGGTCGGCGAAGCCCGGGAAGAACGTCCCCGAGTAGTTGTCGCGCTGGACGAGCGAGTGGATGGTCTCGCCGTAGGTGCCGATCGCAGCGCGAACGATCTTGCCGTTCTCGTCCTCGAAGACCTCGGGCTCGGACACCGCCTTCGCGCCCCGCTCGACGGCGACGCGGAACGCCTCCTCGGCGTCGGGCACCCGCAACGCGACGTCGTGGACGCCGTCGCCGTGACGGTGCACGTGGTCGGCGATAGGGCTGTCGGGGTGGAGCGCGCCGGTGAACACGAACGTCACCTCGCCCTGGCGCAGCGCGTACGAGACCCGGTCACGCGACCCGGTCTCGAGGCCGCTGAACGCGACCGGCGTGAAGCCCATCGCCTTGTAGAAGTGCGCGGCCTGCTTGGCGTTGCCTACGAAGAACTGGATGTAGTCGAACCCGAGGATGGGGAACGGGTCGTGTCGCTCGGTCACCTAACCACCTCCTGGCTTTGGTCGGCCCAGGATATCGGGCCGGGGCACGGCCTACACTGGGACGGGGTGAGACGCGGACCGCTGGCGATCGCGACGATCGCTGCCGCGGTGATCACGGCGTGTGGAACGTCGCAGTCGACCGCGCCCCGGTCGCATACCTCACCCGAGCGCGACGGGCTCGGACGAACGCGTGAGGTCCAGAGCGGCCCGCTCCCGAACGGCGAGAAGGTCACCCTCGAGGACGCGAAGGCGCGCACGCCCTACGACCTGCCCGTCCCGCCGGCTAACGACACCACCGGCGAGCTCACCGGCATCTGGATCGACGGAACCCAGGTCGCGTTCGTCTGGACCACCGACCTCACGTTCTACGTCGGCAAGAGCGAATCGGGCGAAGCGGCGGCGGAGCGGGGGTGGAGGCAGAAGGTCGAGGAACAACCCGAGGACGGATCGGAGATGACGACGGCGCGAGGGCACGTCGCGATCGGTCGCGACGGCCACGGCGACTCGAGCCCCTCGAACCTCACCTGGATCGAGAACGGGCTCAGCCTGCAGTTCGTCGCATCACGGCACACGCTCGAGCAATTGAGGGAATTAGCAGACGCGATAGAGATCGAGGGCTAGCTCCGGACCAGGCGGAGGCGGACGCCGCCCCAGCCCGGCTCCGGCTGCGGATGGTCGTTGCGGTAGTGGACCCCCCGCGACTCCGTCCTCAGTAGCGCCGCACGAGCGATGAGGCGCGTGATGATCGCTCCGGCGCGCATCTCCATCACCGCGGGGTCGGGGCCGAGCGGCAGGATCGCGAGCGCCTCGAGCTCGCCGGCGACCGCCGCGAGCGACGGCGCGCCGCGCTCGATCCCCAGCGCGACGGACGTCGCCGTCCGGATGCGCTCCCATCCCGCCTCGAGCGACACCTCCTCGGGCAGGAGCGCGGGAGGTTCCGGAAGCGCCTTGAGGCGCCCGGCCCTCTGGCCCGCGATCGCGCGGGCGGCGCGGCGGCCGAACACCAGCGCCTCGGCCAGCGAGTTCCCCGCGAGCCGGTTCGCACCGTGCATGCCGGTGTTGCTGCACTCGCCGACGGCGTAGAGACGCGGCACCGACGAGCGGCCGTCGAGGTCCGTCTGGACCCCGCCGATGAAGTAGTGCGCGGCGGGCGCGACCGGGATCAGGTCCGTCCGCGGGTCGATGCCGGCCTCGCGGCAGGCGCCCATCACCGTGAAGAACTCGCCCTCGAGGACCTCCGGGTCGATGTGACGGCAGTCGAGCCAGGAGTGCCGCGACGCGATAGCGCGCGCCACGACGTCGCGCGGCGCCAGCTCGCCGTCCGAGTGATGCTCGAACAGGAACCTGCGGCCCTCGGAGTCGACGACGTACGCTCCCGCGCCGCGCAGCGCCTCGGTGATCAACGGGCGTTGCTGCCGGTCGTCCACGGCGAGCGCGGTCGGGTGGAACTGGATGAACTCCACGTCGGCGAGCCCGGCGCCCGCCTCCCACGCGAGCACCAGGCCGTCTCCCGTCGCCCCCGCGGGGTTCGTCGTCGCACGGAAGAGACCACCGACGCCTCCGGTCGCGAGCACGGTCGAGGTCGCCTGGATCTCGATCAGCCCCTCGTCCGTGAGGACCCACGCTCCCGCGCAGCGTCCGTCGACGACGGCGAGCTTCAGGCAAGTCCCTTCCACGCGGCGGACCTTCGGCGCCGCCTTCTCGCGTAGCGTCTTCATGATCGCCGCGCCGGTCGCGTCGCCCGCGTGCGCGGAGCGCGCCACGGACTGACCGCCCTCGCGGGCGAGATGCAGCTCTCCGTCCGGCGTACGGTCGAAGTCGCAGCCGAGCTCGGCGAGCTCGAGGATGCACTCGGGAGCCTCGTAGCACAGCACGGCGACGGCGGACGGGTCCGCGTGGCCCGCAGCGACGCGCATCGTGTCCTGCGCGTGCAGGTCGGGGGAGTCGTCGGGTCCGAGGGCGGCGGCCACACCGCCCTGCGCCCACGGCGACGAACCCTGGCCCTTGCGGCCCTTGTCGACCACGAGGATGTCGGTCCCCTCCGGCAGGTGCATCGACGCGAACAGCCCGGCGGCCCCCGCCCCGATGACGAGCACGTCGGTCTTCAGCTTCGGAACGGCCACTACCGTCCCTTGAAGTCGGGGCGCCGCTTGCCGAGGAACGCCTGCACGCCTTCGAGATGGTCCGCGGTCGAGCCCGCTTCCGTCTGCGCGTCGACCTCGATGTCGAGCTGCTCGTCGAGGCTCGCCGACGAGGCGCTGTTCACGAGCTGCTTGATCAGTGCGTACGCGCGCGTCGGGCCGGCGGCGAGCTCACCGGCCCACGATCGCCACGCGGCGTCGAACTCGTCCGCCGGAACGAGCCGGTGGACGATGCC
>DATADL010000218.1:0-3288 GCA_036258555.1 Actinomycetota bacterium | reverse complement strand
CCGGCCGGTGGGCGAGGGGCAGTGGGGGCTCGGCTACACGACGCCGCTCAACAAGCCCGAGCAGACGAAGCGCGACGACGACGGGCTCAACGTCCGCAGACGCATCGAGGAGGTGTACTCGAAGAAGGGCTTCCGTTCGATCTGGCCGGACGACCTCCGCAGCCGCTTCCGGTGGTGGGGGCTGTACACCCAGCGGACGCAGGGGGTACCCGGCGGCCGCACAGCCGCGGTCGAGCCCCACGAGCTCGAAGCCGAGTTCTTCATGCTGCGCGTCCGGATCGCCGGGGGCCTGCTCACGAGCGAGCAGCTGCGGACGATCGCATGGGTGTCGGAACGTTTCGGACGCGACGTCGCGGACGTGACCGACCGCCAGAACGTGCAGCTGCACTGGATCCGCATCGAGGACGTCCCGCGCATCTTCGAGGCGCTCGAGGCCGTCGGGCTCACGACGTGCGAGGCGTGCGGGGACACCCCGCGCAACTTCATCGGCTGCCCGCTGGCGGGCATCGACAAGGACGAGATCCTGGATCCGACGCCGGTGCTGCTCGAGGCCGCGCGGCGCTACGTGGGCGACCCGGCTTTCTCGAACCTCCCGCGCAAGTACAAGACGTCGATGACCGGTTGCGTGCAGCAGTGCGCACAGCACGAGATCAACGACGTCTCTTTCCTCGGCACGCGGGCGGCCGACGGGCGGGAGGGGTTCGACCTCTGGGTCGGAGGAGGCCTAGGACCGAACCCGAAGTTCGCGCGCCGCCTCGGCGTCTTCGTGACCCCCGAGGAGGTTCCGGACGTGTGGGCCGGCGTGACCTCGGTGTTCCGCGACTACGGCTACCGGCGCGCGCGGAACCGGGCGCGGCTCAAGTTCCTCATGGCCGACTGGGGGCCCGAGAGGTTCCGGGAGGTCTTGCAGGAGAAGTACCTCGGCCGCGCCCTCGAGGACGGCGACGCTCCCCCGCCCTCGGCTTCGTCGCAGCGTGACCACCTGGGCATCCACGAGCAGAAGGACGGCCGCTTCTACATCGGGTTCGCGCCGCGGGCGGGACGGATCTTCGGGCACCAGCTCCGCCACGTCGCCGAGGTAGCCGACCGCTACGGGGCCGGGCGGATCAGGACCACGACGCAGCAGAAGATGGTCGTGCTCGACGTGCCGGAGTCGTCCGTGGACGCGGCGGTCGCCGAGCTCGAGGACCACGACCTGAGGGTGCGGCCCAGCGTCTGGCGCGCGGGGACGATGGCGTGCACCGGCATCGAGTTCTGCAAGCTCGCGATCGTGGAGACCAAGCAGCGCGCCGACTGGCTCTACCGCGAGCTCGAGGAGCGACTCCCGGGCTACGACCGGCACATCAGGATCAACGTCAACGGGTGCCCGAACTCGTGCGCACGCTTCCAGGTCGCGGACATCGGCCTCATGGGTTGCCTCATCTCTCGCCCGGACGGGACGAAGGCCGACGGCTTCCAGGTCCACGTCGGAGGCCACCTCGGCGAGGACCACAAGCTGGGACGCAAGGTGAAGGGGCTCAAGGTGCCCGCGGGAGAGCTCGCCGACTACGTCGAGCGGCTCATCCGCCGGTACTCGTCGTCGGCCGAGGACGGCGAGCCGTTCCACCGGTGGGCCGAGCGCGCGCCGGAGGCGTGGCTCAAGTGAGCGGGTCGCAGCCCTTCTACTGCCCGTATTGCGGCGAGCAGGACTTCGAGCCCGCGTCGGAGGAGGCCGGGACGTTCGCGTGCGCGTCGTGCGACAGGGCCTGGAAGGTGCAGCTGCTGGACGTCAACGTCACGAGGTCCTCGTCGTAATGGCGTTCGGTTACCCCGTCTCCCTCGACGTCACCGGTCGTCGCTGTGTGGTGATCGGGTCCGGCCCCCTCGCGGAGGAGAAGGCCGCCGGTCTCCGCGACGCCGGCGCCGAAGTCGCGGTGCTGGGGTCGTACCGGCCGGGCGACCTCGAGGATGCCTTCCTGTGCGTCGTGACCGATCCCGATCACGATCTCCACGCGGCGGTGGCCGCGGAGGCGCGTTCCCGCGACGTGTTGCTGAACTGCATGGACGACGTCCCCTACTGCGACTTCGCGGCCCCCTCGATCGTGCGACGCGGCGACCTGCGGATCGCGATCTCGACCGGCGGGAAGGCCCCGGCGCTCGCGAAGCGGCTGCGGCTGAAGCTCGCCAAGGAGATCGACGAGGCGTACGGCGAGCTAGTCGACCTGCTCGGCGACGTGCGCGCGGAGACCATCGGGACGCGAGGGGACTTCGAGACGTGGCGACGGCGGTGGCGGCACGCGCTCGACCAGCCGCTCCTGGAGCTCGTGCGCGAGGGCCGGATCGACGAGGCGAAGGAGCTCGTGCGGCGCTGTCTGACGCAGGACCCGGGGCCGCGCCCCGTTGCGCGGCGCACGGCGCCGCGCTCCCCCCGGTGGGCGAACGGCGGCGTCTCGATAGTCGGTGCGGGGCCGGGCGACCCCGGGCTGGTCACCGTGCGGGGGCGCGAGCTCCTGGACGCGTGCGACGTCGTCGTCTACGACCGGCTGGTCCACCCGGACCTCGTCGAGGGACGGCGCGCTCTGTACGTAGGCAAGCAGGCGGGAAGGCATTGCGTCGCTCAAGAGCAGATAAACGAGACGCTCGTCCGGCTCGCACGTGCGGGCGAGCACGTCGTGCGGCTGAAGGGCGGAGACCCGTTCGTCTTCGGGAGGGGGGCCGAGGAGGCGCGCGCCCTGGCGGCGGCGGGGGTCCCGTTCGAGATCGTGCCGGCGCCGACCTCGGCGATCGCGGCCCCTGCGTACGCGGGCATCCCCGTCACGGACCGTGGGGTGTCGTCGTCGGTCGCGTTCGTGACGGGCTCGCCGGGGGCCGGACGGCAGCCCGACTGGCGCGGGCTCGCCGAGGCGGCCGACACGCTGGTGATCCTGATGCCGGGCCGCGACCTCGCCCGGATAGTCGACGAGCTCGTCGCGGGCGGGCTCGATCCCGCGACGCCGGCTGCGGTCGTCGAGAACGGGACGCTGGACTCGCAGCGCGTGCGGACCGCGCGGCTCGGCTCTCTCCCCGCGGTCGCCGCGTCGGCGGCATCGCCTTCGTTGGTCGTCGTCGGCGACGTCGTGGCGGCGCGGGAGCGGCTGGCGTGGTTCGGCGAGCCGGGCGCCGCCGCTCCTACGGGCTGACGGCCAACGGGGTTGGGGCACTGGATGGGAGGCCGTTCGGGACGGCCCTCAGCCCGAGGTTCGGGAGCCGAAGCATGTGGGGTCCGGGGGGTCGGTGGTCGAGGTGGTCGATGTGGTCGATGTGGTCGCG
>DATADL010000217.1:0-8056 GCA_036258555.1 Actinomycetota bacterium | reverse complement strand
GGCCAACGGCGAGGACAACCGCGACGGCGACAACCACAACCGGTCGTGGAACCACGGGGAGGAAGGCGAGACCGACGACCCCGGGATCCGCAGCCTGCGCGAACGCCAGAAGCGCAACTACCTCGCGACGCTGATGCTGTCGCAGGGGGTGCCGATGCTGCTCGGCGGCGACGAGATCGGCCGGACGCAGGGCGGGAACAACAACGCCTACTGCCAGGACAACGAGATCTCGTGGTTCGACTGGGCGCTGCGCGACGAGAACCTCGCGCTGCTCGGCTTCACGCGCCGGCTGATGGACTTCCGCCAGCGCCACCCGATCTTCCGGCGGCGCAAGTGGTTCATCGGCCGCGAGATCCACGGCTCGGGCGTGCGCGACATCGGCTGGTTCTCCCCCAGCGGTGAGGAGATGACGCAGGAGGACTGGAACGCGGGCTATGCGAAGTCCGTCGGCGTGTTCCTGAACGGCGAGGAGATCCCACAGTGCGGCCCCCGCGGCGAGAGGATCGTCGACGACAGCTTCCTGCTGCTGTTCAACGCGCACTCGGACCCGATCGAGTTCACGCTGCCGCCCGCCGCCTGGGGGGCCCGCTGGAACGCCGAGCTCGACACCGCACAGCCTCTCGGGACGCCGGAGCCGGCCGTCTACGAAGCCGGAGGGAAGATCGGGGTGACGGGCAGGTCGCTCGTCATCCTGCAGCTCGTCTCCGAGCCCGTCTAGGTGACGCACGCCGTCCGCGCCACCTACCGCCTGCAGCTCAACGCGGGATTCACGTTCGACGACGCGGCGGACGTTGCCGGATACCTCGCGCGGCTCGGCGTGAGCCACGTCTACTGCTCGCCGTACCTGCAGTCGGCCGCGGGGAGCACGCACGGATACGACGTGACCGACCACTCGAAGATCGACGACGAGCTCGGGGGTGCCCCGGCGCACCGGCGCTTCTGCGCGGCCCTGACCGAGGCCTCGATGGGGCACGTGCTCGACATCGTCCCGAACCACATGGCGATCTCCGACCCCACGAACGCGTGGTGGTGGGACGTGCTCGCCAACGAGCCGTCCAGCCGCTACGCCGGATACTTCGACATCGACTGGGACCCCCCGGAGGCCGTCCTGCGCCGGACGATCCTCGTCCCGATCCTCGGCGACCACTACGGGCGCGTGCTCGAGGCCGGGGAGCTGAAGCTCGGTCGCGAGGGTGACGAGATCGTATTGCGTTACCACGAGCACGTGCTCCCGATCGCGGCGGGCTCGGTGGCGCACGACGAGCTCGACGCGATCAACGGCGACCCGGACTCCCTCCACGAGGTCCTCGAGAGACAGCACTACCGGATCGCGTTCTGGAAGGCGGGCGATCGCGACCTCAACTACCGGCGGTTCTTCGACATCAAGACGCTCGCGGCGCTGCGCATCGAGGACGAGCGCGTCTTCGAGGACACGCACCGCCTCGTGCTGTCGCTGATCGAGGACGGCAAGCTCGACGGGCTGCGGATCGACCACGTGGACGGGCTGCGCGACCCGCGCGCGTACCTGGAACGCCTTCGTCGCCGCGCCCCCGACGCGTACGTCGTGGTGGAGAAGATCCTCGAGGCGTCCGAGGAGCTGCCCGAGGAGTGGCCCGTCGAGGGCACGACCGGCTACGACTTCCTGAACGTAGTCAACGGTCTGTTCGTGGACTCGACCGCGGAGAAGGCGATGTCGGACGTCTACGTCGAGTTCACGCGGGCGCCCGCCGACCTCGCCGAGATGGTGAGGGCGAAGAAGCTATTCATCATGCGCGAGGTGCTCGCCAGCGACGTCGAGCGCCTGACGGCTCTCCTGGTGGAGGTCTCCGAGAACCACCGTCGCTACCGCGACTACACGCGCCACGAGCTGCGCGAGGCAGTCCGCGAGACGATCGCGGCGTTCCCGGTGTACCGCACGTACCTCGACACCCGCACGCGCACGGCGAGCCCCCAGGACGTCGCGCACGTCCAGGAGGCGATCGAGGAGGCGGCCGCGCGCCGGCCGGATCTCGCGCCGGAGCTGTTCGGGTTCCTCTGCGACGTCCTTCTGATGCGCCATCCGGCCGAGGCCGCGGGCAGGATCGAGGACGAGTTCGTCCTGCGGTTCCAGCAGACGACCGGTCCGGTCA
This sequence comes from Actinomycetota bacterium, assembly GCA_036258555.1. GTDB lineage: Bacteria > Actinomycetota > CADDZG01 > CADDZG01 > WHSQ01 > JALZEG01. The sequence goes on along the minus strand of DATADL010000217.1, from coordinate 5,927 downwards.
TGGCCAAGGGCGTCGAGGACACGGTCTTCTACAACTTCAACCGGATGGCGGCCCTGAACGAGGTCGGCAGCGACCTCGGCTGCTTCGGGATCGCGCTCGAGGCGTTCCACGACCGAGCGGCCCGCGTCCAGGAGCGGTGGCCGCTGACGATGCTCGCGACCTCCACCCACGACACCAAGCGGTCGGAGGACGTCCGGGCGCGGCTCGACCTCCTCTCGGAGATCCCGGCCCGGTGGGCCGACGCCGCCATGCGCTGGCGGTCGCTCAACGAGCGGCACCGCGCGGGCGGGATCCCGGACCGCAACGCCGAGTACCTCCTGTACCAGACGCTCGTCGGCGCGTGGCCCCTGGCCCCCGACCGCGCGGTCGCCTACATGGAGAAGGCGTCGAAGGAGGCAAAGGCCCACACGTCGTGGACCGATCCGTCGCCCGAGTACGACGAGGGTCTCGCGCGCTTCGTCCGCGCGGTTCTCGACGACCGGGAGTTCGTCGCGGACCTCGAGGAGCTCGTCGAGCCGCTCGTGGAGCCGGGCAGGGTCAACTCGCTAGCGCAGACGGCGATCAAGCTCACGCACCCGGGGGTCCCCGACACCTATCAGGGAACCGAGCTCTGGGACCTGAGCCTCGTCGACCCCGACAACCGCCGGCCGGTCGACTACGAGCTGAGGACGCGGCTGCTCGACGAGGCGACCGCCGGCGACGCGGCCTCCGCGCTGGCGCGCATGGACGAGGGCCTTCCGAAGCTCCTCCTGATCCACAAGGTGCTCGCGCTGCGGGCGCGCGACCCCGAGGCGTTCGGGGCGGATTCCTCGTACGAGGCCCTGTGGGCGACGGGGCCCCGGGCGCGCCACGTCGTCGCGTTCACGAGGGGGGGCCGCGTCCTCACGGTCGCGCCGCGGCTGACGCTGACGCTGGAGGGCGAGTGGCGGGGCACCACGCTGGCCCTGCCCGCCGGGGATTGGACCGACGAGCTTACGGGCACGACCTTCTCCGGGGTCGTGCCGGTCGAGGAGCTGCTGGACGGCTTCCCGGTCCTCGTCGCGACGAAGTGAAAGGTCTCTGATGGAGTTCGAGGTCTGGGCGCCCGCGCCCGAACGAGTCGAGCTGGTGCTGCGAGGAGAGCGCCACGGGATGGAGCGGGGGGGCGGCGGTTGGTGGACGGCGTCCGTCGACGCCTCCCACGGCGACGACTACGGGTTCTCGCTCGACGGCGGCGACCCGTTGCCCGACCCGCGGTCGCCGTGGCAGCCTCGAGGCGTCCACGGCCTCTCGCGGGTCCTGGACCATTCGAGGTACGAGTGGCGCGACGGCGGATGGCGCGGGCGTCCGATCGCGTCGGCGATCGTCTACGAGCTCCACACCGGGACGTTCACCTCCGAGGGCACGTTCCGAGCCGCGATCGGAAAGCTCGACCATCTCGTTCGCCTCGGCGTGACCCACGTCGAGCTGCTCCCGGTGGCGCAGTTCCCCGGCGACAGGGGGTGGGGCTACGACGGCGTCGACCTGTTCGCACCGCACGAGTCGTACGGGGGCCCCGAAGGGCTGAAGGAACTGGTCGACGCGTGCCACGCCCGCGGGCTCGGCGTGATCGTGGACGTCGTCTACAACCACCTCGGACCGGCGGGGAACTACCTCGGCTCCTACGGCCCCTACTTCACCGACCGCTACGCGACGCCGTGGGGTCAGGCCGTGAACTTCGACGGCCCCGGGAGCCTCGAAGTCCGCAGGTTCTTCGTCGACAACGCGCTGACGTGGCTGCGCGACTACCACTGCGACGGGCTCAGGCTCGACGCGATACACGCGATCCTCGACGCCTCCGCGGTCCACATCCTGGAGGAGATGCAGCTGCGGGTCGAAGAGCTCGAGGCGCACCTCGACCGCGACCTGTTCCTCGTCGCGGAGAGCGACCTCAACGACCCGCGCGTCGTGAACCGGCGCGAGGCCGGCGGCTACGGTCTCGACGCCCAGTGGAGCGACGACTTCCACCACGCGCTCCACTCGGTCCTGACCGGCGAGCGCGACGGCTACTACGCGGACTTCGGGACGATCGGGGACGTCGCGACGGCGCTGCGTCACGCCTTCGTGTATGCGGGGACCTACTCGCGCTACCGCGACCGCATCCACGGCCGTCCTGCGACCGGTCTGCCCGGCTACCGTTTCCTCGGATACCTCCAGAACCACGACCAGATCGGCAACCGTGCCGTGGGCGAACGCAGCAGCGCGCTGACGACCACGGACCTGCTTCGCGTGGGGGCCGCGCTCGTGCTGACGTCGCCGTTCGTGCCGATGCTCTTCATGGGCGAGGAGTGGGGGGCGACGTCGCCGTTCCTCTATTTCACGGCGCACGAGGACCCGGAGCTCGGCCAGGCGGTGAGCGAGGGCCGCAAGCGCGAGTTCGCCGCCTTCGGATGGGATCCCGGCGCGATCCCCGACCCTCAGGACCCCGCGACGTTCGAGCGCTCGAAGCTCGACTGGTCGGAGCTCGACGAGCAGCCGCACGCGGACCTGCTGGAATGGCACCGGAGCTTGATCGCGCTGCGCCGCGAGTGGCCGGAGCTGACCGACGGGCGTCTCGACCGCGTCGAGGTCGCGTACGACGAAGACGCGCGCTGGCTCACGACGACCCGGGGACGGATAACGGTGGCGTGCAACTTCGGACCGGGGGAGGTCGCGGTTCCGGTGCGCGACGCGCTCAGGGGCCGGCTGCTGCTGACGTCTGGCAAGGAGCCGTCCGGGGCGGGGCCGAACGAGGTCCGCCTACCGGGCGAGAGCGTGACGATCTGGGCTAGGGCTTAGCCGCTCTCGTCACACCACGTGCCGTGCCCTCGCTGGACCCACGAGTGGTCGAGCTCGGGGTGGTACGGGCCGCGGAGCTTCTTGCCGAGCACGCGGCCGTGGGCGCGCTCCATGTTCGAGAACCTGCCGGCGACGACCTTGCGGTCGGCTGGTGAGCAGGCACCGTCGATCGTGAACACACCCTCCTCCGGCCGTTCGGGGCCTTCGAAACGCACGATGTGGGTCCGTCCTCCTACGCGTACCTGTGCTTCGCCGGATGCCAGATCCGGCGCGAGGACGAGTTCCGCGGCACGGGTCCTCCACTCGCGCCTGCCGTCGTCGCAGACAAGGATCATCTGCTGTGGATCGATCCATCTCTCGGTGCACCGGTCTGTGACGACGGACGCTCGAGCCGAGACCTCCCCCGTCTGGAGATCCCGCACCTGCACGACCTCGACGCGGTACATGCGATAGACGGACTCGGCGTCGGTCGGTAGGTACCAGTAGGCGACTGCCCTCGTGTATTCGGCCGTATAGATCGCGGCGTTCGCCTGCGGAACGGGGACACTCGCAAGAACCAGCGCGGTGCTCATTGCCGCGAGACGACCTCTCATGGGACCGCCTCGACGTAGTCGCAGTCCTGCGGCAGCACGACGAGGGCGTGGCGGTCGTGATCCACGTCGTTGGCCCTGTTGGTGTCGAACGGGTTCGACCCGGACGCCATCGTGATGTAGACGCCCGGGACGCAGGGGAAGTCGACGGGCAGCGAGATCGACTGGCGGGGCGTCGGGACGAGGACCTCGTTGCAGGCCACGGACGGAACGACTGCGTCGAGACAGACTTCGAAATAGCTTCCGGGGAGCGCCTGGTTGCAGTTCCAGTGCCCCCACCCGCGGACGAGCACCAGGCCGTTGCGCTCCACCAGCTGTGCCGGATCAGCGGTCGCCTCACAATCCGCGGCGAGCATCTCGGCCGGCGTCGGGATCCAGCTGGGATCGAACCCCCGCAGCGCAAGGACGTCCGACAGACTTACCGGGCCGCCGTCGTCGAGGTTCCCTGCGTTTGCCGGAATCGGCCCCGCATAGGCCGAACCTAGAGTTAAAGAGCCGATCGAGAGGACCGCGAGAACCAGAGCGAAGCTGCGTCGCCGCCTACGCATTCGCCACTCCCCGTGTACCGTCGCCGGTGTTTCGTGAAAGTGTCGCAGTGTTTCGTTGCTTGTCAAGCGAAACCCTTCCGGACGTTCCGAGGAAATTCCTGGCGGCGACGGGTTCGTCCGTCTCGGCGGGATTGTCGGACGCGACTTCGTGGTTGAGTCGAGGGACATGGACAGCGAACGAGCCATCACGTTCGAAGACCTCGTCGCCGACGCGATGGATTCCCTGCCGCTCGAGCTCGCCGTGCGCATGGAGAACGTCGAGGTCGTCGTCGAGGACGAGCCCCCGCCGGACATGGTCGCCCGGCTGGCCCCGGGCTCGACCCTGCTCGGCCTCTACCATGGTGTGCCGCTCACCGAGCGGGGCCATTACGACCGGATGCTTCCGGACAAGATCTCGATCTACCGGGGGCCGATCACGCGCCTGGCGAGGACGCCGGACCGCATCCGCGAACAGGTCCGCCGCACGGTGATCCACGAGATAGCTCACCACTTCGGGATAGACGACGAACGGCTACACGAGCTGGGCTGGGCCTAGCCGCGCAATCCGTCACACCCCCCTGATCTAGTTGCCAACCGTGAGAACCTCACGACCGACGCCCGAACAACGGTGCCGCGAGGTGGCCGCGGGACAGGAGAACCTGATCCGAAGGGACCAGGCGGTCGCGTGTGGGCTTACAGCCAGCACCGTGGACCGTCGCACCGCAACTGGTGTGTGGTCGATCGTCTTCCCGCGCGTGTACGCAATCGACGCGAGCCCGCTCTCCTGGAAGAGACGGATCCGGGCCGTGACGTTGTGGGCCGGCCCAGGCAGCGCGGTGTCGCATCGGGCCGCAGCGGCGTGCTGGTTGCTCGACGGCTTCGCACCCGGGCCTTTGGTCGTGACGACGGAACGGAACCTGAAAGCTCCGCCCGACGTCGAGATTCATCGTGTCCGGTGTCTGCGCCCGGCCGAGACAACCGAGCGTGCGGGGTTAACGGTGACGAGTCCCGCCCGGACGTTGTTGGACCTGGCGGCGATCGAACCCCCCGACAGGTTGGAAGACGCGCTCGACGAGGCCGTCCGGAGAGGTCTCGTCTCGCTCCGTCAGCTGCATTGGTTCGTCGGGACCCACGCAGGTCGTGGCCGACCGGGTACGGCTGGGCTGCGCGCGCTTCTTGCGGCCCGGCCCCCGGGATCCTCGCTTCCGGACAGCCCACTCGAGAGAAGGGTGTGGAACCTCCTTGTCCGGTCGGGGCTGCCCCGGCCGACCCGGCAGCACGAGGTCGTGGAGGGCGCGCAGCGCATCGCACGCGTGGACATCGCCTACCCGAGGGCTCTCGTGGCGGTCGAAGTCGACGGCTACCGCTGGCATTCCGGGAGGCGGGCGTGGGCGCACGACTTAGCTCGCCGCAATCGACTGACCGCCCTCGGGTGGCGAGTGCTGCACGTCACCCACGAAGACCTGGAGCACCGGCCCCGCGACATCGTTGAGCAGCTCCGAAGGCTCCTCGGGAGCCGAACGTTGCCCCAGGACCTTCGCCCAGCGAAGGCAGGGGGACAAACTTCGGGAGAGGAGGCGTGAGAAGGCGACGTGCCGGCACGATTTCGGCAGGAGCCCGCCCTTGCGCGGCGTAGTCATCAACCATGCGGAAGTGGGGCGCCGTGCTAGCGGCGCTGTTGGTCTTGCCTCCCGTCCCGGCCCGGGCCGTCGAGGCTCCGTGCGGCCGCGCCGAGGCCCGCGCCATCGTCCGCGAGTTCGTCGAGGCCTTCAACCGCGGCGACGTCGACTACCTCGACCGGATCTGGGCCCCCGAGCCCGACTTCTTCTGGTTCTTCGACCAGGGGGACCACCTGCGCCGCAGCGAGCTGTCCGAGGACCGCACGACCCTTGCCCACTACTTCCGCCAGCGGGCGCTGCTCGGCGACCAGCTGCACCTGCGCAGCCTCTCGGCGCGCTGGCAGCGCGGCTGGCACGCGGCGTTCGGCGTCGCCTTCGAGCTACACCGCGTCTCG
>DATADL010000216.1:0-4670 GCA_036258555.1 Actinomycetota bacterium | reverse complement strand
GCCCAGCTGATGTTGTTGCTCAGGCGGTCGCCGCTCGGGAACTCGAAGTACGCGACGAAGTTGTTCACGCCGGCCGAGACGACCGGGGCGACGTCGGTCGTGTAGCCGATCTGCGTCCCGAGCCGGATGCAGTACGCGCCGGTCGCCGGGACGTAGCAGTACAGCCCGGACGCCTTCGCAGCGTCCTTCAGGATCTCGTGGTCCTCGAGCGAGAGCTTGCCGGGCGCGATCGCGTCGTAGCGCTCCTGCGTGAACAGGGACGTCGGCGGCCAGCCCGTCTGACCGGGGCACCCGCCCGAGTGCGTCCCCCCGCGGCCGTCCGAGTCCCACAGCGACTGCGTGTTCGCGGCGTCCTTGTTGGCCGTGCAGTTCTTCGGGGCGGCCCCCGTGAACTCGGGATCCTTGCCGTTGTTGTTGAGGTAGATCCCCCCGACGGAGTGCGCCCCGGCGGGGACGGGGCTCGACGCGCTCAGGCCGTTGGTCCACGTGTGGCCGGGCCAGAAGTCGCCGAGCGTGTAGTAGGGGTCGAGGCCCGCGAAGTTCAGCTGCTTCCGCCCCATGATCTCGCCGTCCGTGATCATGCTGATGTTCGTCGTGTTCGGGGTGCCGTTCGCGTCCACCGTCTCGGCGGACAGCCCGATCGGCAGGTTGATGTCCTCGATCCTCAGGACCTGCTGGACGACGCGCACCGCTTTCGGATGCGTGCCCTTCGACACCACCGCGACGTAGAGCGGGCTCTTCGGCGTCGCGGGGACCGTCGCGCACGCCGCCGGTGGGAACCGGCTCTCCGCGTCCGCGGCGAACGGGTCCACCACGGTCAGGTAGCTCTCGAACGAACCCCGGCCGACGGTTCCGTCGGGCACCTCCAAGACGTCGGGGCATCCCGCCTGCTTGAGCTGGCCCCACCCCACGGTCCCACCGCGGATGTGATGGATGAGCCGGTCGATGCCCGCCTCGGCGTACGCGAGGGCCTCCGTCGCCTTGCGGTCGTCCGTGCCCGCGCGGAAGTCGCGGATGGTTGCGAGGGCCGCGACCGACGCGACGGCGGTCATGGCCGCGCCGACGAACAGCACGGTCATCATCGCGACGCCCTTCTCGCCGTGGACCCTCATGACGCGGTCTCTCCTCTCACCTTTGGTTCCGAAGCTGCGCTTCGGCGTAGTAGTCGCTCGTCGCCGTGCCGTCCTTGACGCGCAGGGCGAACGCGACGTTGCTGACGAGCGGGAGCTCGAAGTTCAGCTGGTTGTCGCGGTTGCCCACGCCGTAGCTCGGGTCCGCCTGGTCGAGCTCCTGCCAGGACGTCACGCCGTTCTTGTCACCGTCGAACTCGAGACGGTTGCTCCCGAACGAGAACGCGGGGATGCAGTTGCTCAGCTCGTCGCGCGCACACTCGACGCCGCGGACGAGGACCTCGCCGTTCAGACGCAGCACCTTGGCGGCCGGGTCGAACGTGTAGGTCAGCTCCTCGACGTCGCCGAGCGCGTTCGTGGCGGGCAGCGGCGTGATGACGTTGTTGCCGTCGAAGTCGACGTGCACCTCGAAGGAGTTGAGGTCGGCGGACACGGAGTCGATCACCGACCCCTCGCGCGTATCGCGGACCATCCGGTTGAGCCCGAGCCGCGCCTGCTCCGAGACGCCCGCGACCCGGCGTGCGGTCTCCGACCCGCGCGTCGCCGACAGCATGACGCCGAAGACGCCTGCGGCGACGGCGAAGAAGATCGTGAGCGATACGAGGATCTCGACGAGCGTGAAGCCCTCCTCTTCGTGCTTCGTCCGCCCGGCCCCCGTGCGCGGCGTGCTCATCGGTTGTCCACCGCCCCACAGGAGAGGTTGCCGATGGTGATGTTCAGCGCGGTCTCGCCGACCCCCGGCTTCGTCGGCGCGGTGATGATCTCGATGGCATGGTCCATGCTCACGCTCGTGCTCCCGCCCGTGTTCGTCGACGCGGGGGTCGGCGTCGTCGTCATCTCGAGCAGGTATCCCTTGCGGCCGAGCGCGTCGTCCCGGAACAGGTAGAGGTCGTTCGCGGTGCCGACCGGGTTGTCGTAGACGAGGGGGTTCTCGGTGAAGGTCAGCGGCGACCCCCCCGCGGTGGATCCGCCGATCGGGACGAACTTGTATCCGGGCGGGCCGGTCGCAGGTACGTGCCAGTAGCGGAGCTCGGCGGTCCAGCTACCGGTGGCCGTGGCCGTCCCGGTCGAGGCGACCGCCTTGCACGTGAAGCTTGCGTTGAAGTTCGTGATCTTGAGCACCGCGCGTTCGGTCGACGTCACGAACGTCGTGGGGAACAGACGCATCTCGTAGAAGGACGCGTTCGCCTTCGACTCGACGTAGCCGCCGCCCGAGCTCGTGAGCGAGTACGCCTGCGCGGAGGTGTCCGCACGCATCCGGTTGGAGCCCGACCGGACGAACGTCACCATGCCCTCGTTCGCCAGCGGGGAGAGCATCAGCTCGGTCGAGGCGCCGACGTCTGCCTGGTTGTTCACCCACATCGTCGGGACGTTGCCCGTCGACGTGTACCTGAGGTTGCCGACCGCCCGGGGCAGCTCGTTGACGACCTCGGTCGCGGCCCCGGTCTCCATAACCGACGTGTTGCCGACGAACGCGATCGGGAGCGAGGGGATCTCCGGGTGGCTCATCGTGAAGTTGCCCCCGCTGACCGTCGAGATGACGGGGTTCGGGGGCGCGTGCAGGACGGCGGCGGCGGCCGCCGTGTCCTGAAGCGTGACGGCCGGGACGACGTTGCCGGATCCGTCGACGTACTCCTGACGCACGAGCGTGGCGCGGGCCCCTCGCACCTCCTGGTCCGCTTCCGCCAGGGCGCGGGACGACAGCGACGACTCCGACTCGCCTCCGTTCACGCTCAGGTTGCTCATCCGTCCCTGGCCGTCGACGTACGACGTACGCGTGAGCGCGACGGACCCGACCTTCCCGTGGGCCCGGAACTGCTCGTCGGTGAGGTGACGGACGCCGACGAGGCTCGAGAGCGAGAACGACCGCGCCCGGGATCCCTGGTTCCACGACGTCGTGACCTTGATCGACAACAGCCGCGCCGGCGGGGACTCGGTCGCGGTCGTGCTCCAGTTGTAGTTCGCACCGGGCGGCTGGACGACGAACGTCTGCTGCGCGCCGGGCGCCGGCGCAGGGCCGGGGTTCACGAACTGCGCGTCGTAGCGGACGGTGAAGCCGGGCGGGACCCGCGGCGGGCAGGCCTGCGAGCCGCTGCCGGCGGGAAGCTTGGAAGTGCTCGTGCACAGAGTCACGTAGGTGTCCCCGCCGGTGAAGCCGCTTCCGCTCGCCCCTGCCACCCGGTCCGGGAAGTAGAGGTCGAGCACGTCGCGGCGCGGCGGGTTCGTCAGGTTCTTGACCGACTCGAAGAACGGGAACCCGCGCACGCGCTCCATCGCCTGCGAGGTGAGGTTCTTGCCGACCGTGAACGATCCGGAGAGCGACGCGCCCCTGATCGACGACAGCAACAGCGGCGTCGTCCCGAGCGTGACGAGGGAGAAGATCATCAGCGCGGCGAGCGTCTCGATGAGCGTGAACCCGCCCTCACCGCGGGTCCGTCGCGGCCTCATCGCTCCTCCACTCGCGACGTCAGCGACGACACGTGGACCTCGCGCGTGCGGTCGAGCGCGACGCTCTTCAACGTCACCTTCCCACCGGTCGAGGTGCCCTTCGCGTAGAACATGACGAACAGGTCCGTCGAGTGGGCCCCGCCGCACTTGGACAGGTCCACGCCCTGGGGCGCGGCGAACCCGGAGGCCGCCCCGCCGACGATCTGCACGCCGGGAAGCGTGCGGGCCGCGCCGTCCGCGGCGCAGCCGTCGTCGGACGTGCTGAGCCGGTTGGATCCCTGGTCGTACTTCACGAGCGACCAGGTCGACGATCCCGGCGTGAAGCGCGCCCCGTAGATGTAGGGATGGCTCTCCGACGCGATCCGCGCCTGGATCTGGCGCAGCTGGGAGGCGACGTCGCCCTGCGCGCTCTCGAGGGAGTGCAACAGCCAGTAGTGGCGGAACCCCGCCGCTCCCAGCGTGAGGACGACAGACAAGAGGGCCATGACGGCGACCAGCTCGAGGATCGTGAATCCGCGCTCCGCCCTGGCGAGATTCCGTCCTCCTTCCGGGTGGAGGAGACGGAGTGACATCACTCTGTAGTTGTCGGCACGGTGAAGAGTTGCCTTGACTACGTACCGCTACACGTAGAGGTTTTCCGTCAGAAAACAAAGAGGGCCCCCGAAGGGGCCCTCTTCCAGAAGCTCTGCTTGCCTTACGAAGGCGTGCAGTCCTGCGTGCTCGGCGAGCCGTTGGCGCTGGCGTACCAGACGATCGGGGCGCCGCCGTTCAGGTCCTCGTGCTGCGCGCTCAGGCAGTAGCCCGTGGCGTTGGCCTGCTCGACGTGGACGGAGACGTCCGCCGCCATCTTGAGGCCCTGGCCCGCGGTCAGCACCGTGTGCGCCGCCGAGCCGTCGTGGCCGTAGGTGCAGGTGCCGGTCGCAGGAACCGCGACGGTGCCGCAAGCCCGGCTGTAGTCGCCGCCGTTCTCGGTGCCGAGCGACTCCATCGCCGTAGCAGCGTTCTTGACCGCAGACTCAGCCTGCGACTTCCACCCCTTCTCCCTCTGCTTGAGGAAGACCGGGATCGCGATCGCAGCAAGGATCGCGATGA
>DATADL010000215.1:0-8705 GCA_036258555.1 Actinomycetota bacterium | reverse complement strand
CCGGACGACGAGGTCCTGGGCCGCGGCGGCGCGGCGATCTTCGAGCCGATCCAGGGCCGCGCGATCGCGGGCCCGCTGTACGGCGAAGAGGGCATAGTCGTGGCCGACGTCGACCTCCGCCGCACGATGACGGCGAAGCGCTGGTTCGACGTGGTGGGTCACTACAGCCGGGAGGACGTGCTGCTGCCGCCGGGGGCCGAGGAGAGCCTCTAGCTCGCGTCAGCCGAGGTCGGACATCAGCTTCGCAACCCACCAGGCCAGCCAGCCGAGGGCGAGCAGCAAGCCGCACCCGGCCGCGAGCAAGGCCGATCGGGGCTCGGTGGCGTCCGCGCGGGCGGCGGAGACCAAGCCCGAGAGCACCGCGAGGACGGCGGAGGAAAGCCCGAGCACGACCATCACGCCGGACAGGTGCATCGGTTCGTCCGGGGCGATAGGCGCGAGGACGGCGAGGAAGGCGACGCCGGCGACGACGAACCGCCACGGCCACGGAAGCGTCTCGCGGTGACGGACGTCGGGCTCGGGGTTGTCCAGAGGGCCCGGCCGCATCTCGAAGAGCCTAGTCAGACCCGGTGTCCCCGGTTGGCTACCACCGGTGGGCGAGGGGGGATTTGAACCCCCACACGCTTTCGCGCACTGGCACCTGAAGCCAGCGTGTCTGCCGTTCCACCACTCGCCCGGGGGGCCGGAAAGTCTCTCCCGGCCCCCCCACACTAGCAAGGGGTCAGCTCACCCCGCGCGGGCATAATCGTCGCCTATGGGTGTCGCCAAGAGCATCGAGCAACGGCTCGAGGGGCTCGTCGAGGGGTTCTTCACCAAGGTCTTCCGCTCCGGGCTGCAGCCCGTCGAGGTCGGCCGCCGCATCCTGCGCGAGATGGTCAACGGGAAGACCGTGTCGGTCAACCGGATCTACGCCCCGAACGAGTTCCGCGTCTGGATGAGCTCCGACGACTACGCGAAGTTCTCGCAGATGGAGGCCGGCCTCCAGCGGGAGTTCTCCGAGCTCGTCATCGAGCAGGCCAAGGAGAGCCGCTGGAACCTCATGGGCATCCCCCGCATCAGCTTCCACGAAGAGGAGTCCATGGGGCGGGGTGAGCTGCGGGTCGAGGCGGCGCTCACGGCGGACCCCGACGCGCCCGCGCGCGTCTACACGCGGGAGCCGCGGCCCGACGACGCGTCCAGCACCCGCGCGGTCTCCTCCGACACCGCCGACCGTCTCGGGCTGGCAGCCGCGGGCGCGCGGCTCGTCGTCCTCGACGACTCCGGAGGCGAGACCGAGACGATCTCGATAACGAAGGACCCGGTCGTCATCGGCCGCATGTCGACGAGCGACGTCGTGCTGTCGGACCCGAACGTCAGCCGGCGCCACGCCGAGCTCCGCCGCGCCGGCGGTCGCTGGCTGCTCGTCGACCTCGGCTCGACCAACGGGACCACCGTGAACGGCCGGCTCGCCCGCGAGCACGAGCTCGGGCACGGCGACCGGCTCGTGTTCGGGAGCACGAAGATCCGGTTCGAGACGGAGAGCTGAGGACGTGCCCGACCTCGTCCTTCTGATCCTCAAGTACGTGTTCCTCGCGATCCTGTGGATCTTCGTCGCGCGCGCCGTGCGCGCGGTGCTGATCGAGCTGCGTCCCGCGAAGGCCCCCGCGCCGTCGCGGCGCAGCGCGCCAGCCGCGCAGCCCCCTCCGCGCAAGACGAAGAAGTCGCCGGGCAAGGCGGTCGTCGTCGAGGGGAGCCTCGAAGGCAAGACCTTCCCGCTGGGCGGCGAGCTGACGATCGGTCGCTCCGACCAGTGCAACGTGAAGGTCGAGGGCGACACCTACGTGTCCTCGGTGCACGCGCGCATCTTCCAGAGAGACGGCTCCTATATGGTCGAAGACCTCGGCTCCACGAACGGGACGTACCTGAACCGGCGGCGGATCACGGCCCCGGCCGAGCTCCAACGGGGGGATCGCGTCAAAGTCGGCAAGACCGTGCTGGAGATGCGCAAGTGAACGTCGCGGTGGGGGTGCAGACCGACGTCGGCCGCGTGCGCAAGGGCAACGAGGACTCCTATCTGCTGGAGGCCCCGATCTACGCGGTCGCAGACGGGATGGGCGGCCACATCGCGGGCGACGTCGCGTCCGCGACCGCGGTAGCGGAGATCTCCGACGGCATCGACCGGAGCCCGCCGGAGGACGGCGCGGACCTCGCCGAGCTCGTGACCCGCGCGAACGGCGCGATCTGGGAGAAGGCGCGCTCCGACCCCTCGCTGCGCGGGATGGGGACGACCTGCACCCTCGTGATGATCGACGGGGACGTCGCGCACATCGCACACGTCGGCGACTCGCGCGCGTACCTGCTGCGCGACGGCTCGTTCCGGCAGCTCACCGAGGACCACACGCTCGTCGAGCGGATGGTGCGCGAGGGGCGGCTCTCGGCCGAGGAGGCCGCCAACCATCCCCAGCGCAACGTCATCACGCGGGCCCTCGGCGTCGACGCGAACGTGCAGGTCGACGTCTCCGAGGAACGGCTCTCCGACGGCGACCGCATCCTGATCACGTCGGACGGACTGACGTCGATGGTGGAGCCGGAGGAGATCGCGGAGGTCCTCGACCGCGAGCGGGACCCGCAGGCCGCCGCGGACCGCCTCGTCGAGATGGCGAACGACGCCGGCGGCGAGGACAACGTCACAGTGCTCGTGCTCCACGTCGGCAACGACGTCCCCCAGGACGCTTCGCAGCGGCAGGACGGGAGCCCGGCCCCCCCTCCGGCGGCCCCGGCTAGGCGCGACACCCGGTCCGGGGCGCACGGTGAGGTCGACGACCCCGCTCAGGCGACGAGGCGCTGGGTGCGTCCGCTGGTGCGCACCCTCGCGGTCGTCGCGGTCCTCGCGGTCGTCGGGTTCTTCTCGGTCCGCTGGGTGCTGTCGAACTCGTGGTTCGTCGCGGTCGGCGACGGGGGCGCCGTGACGATCTACCAGGGGATCCCGGAGGAGATCGCCGGCGCGAGCTTCGCGAGCGTGGAGCAGGAGACGGACGTCACGGAGGACGACCTCCCCGACTCGCTGCGCGACGACCTCGGTGAGGGCCGGAAGTTCGACTCCCTGGAGGACGCGGAGGCTTACGTCGCGAGCATCGAGGCACGCATCGAAGAGATCGAGGAGTCGACGGAGCAGGAGCAGGAGCGGCAACGCGACCGGCGACGCGACCGCGGGGGCAGCTCGTGAGCGCGCAAGCCGCAGTGCGGCGAAACCGCGAGCTGTCGTTGCTCGTGCTCGCGTTGATCGTCGGCGGAGGCGCCCTCGCGCTCGTCCAGCTCGCGCGCAACGCCGACAAGATCGCCGTAACGACGCCACTGATCGTCATCGTCGCCCTCGCATACGTCGGCGCCCACGTCGTCACCCGCCGGTTCGCGAAGCAAGCAGACCCGCTCGTCCTGCCGCTCGTCGCCGGCCTCAACGCGATCGGGCTCGCCGCGATCTACAGGCTCTCCCCGCGCGGGTTCGGCGCGACGCAGGTCACCTGGACCGCTCTCGGCCTCGCATGCTTCGCCGGCACGTTGATCCTCGTCCGCGACTACCGCGTGCTGGCGCGCTACAAGTACATCCTCGGGTTCGCCGGGATCGCGCTGCTGTTGCTGCCGATGACCCCGGTCGGCGCGGTCGTGAACGGGGCCCGGCTGTGGGTGAAGGTCGGCGGGTTCCAGTTCCAGCCCGCGGAGCTCTCGAAGATCTGCCTAGTCGTGTTCTTCGCCGCGTACCTCGCGGAGCGGAAGGAGCTGCTCGCGATCGCGACGAAGCGGATCGCCGGCTTCCACGTCCCGGACTTCAAGCACTTCGGCCCCCTGCTCGTGATGTGGGGCGTGTCGCTGGCGGTCATGTTCTACGAGCGCGACCTGGGCTCGAGCCTGCTGTTCTTCTCGATCTTCCTGCTGATGCTCTACGTCGCGACGTCCCGGGTCGTCTACACCGCGTTCGGCGCGCTGCTGTTCGTGGGCGGCGCCTTCGTCGGCTACCAGGCGTTCGCCCACGTCCAGAGCCGCGTGCAGGTATGGCTCGACGTCTTCGACCCGGACCTCATCCAGGGCCCGAGCTACCAGCTCGCGCAGTCGCTGTTCGCGCTCGCGACCGGCGGGATGTTCGGGACCGGGCTGGGCCAGGGGCGGCCCGACCTCATCCCGGTCGCGGAGACCGACTTCATCTTCGCCGTCGTCGGCGAGGAGCTCGGGCTCATGGGGACGGTCGCCGTGTTGCTGACGTTCCTGCTGCTGGTGGGGAGGGGGCTGAGGGCCGCGCTGCAGGCGCGCGACGACTTCGGGCAGCTGCTCGCGGCCGGCCTCACGTTCATCCTCGGGCTACAGACGATCATCATCCTCGGCGGGGTCACGCGGCTGATGCCGTTGACGGGGATCACGCTCCCGTTCATGTCGTACGGAGGGTCGAGCATCCTGTCGAACTTCGTGCTCGTCGCGTTGCTGATCCGGATATCGGACCAGGCGACGGCCGCGCCGCCACCCGCGCACACGGCCGAGATCCTGATCGGGGGCCGCCTCGGCGGGACCCCAGAAGGAAGCGGGGGCCGCCTCGGCGGGACCCCAGAGGGAAGCGGGGGCACGCCGTGATGTCGTCGCAGATCCGCAAGGTCGGCATCGGGCTGCTGATCGCCTTCGCGGCCCTGTTCCTCCAGCTCAACTACATCCAGATCTGGGCGGCCGAGGACATCGCGTCGAACCCCAACAACATCCGCGCGCTGATCGCCGAGTACTCCGTGAAGCGCGGCGACATCGAGACCTATGACGGGAAGCTCGTCGCGACGACGCGCGCCACGCCGGGCCGCTACAAGTACGAGCGCGTCTACCCCGAGGGCGAGCTGTACGCGCACATCGTGGGCTACAAGTCGCTCGTCTACGGCGAGACCCGCCTCGAGGCGTCGTTCGACGAGGAGCTGCAGGGCAAGACCGCGGTGCAGTCGATGCAGGACCTCGAGGACACGTTGAGCGGCGGCGAGGAGCAGGGCGACGACCTCCGTCTCACGATCCACTCGAAGCTGCAGGAGACGGCGCGCGACCTCCTCGCGGGGCGCGACGGCGCGATCGTCGCGCTGAACCCGCAGTCGGGCGAAGTGCGAGCCATGTGGAGCAACCCCTCCTACGACCCGAACCCGCTCGCGTCGCACGACACGAAGGAGGTCCGGCGCTACCGCCAGACCCTCGACCCGAACTCGCGGACGAGCCCGCTGATCAGCCGCGCCACGTCGCGCAGCTTCGCTCCCGGCTCGACGTTCAAGGTCGTCACGACGGCGGCGGCGCTCGAGTCCGGCCGCTACGACGCGCAGAGCACGTTCCCCGACCCGGCCGCGCTGCTGCCGTGCGAGGGGCCGCGCAGCCCGGGCGACCCGTGCATCCCCCAGACGGACCAGGACCTGACGAACTTCACGCGCACGGCCTGCACGGGCGGCGGCCAGATCGACCTGTTCACCGCCCTCGAGGTCTCGTGCGACACGACGTACGCCATGCTCGGCATGGACGTCTACGAGGAGCTGCGCTCGGTCTCCGAGGCGCTCGGGTTCAACGAGCCGATCCCGTTCGACGTCGGGACGGAGGCGAGCACGTTCCCCGACGTCGGCGACGACAACATCCCGTTCCGCGCCTTCGCCGGCATCGGCCAGGGCGACGTCTCGGCGACGCCGCTGCAGATGGCGCTCGTCGCGGCGACGATCGCCAACGACGGGGTCGTGCCGCGGCCTCGGCTCGTCCGCCAGGTGATCGATCCCAGCGGCGGCATCGTCGAGCCGTTCTCGCCGGAGATGCTCGGCCGCGCGATGTCGGACGAGACTGCCGCGAGGGTCAACGAGATGATGCAGGCGGTCGTGGTGAGCGGCACCGGGACGAGCGCGCAGATCCCCGGCGTCGCCGTCGCGGGCAAGACCGGGACCGCGCAGACGGTTCCGGGGGAGAGCCCGCACGCGTGGTTCATCGCGTTCGCGCCCGCCGAGGACCCGCAGCTCGCAGTGGCCGTGATCGTGGAGAGCAGCTCGGCCGGCTCCGAGGCGACCGGTGGCGCCGTCGCGGCCCCCCTGGCGAAGCAGATCCTGGAGATGGACCGGGCGATCAGCACGGCATGGTAGGCGGCGAGCGCGTCCTCGGCGGCCGCTACGTCCTGGAGGAGCGGATAGCGGCGGGCGGCATGGGGACCGTCTATGCCGCCACCGATCGGCGGCTCGGCCGCCGGGTCGCGGTCAAGCTCCTGAAGGACGAGCTCGCCGGCGACGACCGATACGGCTCCGCCGAGGGTGGAAAGACCAATCCCGTCGTGGCCAGGTTCGAGCGCGAGGCGCGCGCCGCCGCCGCGCTCTCGCATCCCAACGTGGCCGGCGTCTTCGACTACGGCGAGGACGAGGGCGTCCCGTTCATCGTCATGGAGCTGGTGGCCGGACGCGACCTCGCGCGCGTGCTGCGCGAGGAGGGCCCGCTCGCACCCGAGCGCGCCCGTGCGATCGCACGCGGGCTGTGCGCCGCGCTCGCCCACGCGCACGCCGCCGGCCTCGTCCATCGCGACGTGAAGCCGGCGAACGTGATCGTCGGCGACGACGGCCGCGTGAAGGTGACCGACTTCGGGATCGCGCGCGCGGCGGGGGACTCCTCGCTGACCGTGACCGGCTCGGTCCTGGGCAGCGCGCAGTACATGGCCCCCGAGCAGGCGTCGGGAGCGCCGGTCACGCCCGCCGCAGACGTCTACGCCGCCGGGATCGTCCTCTACGAGATGCTGACGAGCTCTGTGCCCTTCACGGGGGACTCTCCGGTGTCGGTCGCGATGAGGCACGTCTCGGACGACGTCCCGCCCCCGAGCCGCGTGAACCCGAGGGTTCCCGCGGAGCTCGACGCCGTGGTCGAACGGGCGACCGCGAAGGACCCGAAGAGCCGGTTCCCGAGCGCCGCCGCCATGGCCCAGGCTCTCGCCGGCGAGAGGGCGCAGCCGGTCGCGGGTTCCGCCGCCGAGACCACGCAGGTGATCGGCCCGGGCGGAGCAACCGCGCCGACGACCGTGTGGCCGATCCCCGGCGCCAGGTACGACCCGCGCCGGCTCGGCGCCCGGGTGCTCGCGACGGCGGCCGTCCTCGCGGTCCTCGCCGCAGGCGTCTGGGTCTGGCTGCTCACGAGGTCGGACGACGACCAGGCCACGCCCCCGGCCACGCAGCGCGCGGGCGCCGTCGAACCCGCGGCAACCGAACGGGCGGAACCAACGTCTGAGGCTTACGTACTGCCGGAGCTCGCGGGGATGCCGTTCAAGGAAGCGGAGAAGCAGCTGGAGGAGCAGGGCCTGATCGTGGAGCCGTCGCCGGTGCCGAGCGAGGCGGAGAAGGACGAGGTCGTGTATTCCGAACCGCCCGCGGGAGCCGCGTTGCGACCCGGTGACACCGTTACGCTGGCGATCAGCACCGGGCAGCCCGAGGAAGAAGCCGGCGAAGGCGACGACGAGGGCGACGAGGGCGACGAAGAGGGCCCGGGCAACTCCGAGAACGCCCCCGGGCGCGGCAAGGACAAGGACAAGGAAAAGGACGAGGAGTGAGCGCAACCAACCGGACCTACGGAGGCCGCTACGCCGTCCTCGAGCCCGTCGGCTCCGGGGGCATGGCCGAGGTCTACCGCGCGCGCGACGAGCTCCTCGGGCGCGACGTCGCCGTGAAGGTCCTCAGCGACCGGCTCTCCCGCGACCGCTCGTTCGTCGAGCGCTTCCGCCGCGAGGCGCAGTCCGCAGCGAACCTCAACCACCCGAACGTGGTCTCGCTCTACGACTACGGCGCGGACGACGGCGCCTACTACATCGTCATGGAGTACATCGAGGGGAAGTCCCTCGGAGACATCGTGGGCGAGTCGGGGGCGCTGCTGCCCGAGCGCGCCGCGGAGATCGCGTCGGACGTGGCGGCGGCGCTCGAGCGCGCGCACTCGTCCGGCCTCGTGCACCGCGACATCAAGCCGACGAACATCATGATCACGAGCTCCGGACAGACGAAGGTGACCGACTTCGGCATCGCCCGCGCCCTCGGCCAGAGCACCGAGCAGACGCAGATGACGCAGACGGGGATGGTCATCGGGACGGCCGCCTACCTGTCGCCGGAGCAGGCGCAGGGCAACCCGGTGGACGCGCGCTCCGACGTGTACTCGCTGGGGTGCGTCCTCTACGAGATGTTGACGGGCCGTCCGCCCTTCACCGGCGACGCGCCGCTCGCGATCGCGTACAAGCACGTCCGTGAGGACGCGGTCCCGCCGTCGACGGTGAACCCGGACGTGCCGCGCGAGCTCGACGCGGTGACGCTGAAGGCCCTCGCGAAGAACCCCGACAACCGCTACGCGAGCGCGCACGAGATGCGCGAGGACCTCCAGAGGTTCCTCGGCGGTCAGAAGGTCCACGCGACGCCGCTGATGGCGACGCAGACGGCGGTAGCGACCCCCGTCTCCTCCGGCACCCAGGTCATCGAGAGGTCCGAGACGGAGTACGAGCCGCCTCCCGAGCCCCGCCGCGGCGGCTGGTACGTGCTCGCGGCCCTCCTGATACTGGCGCTGTTCGGCCTGGGGGCCTGGCTCCTGGCGAACAACTTCCTCGGCGGCGAGGAGGTCAACGTCCCGAACGTCGTCGGCCTCAGCGAGGAGGACGCGGTCGACCGGCTCGAGAACCGAGGGTTCGAGGTCGACGTCGAGGAGCGGCCGAGCCAGAAGCCCGAAGGCGA
>DATADL010000214.1:0-2185 GCA_036258555.1 Actinomycetota bacterium | reverse complement strand
ACCGTCCTCTACTTCGGCGGCGTTCTGCGCTACGACCCCGCGAACCCCGACGACCCCGACCGCGACCGGTTCGTCCTCTCCAAAGGCCACGGCGCGCCCGGGCTGTACGCGGTCCTCGCAGAGGCAGGGTTCTTCCCGCGCGAGGAGCTGATGACCCTGCGGAAGCTGGGCTCCCCGCTCGAGGGCCACCCCAACATGTGCAGGCTCCCGGGCGTCGAGGCGTCGACGGGCTCCCTCGGGCAGGGCTTCTCGATCGCGATCGGGCACGCGCTGGCCGGCCGGCTCGACGGGCGCGACTACCGCGTCTACGTGATGGTCGGCGACGGCGAGAGCGAGCAGGGGCAGGTGTGGGAGGCCGCGATGTACGCGGGCAACCACGGGCTCGACAACCTCACGCTGATCGTCGACCGCAACGGCTACCAGCAGACGGGGGCCGTCGACGACATCCAGCCGCTCGACCCGCTCGAGGACAAGCTGAGTGCGTTCGGCCTCGAGGTGGCCACCATCGACGGGCACTCCCTGGACGAGGTCTCGGGGGCGTTCGACTGGGCCCGGTCGGTGTCGGGCAAGCCCCAGGCGATCGTCGCCCACACGATCAAGGGCAAGGGCGTGTCTCTGCTCGAAGCGAAGCAGGGGGGCTGGCACGGCAAGCCGATACCGCCGGACGAGGAGGCGAAGGCTTTGGAGGAGATCGGAGCGGGCGCATGAGCTTCGGCATCACGCGGATCGACCTGCCCGAAGGCGATCCCACGAGGGAGGCGTTCGGACGCGCGCTCGCGGAGCTCGGCTCCGACGAGCGGATCGTCGTCGTCGACGGCGACGTGAACAACTCGACGTTCACGAACTACTTCAGAGAGCGCTACCCGGAGAGGTTCTTCAACGTCGGGATAGCCGAGTCGAACATGATCGGGATCGCCGCGGGACTGTCGGCCTCCGGCAAGATCCCCGTCGTCGCGTCGTTCTCGATCTTCCTGCTCGCGAACGCGTTCGACCAGATCCGGATGTCGGTCGGGTTCCCCAACCAGAACGTGAAGCTCGTCGGGTCACACGCCGGCATCTCGATCGGCGAGGACGGTCCGTCGCAGATGGCGATCGAGGACGTCGCCCTCGCCTGCGCGATCCCCGGGATGACCGTCGTCGTACCCGCGGACGCGCCGAGCACGACCGCGGCGACGAGGGCGATGATCGAGACGCGGGGGCCGACCTTCTTGCGCTGCGGGCGACCGAAGGTCCCGGTCGTGTACCCGGACGGGGCCGACTTCCATCTGGGCAAGGCGAACACGCTGCGCGACGGCGACGACGTCACGATCGTCGCCAACGGGATCATGGTCGCGATGGCGCTGGACGCCGCCGCGGCCCTCGCCGACGGGGGCATCGAAGCGCGCGTCCTCGACATGCACACGGTCAAGCCAGTGGACACGGCCGCGATCGAGCGTGCCGCGAACGAGACCCGAGGGATCGTCGTAGCGGAGGAGCACATGGCCTACGGGGGCCTCGGCGCCGTCGTGGCGATGGTCGTGTCCGAGCGGAGCCCGGTGCGGATGGCGTTCGTGGACGTGGGCGACACGTACGCGACCTCGGGCAAGCCCGACGAGCTGCTGGTGCAATACGGCCTGACGCCGGACGCGATCGCGGACGCGGCCCGGAGGGTCACGAAGGACTGACCCCCGAGCCGCGCGGTACGCCGCTCGTTCAGAAGGTCTTGTCGGAGTCGAGCAGGAGCGTGACCGGACCTTCGTTGACCAGCTCGACGTCCATCATCGCCCCGAACTCTCCCGTCGCGGTCTCGATCCTCCTGGACTCGGACAAGACCTTCTAGCTGCGGCTAGTCCTTCGTCACCCTCCGGGCCGCGTCGGCGATCGCATCCGGCGTCAGCCCGTACTGGACCAGGAGCTCGTCGGGCTTGCCCGACGTCGCGTAGGTGTCGCCGACGTCGACGAACGCCATCCGGACCGGGCTCCGCTCCGCGACGACCATCGAGACCACCGCGCCGAGGCCCCCGTACGCCATGTGCTCCTCGGCGACGACGATCCCGCGGGTCTCGTGCGCCGCCCTCTCGATCGCGGCCGAGTCGACCGGCTTGACCGTGTGCATGTCCAGCACGCGGGCTTCGATGCCCTCGTCCGCGAGGGCGGCGGCCGCATCGAGCGCCATCGCGACCATGATCCCGTTCGCGATGATCGC
>DATADL010000213.1:0-15328 GCA_036258555.1 Actinomycetota bacterium | reverse complement strand
TATGGCGGCGTCTGCCTGAACGCCGGGCAGTCCTGTCCGGAGTAGGAGCGGAACCAGGGATCAGAACGGCCGGATTCAGATCGGAGGCACGAGGCTTTCTGCGTTCTCGCCGCGCTCAGGCGGACGAGCCGCGCCGCTTTCGCAGTCGGTCTGCCGCTACCAGCAGGGCGATCCCGCTCGGGATCCCGAGGACCGCCACGTACGAGAAGGCACCTTCGTCCGTGAGGACGTACGAGACCGCGGCCAGCGCGCCGAGGGCGAGGGCGATCGCGCCGCACGCCTTCAACCCGGCGAGGTCCCAGCCCTCCTCGCGGGCCACGTCGGGCACCACGGACGCCCACCAGACGAGCGCGACGTTCACGAGCAAGAGGCCGCCGGCTACGGCGGCGATCCGGCGCGGCGTCCACTCGCCACGTTCCTCCGGCGAATCGAACAGACCGGCCGCCACCGCCACCCCACCGAACACGTACAGGATCAGCGGCACGGTCTTGTGCAGCCCACCCAGCGCGCGCCCTCCTGCCGGGGTTCCGGCGGCGCGACGCTCCCGTTCACCGGCCTTGTGCGCGGAGACGTAGAACGCGACGGAGACCAGGAACGGGACGAAGGCGAGAACCGTCGACCACCTCCACCCCCCGACGCTCACGGCAGAGACTCCGAAGCCCAGAAGGCTCATCGAGGCGATGTAGGTCCAGTACTCCCGGCGCGTCATCCCGAAGACCCGACTACCCGCTCCCATTCCGCCTTGAACTCGGGGTCCTTCTTCAGACGACGGGCGCCGGAAGAACGACCCCGATGCCGACCAACGCGTCGAGGGGTGACCGCGCCCCCCGCCGACCCCGGTGGTGTCCCACGTCTCGTAGATACCCAGGACGCGAAGAGGCCCCCGGGAACGCCGGGGGCCTCTTACTGCAAAGGAAGCGGGACCTAGAAGTCCATGTCCCCGCCGCCCGGCATGGCCGGAGCCTTCTCCTTCTCCGGCTTGTCGGCGACGATCGCCTCGGTCGTCAGGAAGAGCGCCGCGATCGAAGCCGCGTTCTGCAGCGCGGAGCGCGTGACCTTCGCGGCGTCGATGACGCCGGCGGAGAACAGGTCGCCGTACTCGCCGGTCGCCGCGTTGAGGCCCTCGCCGGGGCCGAGCGTCCGAACCCGCTCGACCACCACGCCGCCCTCGAGGCCGGCGTTGTGCGCGATCACCTTCAGCGGCTCCTCGAGGGCCCGCTGGACGATCCGCGCACCGGTGGCCTCGTCGCCCTCGAGCTCGAGCTTCTCGAGCTGCTCGCGAGCCTGCAGCAGCGTGACGCCACCACCGGCGACCACGCCCTCCTCGACGGCGGCCTTCGTCGTCTGCACGGCGTCCTCGATGCGGTGCTTCTTCTCCTTGAGCTCGACCTCCGTCGCCGCGCCCACCTTGATGACGCCGACGCCGCCGGCCAGCTTCGCGAGCCGCTCCTGCAGCTTCTCGCGGTCGTAGTCGGAGTCGGACCGGTCGATCTCGGCCTTGATCTGGTTCACGCGGCCGGTGATCTCGTCGGCCGAGCCGCCGCCCTCGACGATCGTGGTGTCGTCCTTGTCGACGACGACCTTGCGGGCGGTGCCGAGCATGTCGAGGGTGACCGACTCGAGCTTGAGGCCGATCTCCTCGGACACGACCTGGCCGCCGGTGAGGATCGCGATGTCCTGCAGCATCGCCTTGCGGCGGTCACCGAAGCCGGGCGCCTTGACCGCGGCGGCCTTGAACGTGCCGCGGATCTTGTTTACGACGAGCGTCGCGAGGGCCTCGCCCTCGACGTCCTCGGCGACGATCAGCAGCGACTTGCCGGCCTGCATGACCTTCTCGAGGACCGGGAGCAGGTCCTTCACGGCCGAGATCTTCTGGTTGGCGATGAGGATGTAGGGGTCGTCCATGACCGCCTCCATCCGCTCCGCGTCGGTGACGAAGTACGGCGAGATGTAGCCCTTGTCGAAGCGCATGCCCTCGACGAGCTCGAGCTCGAGGCCGAAGGTGTTCGACTCCTCGACGGTGATGACGCCGTCCTTGCCGACCTTGTCCATCGCCTCTGCGATCGTCTCGCCGATCTCGTAGTCGTTGTTCGCGGAGATCGACGCGACCTGGGCGATCTGGTCGCGGCCCTCGACCTCGCGCGACGTCCCGCGGATCGCCTCGACGGCGGACTCGACAGCCTTCTCGATGCCCCGCTTCAGCGCGATCGGGTTCGCGCCGGCGGCTACGTTGCGGAGGCCCTCGCGGACCATCGCCTGCGCGAGCACGGTGGCGGTCGTCGTCCCGTCACCGGCGACGTCGTCGGTCTTCTTCGCCACTTCCTTGACGAGCTCGGCGCCGATCTTCTCGTACGGGTCCTCGAGCTCGATCTCCTTCGCGATCGACACGCCGTCGTTCGTGATCGTGGGGGCGCCCCACTTCTTCTCGAGGACGACGTTGCGGCCCTTCGGGCCGAGCGTGACCTTGACGGCGTCGGCGAGCTGGTTCATGCCCTTCTCGAGCGCCCGCCGGGCCTCCTCGTTGAAAGACAGGATCTTCGGCATCTGCTACCTCCTGGCTGGATGGTGACCTGACTGGTTAGCACTCAAGTCCTCTGAGTGCTAAAGATAGCCACGGCCGGGTGGATGCGCAAGTCAGAGGGCCCCCGCGACGGCCACCGCGGCGAGGGCAGCGGCGTTGACGAGCCGGGGGCCGGCGGATTCGGCCACGGCGTCGAGGCGCTCGACCGGCACCCCCCTCCAGGTCACGGCGACGACGGCCAGGCCCCGCCCGAGCCCGAAGGGGATGCACAGCAGCGCGCCGGCGAGCGGGTCCCCCGAGGCCACGGCCCCCGCCATCACGACGGCGAACGTCCCGAAGGAGAGGTAGGTCAGGAAGCCGACGCCGAGCCCTGCGCCGTAGAGGAGCGCGGCGACGGCGGGGGAGTAGAAGGTCCGCCACCATTCGGGGACCTGGCGCTTGCGGTCGGGGAGCGGGACGGGGAGCGAGAAGGCCTCGCGGCCGAAGTAGACGGCGGCCACGACGACGACTGCAGGGGCCGTCCACTCCCACGGCGCCCGCGCGAGCGCGCCGGCGGTGCCGAGGACCCCCCCGAGGAGGCCCGCGGAGATCGTCGCCCCGGCTACGTGGAGCGCGGCCGCGACCGCATAGGGCCTCCGCCTGCCCCCGTGCACGACGGGGGTGATGGTCTCGGCCATCGAGAGGCCTCAGGGAGAGAACAGCGTCGAGATGCCCGCTACGAGCGAGGCGACTGCGAGGACCGCGGTGAGGGAGTCCGGCAACTCAGCAGCGGACGTTCGTGTCGCGGTAGCCGATGCAGAAGACCTTCGTGCCGTTGTAGCAGTAGCCGGTCACGCTCGCGTCGCCGTTGATCCTCGTCTGCGAATAGGAGCAGCAGTCCGCGATCCTGCGTATGCGTCCGTTGCAGCAGCGGCTCCACCCGCCGCCGTAGTCCGCTCCCACGGTCTGCGGGTACTGCGACGGGACGACCTCCTGGCACATCTTGCGGCGCGTCTGCTCGCGCGACGTGTAGACGTTCCCGTCGTCGTCCACCGGGTAGCCGTACTTCGGGTGGACCGGGTAACCGTGCCGGTCGACGCGCGACTCAGGGGTGAACGGATGGGGGCACGACCCGGTCGTGTAGGTGTGGCCGCACACGTGGTAGGCCTCGGCCCTCTCGGGCGCGAGCGCGGACGCGACGACGGAGCCGCCGACGAGGGCGACGAAGCCCCGCCCTACCTTGCCGATGAACGACCTGCGGCTCGTGCGCTCGGCGAGCGTGACGGTCGCGTTCTCTGCTGCGCTCGGAGCAGCGCCGAGCCGCTGCTTCGTCAACTCGCGCGCCTTTCCTGCTCGGCCGCCTCGGACCGGCGCGCGCCGGTCTCGACGAGCCCCTCGAGCTGCTCCAGGTTGTTGACGGTGCCCTTGGCGCGGACGACGCCGAGGCGGTCGAGGACGACGACGTACGGCGTGCCCGGGATCCGGTAGCGCTGCGCGATCAGGTTGGCCGAGACGGCGCGGGCTCCGAGCCGGCGCCGCTCGTACTGCGACGCGATCTCGTCCGCGTCGACGTCCGAGAGGACGTAGGGAGCGAGCTCGTGCTTGCGGGCCACGACGGGGAGCGACGGGAGCACCTGCTCGCACAGGTGGCACCCCGGCGAGACGAACAGCAGGAGCTGGGCCTCTCCGGGGCCCCCTATCCGCGCGGTGCGACCTTGGGCATCCGTGGTCTCCTCGGGCGGCGGGGCTTCACCGAGCGGGGGGCCCTCGTCGTCGACCTCGAGCGCGCCGCGGGGGCCGAGCCTCAGGTGCAACGTGCCGATCTGGCGGGCGAGCGCGACGACGACGACGGAGAGGACGATCAAGAGAACCCACATGACGACGTACGAGACGGCCCACCAACCTTCCATCGGGTCCAGGCTACTCGTCGCCTCGGCAGCCCGCCGCCAGGTGGGGGATTCTTCGCGTGTTCAAGTTTGGGGCTGGAATTCCGACCTATATATGGGAGTATTATTCGGTCCGCACAACGGGGCTGGTTTTTGGGGGGGCTGAAAGGGGTTGGAAAGTGTGCGAGCGGAGCAGCTTGTAAACGTCAGCGAGGTGAAGGGTCGGCTCTACGAGCTGATTCGCGAGTTGGCTAGTAGGCCCGTCTTCCTGCTGTTGCGTCACGGAAAGCCGGTCGCCGCGCTCGTGGGCTACGACACGTGGGCGAGGTTGATCGAGCGCGTCGAGGATCTGGAGGACCGGATCGCGGTTTACGAGGCTCATGCAGAGGAAGCGGACATGAAGGTCCCATGGGAGAAGGTCAAGGCCGAAGCCGGATTGATGATCGAGTGATCTAGTCGTCGCGTCGGGGGGCGTGGATGGCGGAATACCAAGTCGAGCTCACCCACAAGGCCGTGAAGCAGTTCCTGGAGCTTGGGGCGACGGTCCAGGAACGCATCCGCGCCAGGATCGATGCGCTTGCCGACGACCCTCGTCCTCACCGGTGCGAGAAGCTCGAGGGCATGAAGTCCAGCTACCGCATCAGGGTGGGTGACTATCGGATCGTCTACGCCGTATCGGATGAGCTGCGAACCGTAGAGGTCGTCAGGATCGCCAACCGCCGCGACGTCTACAAACGACTGTAGCGTCGGTACGCGTCGCGTGCCCGGGCGTTCGCGGTACGTCCTGACCCAGCGGAGGGATGCAATGCCCGGAGCGAAGACTTAAGGATTGCGTCTGAGCGGAGCGGCGTTGCATCCCGGAGCGGTCCCCGTAGCGATCACGGCTCTTTAGGATCGGCTGGTGCTTCCGCTCGTCCCCTTTCTCCTCGCGCTTGCCTTCTTCTGGGCCGCGATCGCCAAGGCTTCACGTCCGTCGGCGTGGCGCACTGCGCTCCTCGGGTACCGGCTTCCCGCGATGCTCGTCGGTCCCGCGCTCGTGCTCGTACCCGTCGTCGAGATCGTCGCCGGCGTGCTGCTGTCGGCGGGCGGGGTTGCAACGAAGGCCGGCGCGGCTCTTGCCGTCGCGTTGCTCGGCTCCTTCTCCCTCGCCGTGCTCCACGCCCGGCGGTTGGGGGGCGACCGGCTCCCGTGCGGGTGCTTCGGGGGGTCCGGCAGCCGCGACTATCGCTTGATGCTCGTTCGCAACGCGTTCCTCGGCGCGGTCGCCGCGGCGATCCTGCTCGTCCCGCGCGTCGCCTCCTACGAGCTCGAGCCGCCGTCCGCGTCGGAGGCGTTCCCGGCCCTCGCCGTCGCGATCGCGATCGTGTTGATCGTCTGGCTCGTGTCGAGCGTCCGGAGCGCCGACCGGTGAGGGGCAGGACGGGTGCTCGCGTCGCTCTCGCCGTGTGCGCGCTCGTGGCCGTCGCCGCGGTCGTCCCCCTCGTCGCGTCCGCCGACCACGCCGACGTCCGCGACGCGAACGACACCAAGGGGCCGTTCGACGTGCGGCGCGTCAAGGTCGCCGGCGGACGGCAGCCTCGTTACGACGTCGTGACGTTCCCGCGCTGGACGGTCGCACGCGTGTGGGATCGCAGCTACGGCCTCGTCTACTTCGACACGCTCGGCGGGGCCGCCGCGGACTACTACGTGATGGTCCGGTCGGACGGACACCGGATGCGTGCGCAGCTGTGGCGCGACAGGGCGAGGAAGAAGGACAGGATCCTGGCGGGCGTCAAAGCGTGGCGGCCCGGCCGGCGGAGCTTCGCCGTGAGGGTCCCGCTGAGGAAGATGAAGTTCCCCGAGGCCCGGCTCGTCTACCACTGGTGGGTTCTGACCCTGCACACGGGGACCACCTGCAAGAGGGTCTGCTTCGACCGGGCGCCCGACACCGGACGTGTGACCGAACCGGCGCCGGGGGCCGAGCAGAGCCCGGCCCCCACGCCTTCGGTATCGGTTCCCAGCCCGAGCGTCAGCCCGAGCCTCTAGCTAGAGCGTCGCGCCCCAGCCGCTAGCGACGCTCTAGAGCGTCGCGCCCCAGCCGATCGGTTCCTTGCGGAGGTCCGGGTCGTCGTGCGTCGTCAGGCCGTTCGTCGTCGTCTGGCCGTAGCCGGCGTTGATCAGCGCCTGCCGGATCGCGTAGACGCCCGACGCCGACGTGGCGCGGCCGTTCCGCGCGATGTAGAGGCCCGCGAGACCGGCCGCGTGCGGCGACGCCTGGCTCGTGCCGTGCGTCGACGCGTACCGGCCCCCGTAGTACGTCGACACGATCGCGGTGCCCGGCAGCATCATGTCGATCTTTCCGCCGCTCGACGTCACCGGGCTGTTCGCGTTGTTCTTCGCGAAGTTCGAGAAGCAGGCGAACGAGTCGTCGCGGTTCTCGGTGCAGCCGACGGCGTAGCTGTAGCTCCCGGAGCCGAGGCCGCCGGGACGCCCGTCGAAGTCGGCCAGCGCCGAGATCGTCCCGACCTCGGGGAACGACGCGGGGATCGTGTCGTCCGAGGTCCCGAACGTGTTGTCGGTCCCGTAGATGTCGCGCCGCTCGTTGCCGGCCGCGACGTAGTACACGATGCCGCGGTTGACCGAGTTCGCGATGGCGGTGCGGTAGGCCGACGACCAGCCCTGGCCTCCGAGGCTCATGTTCGCCACCTCGATCGTCGCCGAGCGAGCCGTCACCCAGTCGACCCCGGCGATGATCCACGACAGGTAGCCGCTGCCGCGGGAGTCGAGCACCTTCACCGCGTGCAGCCGCGCGCCCGGCGCGACGCCGACGACGCCGAAGCCGTTGTCGATGGCGGCCGCGATCCCGGCGACGTGCGTCCCGTGACCGTTGTTGTCGTCACCCGCGCCGTTCGTGCACACGTTGTTCGTGGGGCCGCCGCCTGCACACCCGGTGTTCGCGACCACGTTGAGGTCGGGGTGGTCCAGGTCGATGCCGCTGTCGAGGATCGCGATGTCGACGTCGACGCGCTCGTCGACGCTGTTGATGCGCGCCGTCGGGCTGAGCTCGGCGTCGATGCGGTTCACGCCGGTCGGAAGCGTCTGCGCCGTCGCGTGCAGCTCGATGTCGGGCTCGACGTACTCGACGCGCGGGTCGTTCTGGATCCGCTCCGCCGCCTGCGGCGACATCGTCGCCGAGTAGCCGTTGAGGGCGTGCTCGTACACGAAGCCGACTTCGGCGTTCTCGGACCGCGAGTGGTCGTGAGCCGCCGCGTGCGCCGGCACGCCCCGCTCGAGCACGACGATGTAGCGCTGCCGCTCTTCCTGCGCCTGGCTGGACGAAGCCGGCAGAGCTGCGACCAGCACCCCCGCCAGCAGAACCGCGCCGCGCTTGGCCAAGGACTTCCTTGCTCCCATGCATCCCCCCTGGATGACACGCGGGGGATCGCCGATGACCCCCCGACTGGTGGCCCAGTCTTCGAGGCGGGAATGTCCGATTCCTCCCTTTCGGGAGGGCTTAGTTAAGAAAAAATTAAAGCCGTTTAAGGAGCCTTCGACCGGGGATATAGGGGGGTTCGCGTCCGCTGGATGGCCGCCCGCCGCGCCTCCGACTCCTCGCACGTCGTGACGGTCTCGCCGGCCGTGCACTCGTCCGTGCCGGCGCCTCCGTCGAGGGTGTCGTTCCCGGCGCCCCCGTCCAGGTCGTCGTTGCCGTCGCGGCCGGACAGGGTGTCGTCGCCCCCGGCCCCCAACAGGGCGTTCGGCTCGGCGTTCCCGGACAGGACGTCCGAGTGCTCGGACCCCGTCACGCCCTCGATGCCCGTGAGCTCGTCCGCCCCCTCGCCGGCGGCGGTCCCCGCCGCGAGGTCGACGGTGACGCCTCCGCCGGAGAACAGGTAGAGGGTGAAGTCGAAGCCCCCGCCTCCGTCCAGCTCGTCGCCGCCGCGGCCCCCTTCGAGCGTGTCGTCGCCCGCGCCGCCCGAGATCCGGTCGGCGCCGCCGGAGCCGAACAGCGACTCGGCCACCGCGGCCCCCGTGATCGAGTCCCCGGCCTGGGAGCCGAGGACGCCCTCGAACCTGCGCAGCGCGTCGCGGCCCTGCCCGGTGGCGACGCCGGTCGCGAGCGAGACGTCGACGCCCCCTCGTCCCACGCTGGAGTAGTCGAGGAAGTCGAAGCCCGCGCCGCCGTCGAGACGGTCGTTGCCGGCCCCGCCCTGCACGATGTCGTTGGCGCCGGCGCCGTTGACCGAGTCGCTTCCGCTCTCTCCGAAGATCGTGTCGACCGCCGGGCTGCCGACGAGCCTGTCGTCGAACCTGGATCCTTCGAGGACCTCGAGCCCCTGGAGCGTGTCGTCGCCGTCGGCGCCGGCGGCCGTGCCCCGGCGGAGGTTCACGCGCACCGCACCGCTCGCCCGCGAGTACGACGCGACGTCGTCCCCCTCGCCGCCGTCGAGCCGGTCGTTGCCGGCCTCGCCCAGGAGGAGATCCGGCCCGCTCCCGCCCTCGAGGCGATCGCGGCCGTTGCCGCCGAACAGGAAGTCGAACGAGCCGCGCCCGCCCCTCAGGTCGTCGGCGCCCCCGCCACCCTGCAGCTGATCGCGGCCGGACCCACCGGTGAGCGAGTCCGAGCCGGGACCGGCCTTGACCAGGTCCGATCCCGGGCCGGTGAGGATCCGGTCGCTGCCGCTGCCGCCGCACACCACGTCGGCGCCCCCCCGGCCGCGGATGACGTCGGCGCCTCCGAGCGCGAGCACGACGTCGTCGCCGTTCGTCCCCCGGATGACGTCGGAGCCCGCGGTGCCGCGGATCGTGGGCCTGAGACCTCCACAGGTCGCGCGCCGTGCCGCGGTCGCGGGCGACAGGCCGAGAGCCAGCAGGCCGGCGCACGCAGCGAGCGCCACGCTCGAACGGGCGGAGTAGTTCACGGGAGTCCTCCTCTTGAACGGGTGGCCGCAGCAGGTGAGATGTTAAGTCCGCCCTTTAGCCAACAGTGCTGGCGCTGCAGGGTCAACCCGCCGCCCGCTAGGCTGGGGCCGCGTCGCCGCCGGCGATCGCACGAGGCTGCTCCTTTCCGCGGGGGGTTCGAGTGAGCGATTGGGACCGTCAGACGACGCCGTCCGGCGTCGAGGGCCCCCAGTGGGTATCCGCCGCCGAGGCCGCCGACCTCGCGGGCGTCACCCCCGGGACGGTCCGGTACTGGGCCCGCAACGGCTTGATCGTGTCCGAGGTCGTCGAGGGCCCCGCGGGCGAGAGGATGCTCGTGAGGCTCGACGAGGTCCTCCAGCACGCCCGCCAGGACGGACCGTCGCGGCGGTCGTCCTCGCCGGCCGCTCCGCCGGCGCCTGGAGGAGCCGGCCCCGGTGAGGTCGTCACCGAGCTCCCCGCTCGTACGAGCGAGCTGGCGCCGATCCTCAAGTCGAT
This sequence comes from Actinomycetota bacterium, assembly GCA_036258555.1. GTDB lineage: Bacteria > Actinomycetota > CADDZG01 > CADDZG01 > WHSQ01 > JALZEG01. The sequence goes on along the minus strand of DATADL010000213.1, from coordinate 5,545 downwards.
CCCGGAGATCATGGCCCAGCTCACGGCCGCGACCGACCGGGCCGCCCGCGCCGAGACCAAGGTCGAGTTCCTGTCGGCACAAGTAGCGGACCTTCGCAGGCGCCTGGCGGAGGCCGAGGCCGGGCGGGACGCCGATCCCGCGGCGGCCATACCCGAGGCCTGGGGTTCGCCACCGGAGGCCGAGCCCGCGGTGGAAGACGAGCCCGCGTCCGCGGGGACGCCTGCCGGCGGCGGATGGCCCGCTCCGCCGGCCGAGGCGCTCGACGACGAGCCGCGCGAGGAGGCGCCTGCGGCCCCGGCCGCGATCGACTGGACCTCCGGAGCCGCGGTGACCGGCACACCTCCCGCCGACGGACCCCCCGCGGGGCCGCCTCCGGCCGCCGAGCCGCCGCAGCCCGGCATCTCGCTGAACGACATCTGGAACGAGCCCGCGAAGGACCGCGGCGCGGCTTCGGCCCCCGAGCCCCGCGCCCCGGAGCCCGTGGGCGCCGGCGGACGGGCTGAGGAGCCGTCGGGCGTCGACTGGCACGAGCCCGCTAGGCCGGGGCCGGGCGCCCCCCCGCCCGAGCCGTCGCCTCCGAAGCCCGCGAACGCGCCGGTCCCGGAGGGCGACGACTTCTACGGCCCCCGCCGGCGCCGCTGGTTCAGACGCCGGCGCTAGGCCCAGCGGGCCTCACTTCTGAGGCGGACCGGCCCAGATGTCCCTCGGGGGCCGAGGCGTGCCCTTCTTCTGGCGCTTGGCCTGAGCCGCTGTCTTGCGGAGGTTCCGGCTGACGAGCCGCGAGACCACGATCCACCCGATCGACACGACGATGAGCAGGACCGACGCCACGGTGAGCAACGGGTCCTGAGCGAACTCCTCGCGGGGTTGGACCTGCAGGGCCGCCGTCATCGTGGTGAAAGGTAGCCGGTCGGCTGGGCGAGCGGCGAGATCACGTAGCCGGTCGGCTGGGCGAGCGGCGGGATCACGTAGCCGGTCGGCTGAGCGAGCGGCGGGATGAGACGTAGCCGGTCGCTGTCAAGATGGTGCGGATGCCTCCCCTGACCGCGAAGAAGCAAGCGCTCGAAGAGGCTCTCCGGGGCTACGGCGCAGTGGTCGTCGCGTATTCCGGAGGGGTCGACTCCGCCTTTCTCACGGCGGTCGCGCACGACGTGCTGCCGGGCGCGGCCCTCGCGGTCACGGCCGTCTCGCCGTCGCTCGCGCGCCGCGAGCGTGCGGGGGCCGAGGCCCTGGCCCGGCGATACGGATGGCGGCACCGCACCGTCGAGACGCGCGAGGTCGAACGTCCGGAGTACGCGAGGAACGCCGGCGACCGCTGCTACTGGTGCAAGGACGAGCTCTTCGACGTCCTCGCTCCGATCGCCGCGAGGCGGGGGGCCGCGCTCGCCGTCGGCACGAACACCGACGACCTCGGAGACCACCGGCCCGGCCTCCGGGCGGCCCGCGAGCACGGGGTGCGCTCGCCCCTCGTCGACGCCGGGATGAGCAAGGCCGACGTGCGCGCGCTGGCGGCCGAGAGAGGGCTCCCGGTCGCGGACAAGCCCGCGTCGCCGTGCCTCGCGTCCCGGGTCGCCTACGGCGTCGAGGTGTCCCCTGAGCGGCTGCGACGCATAGACGAGGCCGAGGAGGCCGTGCGCGACCTCGGGTTCGACGTGCTGCGCGTGCGCGACCACGGGGATCTGGCGCGCGTCGAGGTCCCGGTCGAGGACCTCCCGCGGGCGGCGGCCCTGCGCGACGAGATGCATTCCCGTCTCGTCGCGCTCGGCTTCCGGTTCGTCACGCTCGACCTCGCCGGCTTCAGGTCGGGGTCGCTCAACGCCGCGCTCGGCCCGCCCGCGATCCGCAGGGTGGAATAGCCGTCCGCGAGCCCGGGTTGCTCGACCCATGACCACCGACCGCCGGCCCGCCGGCACTCCCGTCCTCGCCGAAGGTCTCGTCCGCCGCTTCGGCGACGTCGAGGCGGTACGAGGCATCGACCTGGCGATCTCTTCCGGCGAGGTGTTCGGGTTCCTCGGGCCGAACGGCGCCGGGAAGTCGACGACCGTCCGCATGCTGACGACGTTGCTGAGGCCGTCGGGGGGCCGCGCCTGGGTCGCGGGCCACGACGTCGTCGCCGAAGCGCACGCGGTGCGCCGCTCGATCGGCGTCGCGCTGCAGGACGCGGCGATCGACCCGCTCATGACCGGCCGCGAGCTGCTAAGGCTCCAGGCGGTGCTGCACGGCATCGACAAGCGCGAGGGCCGCCGCCGCGCCGAGCAGCTGCTCGAGACCGTCGCGCTGACGGCGGCCGCCGATCGCCGCGTCGGCACGTACTCCGGCGGGATGCGCCGGAGGCTCGACCTCGCGCTGGCGCTCGTGCACCAGCCCGTCGTGCTGTTCCTGGACGAGCCGACGACCGGCCTCGACCCGAACTCGCGCGTCGCCCTGTGGGACGAGGTGCGGCGGTTGAACCGCGAGGCCGGGACGACCGTGTTCCTGACGACGCAGTACATGGAGGAGGCCGACCAGCTCGCGGGGCGCATCGCGATCATCGACAACGGCGTGATCGTCGCGGAGGGCGCCCCCTCGGTCATGAAGGCGCAGGTCGGCGACCCGACGCTGCGCGTCGCCATCGGCCCCGAGGAGGACCGCATCGCGGTCGAGGCCGCGTTGCTGGAGTTCGGCGAGCCCGCTCCCGGATCGGCGGACTACGTCGCGATCCGGCTGAAGGGCGGAGCGTCGCGCATAGCGGCGGTCGCCCGCGCGCTCGAGGAGGCGCGGATCGAGTTCGCGGGCCTCGAGCTGCTGTCGCCTTCGCTCGACGACGTGTTCCAGCAGGCCACCGGACGCAGGCTCGAGGGGGCCGCCGAGGACCGTCCGGAAGAGATCGCCGCGCGACAGTGAGGACGCTCGACCAGTACGTCGCGCTGAGCCGTCGCGCGGTCGTCACCACGTTCCGGCAGCCGACGTCGATCCTTCCTGCGATGACGTTCCCGCTGCTGTTCATGGCGCTGTCGTCCGCCGCGTTCGAGCGCTCGACGAACCTGCCCGGGTTCCCCCCCGTCGAGAGCTTCCTGCAGTTCCTAATCGCGACGTCGATCGTGCAGGGCACCCTGTTCGGGTCGGTCGCCGCCGGCACGGCGATGGCGACCGACATCGAGAACGGGTTCTTCGAGCGCCTCATCGCGGCCCCCTCGTCGCGCGCGTCGATCCTCGTCGGACGCGTGATGGGAGCGGCGGTGCTGGCGTTCGTGCAGGCGTGGGTCTTCATGGGCGTCGGGATGCTGTTCGGCCTGACCGTCGAGAGCGGCGTCCTCGGGATGCTGCTGATCGCGCTGTCCGCGGGCGTCCTCGGCGCCGGAGTGGGCGCGATCGCGATGTCGTTCGCGCTCAGGACGGGTTCGGCCGAGGCGGTCCAGGGCAGCTTCCCGCTGCTGTTCGCCGGCCTGTTCCTCTCGGGCGCGTTCTTCCCGCGCGACCTGATGGACGGGTGGTTCAAGACCGTTGCGGGATACAACCCGTTCACCTACCTGATCGAGGGGCTACGCGCTCTCGTGATCGAGGGGCTCGACGCGGGCGAGCTTGCAACCGCGATCGGCGTCGCCGGCGCGATCTTCGTCGCCGGGATGGTCCTGTCGTCGGCGGCCCTGCGCCGGCGCGTGGCGGTGGCGGCATGAGCCACGGCGTCGCGGTCGCGGCGGCGATCGCCGGGCGGAGCCTGAAGCTCATCCCGCGCGTGCCGTCGACGTTCGTCCCCTCGCTCGTGATGCCGCTCTTCTTGACCGTGGCCATGGCGGGGGCGTTCTCGGGCCTGGTGCTGCTTCCGGGGTTCCCGGCCGACAAGTCGATCGACTGGTTCATCCCGATGACGACGCTGCAGGGTGGGGCGTTCGCGGGGATCACGACCGGCATGGGCATCGCGCGCGACCTCGAGAGCGGGTTCTACGACCGCCTGCTGTCTAGCCCTGCGACGCGCTCGGCGCTTCTGGCCGGACCGCTCCTCGCGGCCGTGCTGCGTGCGGCGATCCCGCTGGTGATCCTGCTGGTGATCGCGGTCGCGGCGGGCGCGAACTTCCACGGGGGCGTCGCGACTGTAGGGCCGCTGGCGGTGGCGACCCTGGGGATGGCGTACGTCGGGGGCGCGTGGGCGATAGCGCTCGCGCTGCGGTTCAAGTCCATGCAGGCCGCGCCGCTGATGCAGACCGGGATCTTCCTGCTCGTGTTCCTCTCGACGGCCCAGATGCCGATCCACCTCCTGACGGGATGGCTGCACACGGTCGCCCGCTTCAACCCGATGACGAACGTGCTGGGACTGGCGCGCGAGGGGTTCCTCGGCGAGGTGACGTGGGCCGGGACGTGGCCGGGTCTCGTCTCGCTGGGGGGCCTCGCCCTGGCCGCCACGGCCTTCGCCGCCGCGTCGATGCGGAAGGTGACGCCGTAAGTCTTTAGAGTCACGCCATGTCGATCACGGGGCTGCTCGTCTCGTCGCTGCTGCTCATCGTCGCCGCGGCGGCCACCCTCGTCTACGGATGGGTGAACGCGAGCGAGATCCTCGTGATCGCGTCGATCGTGCTGAGCGCGGCAGCAGGTGTCTCGATGGCGATGGGGCTCTACCGGTCGAGGCCGCGCCGTGCAGCGGGAAGGGCGCGGGCGCCGCAGCCGAAGAAGAAGGCCGCTAGAGCTGGACGATCGGGCAGGTGAGCGTGCGGCTGATGCCGTCGACCGCCTGGATCTTCGACACGACCAGCTTTCCGAGCGTGTCCATGTCGGGCGCGGACGCGCGGACGATCACGTCGTAGGGACCCGAGACGTCGTCCGCCACCTGGACGCCCTCGACCGCGCGGATCTCGTGGGCCACGTGGGCCGCGTTCACCGCGGTCTGGATCAGGACGTACGCCTCGACTGCCACGGACCGGATTGTAGACGCGGGTAGCGTGGGGCGATGCGGGCTCTCGCCGCACCGGCCCTCGCCCTCGCCGCCTCGCTCGCGTTCACCGGGAGCGCCGTGCGAGCTCAGCCCGATCCGGTCGCAGAGGGGAAGCGGCTCTACGTAGAGGCGTGCGCGTCGTGTCACGGGCCCGCCGGCGCCGGGACCGCCAACGGCCCCGACCTGCGGGACGCGGGGGCCGCCGGCGCGGACTTCTACCTGCGCACGGGGCGCATGCCGCTCGCAAGCTCGAACGACCAGGCCGTCCGCAAGGAGCCCGCGTTCTCACCGGAGGAGATCGACGAGATCGTCGCGTACGTCGCGACGCTCGGCGACGGTCCGGTGATCCCGTACGTGTCGCCGGAGGAGGCGTCGCTTCAGACCGGCGCGCAGCTATACGTCGCGAACTGCGCGCCCTGTCACGGAGCGGCCGCGAACGGGGGGGCCGCGGGCCGCGACGCGATCGCGCCGGGGCTGCATCGCGCCACGCCTCTCGAGATCGCCGAGGCGATAGTCGTCGGCCCCGGCCAGATGCCCGTGTTCGGCTTCTCGCAGGAGGAGAGGGATGCAGTCGTCGCGTACGTCGACCACCTCGACGAGGCAGAAGACCCCGGCGGCGCGGACATCGGCGGGATAGG
>DATADL010000212.1:0-4345 GCA_036258555.1 Actinomycetota bacterium | reverse complement strand
GCGAAGTCGCCGAGCTGATGAACGTCTCCGTCGGCGGAGTCAAGAGCCATCTGTTCAAGGCGCGAGCAGCGCTGCGCGGCGACGCAGAGAGGTCGCGAGGAGCAGGGCAATGAGAGACGTGTTCGCGGAGGATCTTCAGGCGGCGCTCGAGGCGAAGGTCGCGCTCGCACCACCTAGGCCGAACCTCCCTCTGGTCCTGCGCCGGGGCATCATCCGCCGTCGCCGCAACCGCGCCGCGGCCGTCGCCGGCGCCGTTACGCTCGCGGCGAGCGGTCTCGCCCTTCCGCAGCTCGATCTCTCGTCGCGGCTTCGCCCGCCCGACCGTGTGGCGATCACAGCGGGCGTGGAACGCGTCGGGCGGATGACCGTTCCGCGGGCCGCGCACGCAGCGACCCTGCTTCAGGACGGTCGAGTGCTCCTTTCGGGAGGCTTCAGCGGCGATACAGAGGTCTATTACGACTCTGCCGAGATCTTCGACCCGGTCACGCGGACCTTCCTCCCTACCTCGCCGATGAGCACGCCCCGAACGGGTCACGCGAGCGTGCTCCTCGACGACGGAACCGTTCTCGTCGCAGGCGGATGGGGAAACGACTTCCTTTCCTCGGCAGAGCTCTACGACCCCGCTTTGGGCCTGTTCGAGCCCACGGGTCCGATGGGCGCGAAGCGCGATGGCTTCACGGCGACGAAGCTACGGGACGGGCGGGTCCTGATCGTCGGTGGTTACCGGTCCGGCTACGACACGTTCCACCGGAGCACAGAGATCTACGATCCGTCCACCGGGGCCTTCACGCCGGCGGGAAACCTCCGTCGGGCACGGGCATCGCACACGGCCACCCTCTTGCGTGACGGGCGCGTGGTAGTCGCGGGAGGCCTCGGTCCCAACGGGGTCGTCGGCTCGATCGAGATATTCGACCCGGAGACGGGGACGTTCAGCGAAGGCGGAACGATGACGACCGCCAGACAGAAGCATGGGGCCGTCCTGCTGGACACCGGGGACGTTCTGCTCGTCGGCGGTGCCGACATCGAGGACTCCTTCGGACGCTATCGGAGCGCCGAGGTATACGACCCGGCGGCAGGGACCTCACGCTCCGTCGGCCGTATGGCTTTCGCTCGTTTCAAGATCCCTTCGCCCGTCAACCTTCCGGCAACGCGGAAGGTGTTCGTGGCCGGCGGAGCCGACACGGCCGAGGTCTACCGGGAGCGCCGGCGCTCGTTCGTGCCCGTCGAAGGAGCTCTCGTGGGGGCCCAGCTGTTCCCCACCGCGACGATGCTGCGGGACGGATCGGTGCTCGTGACGGGCGGCTACGACGACGACATCCAAGCGACGGACGGAGCGTGGCTGTATACCGCGCCGTGACGGCCGATCACGGGCAGAGGATCCCGTCGCAGGCCCGGTCGCTCGCAAGCAGCAGCGACAGAAGGGGGTCGGGGCTCGTCGACTCGCCGTCGTAGAGCAGGTTCTCCAGCTCCCACGGGTCCGTGTCGAGCCGGTACAGCTCGTGGAACGTCGCGTCCCCCTCCGCGTCGTAGTGCTCGATGTAGTGACGCCCGTCGTCGAGCACCAGCGCCGCCCACTCCGGCACTCCCTTGAAGGGGTCGAGGTTCTCGGTCAGCAGCCGGTCGCGCGGGAGCCCCGACAGGAGCGAGCGCCCATCCATGGGCGCCGGCGGCTCGATCCCCGCGGCCTCCAGCACCGTCGGCGCGACGTCGATGTTGGCCACCAGCGAGTCGTCGGTGCCCTCGTCTATGTGCCCCGGCCAGCGCGCCAAGAACGGCACCTTCACCGCCGGCATGTAGGGGACTGTCTTCGCCTGGACGCCGTGGTCGCCCCACACCAGGGCGTTGTCACTCAGGAAGAAGACCAGCGTGTCGTCGGCCTGTCCCGTCTCTTCCAGCACGTTCCGCACTCCCCCGACGAGGTCGTCGACCGACATCAAGGTCCTGAGGTGGCGGCGCCGGAGGCGCTCGTTCCGGGCGACGCTTGCTCTCGCGCGTTGCACGTAGGCGGGCTTGTCGCTGCGGTCCCTCTCGCGCATCGCGGGCGTCGTGCGCCACGGACGGACGTCGGCGTTTGCGTAGGAGGGCTCGGTCGTCATCGGGAAGTGAGGCGCCGACACCGAGACGTACATCAGCCAGGGGCGCTCCGAGTCGCGGATGAAGTCGACGGCAAGGCGTCCGATGAACGAGGTCGAGTACTCGGAGACCGTCTCGACCGTCCCGTTGACGTTCCACCGACCGTCGTAATAGCTCGTGCTCTGGTCGGTCTCCCGCAGCGCCCACTCGTCGAACCACGGCGGCTCCTCCGTGACTGGGAAGCGGTTGAGGTACTTGCCGAAGAGGGCGGTGCGATAGCCCGCCTTCTGGAGCTGAGCCTGGATGGTGAGGTCGGGGTCCATCTCCTTCCATGCACCGTTCTCGTTCTTGACGACACCGTGGTTGTGCGCGTACAGGCCGCTCATGATCGACGCCCGGGACGGGCAGCAAAGGGGTGTGGTCGCGAACGCGTTCGTGTACCGCCTCCCGCCGTCTTCGAACCAGCGGCGTGTCTGTGGCATGACCCACATCCCCCCGCGCTGGTCGTCCGTGACGATGATCAGGACGTTCGGGCGCTCGCCTTCCCCTGCGTCGACGCCGGGCTGCCGGGCGCCGAGAGGAGGCGCCCACGCGGCCGCCACCGCGACGAGCGACCCGATCGAGACGACGCGCCACGACCACGACCGACGGCGACGTGTAATCCGACGGGGCTCGCGAGGTCGGCGCAGCGCCGCTTGCGCCCCGACCCCGATTCCGTTCGAGCAGACCCGCCGCATGCAGACCCTCCTCGGGTGCTTGTCTGCTCGTAGCGTAGGTAGCGGCTTCTCGCCGTTCCGCTCAGTTCTGAGCGTTCGCAACGCGAACGCTCAAGGCCCTAGCCCGCATCTCCTTTCCTCACTACGATGCCTCTGGTGAGACGGTCGGTGGGGTCCTCGTTGGCGTGCTGCTGCTCGGCGGCGCGACAGTTTCGGGCGCGCAGGAGCCCGCGGCGTGCCGGTGGACCGCCGATACCGCGACGGTGAGGGACGCCGTCCTCTTCGGCGTCACCGCTCCCGAGCCCACGAACGTGCTGGCGGTCGGGGCCGTCGTGAACTCGCAGGGGCGCGCTCGGACGCTCGTTCGCCATTGGGACAGGTCATCGTGGGAGACGCAGCCGATCACGAACGTCAACGACCAGCACCACCAGCTCAACGACGTCGCCGTCGCGCCGGACGGGACCGCGTGGGCCGTCGGCGAGCGCAGCGGGCGCAAGACGAAGACGGTCGTGCAGCGCTACGACGGGACGTCGTGGCTGATGCACAGCAGCCTGAACCCCAGCGAAGACAAGAACCTCCCCAACGGGGTCGACGTCGCTCCGTCCGGGGACGTCTATGTAGCCGGCGCGCGCTGGAACGCGAAACGGCAGTACCGGACGATGGTCCACCGCTACGACGGTGAGGCGTGGAAGCCGTTCCGGAGCACGTATCCGGGCATCCTCTGGGACTTAGACGTCATCGCGGACGACGACGTCTGGGCGGTCGGCGCGAAAATCACTGCAAGCGGTGGGGGCGCCTCGGTCGCAGTCCACTTCGACGGCACGAGGTGGACCGAGGTCGCGATGCCCTCCCCGGGAGACGGGTTCAACGTGCTCTACGACGTCTCGGCCGCGGCCCCCGACGACGTCTGGGCGGTCGGCGAATGGTACCGACGCGGCGAGCCGCGGGCATGGATCGTCCACTTCGACGGCACGAGCTGGTCGGCGCCCGAGATACCGGACTTCACGACCTACGTGAGCCCCGCGGGGTCTCGGCCCTCGACGCCGACACTGCGGTCGCAGTGGGCGAGGACCAGGACGCAGAGGACAGCCGCGTCGTGATCGAGTGGGACGGGACCTCGTGGGCTCGGGCCGACCAGGACGAGGGCACCGACTCGAACTGGCCGCAGGCCGTGGACCTCACCCCGGACGGCGGGGGCTGGACCGTGGGCTACAGCACGTCAGACCCCGCCACGGAGTACGCCGGACGCCGCAGCTGCGGATAGCAGCCGGGGACGGGCTATTTCTGGCTCGTATTTGCGCAGTGGCGAAGCTTCTCCGCGGACTCCTGAGGCCACGAGATGAATTCGAGCTTGCCCTGCTGACTGAGTCCGGGCAACGCCACGCGTTGGGTTGGGGACGACACGTGACGGGCCAGCGCTGACGAAGGTGGTGGGCGGTACTGGGATCGAACCAGTGACCTCTGCCGTGAGGCAGATCGATCCGGACCCGGTACCAGGACTTTCTCCTATTTCCGCAGGTCAAGCCTCACTTCTTCGGCAATCATGGGATTGCGTA
>DATADL010000211.1:0-3269 GCA_036258555.1 Actinomycetota bacterium | reverse complement strand
CCCGGAGGGGCATTCCTCCGGACCACCGCAACCATCCGTTGCTTTGCGCCGTCTTAAGGGTAGAAATGGATGAACCCCGAGTCGAGGGAGCGCGACGCGTGCAGGCCATGGAACGAGACCGCAACGACCCCCAGCGGATGCCCCCGCGCCGTCTCCACGAGACCCCGTCAGGCGTGCCCGCCTCCGACGACGTCGTCCGGTGGGTCGCGGCCGGGATCGTCGCGGCCGCCGCCCTGCTCGGGATGGTCGTCCTCGTCGCCCTCGTCTTCTACGTGCTCCAGCCCCCCGGCTGGCTCCAGACGGTCATGGGCGTCGTGATGGCGGTCGGCGCCGTGGTCTTCGCGTGGCTCCTCGCCGCCGCTCTCCGCAAGGACGACGCGGCGGAAGCCTCCCGGAGCGCTTCCAGACGCCGGTAGCCGGCGAGCCCGTGCCGGCGCCTCTCCGCGAGGGCTGGTACCTAATGAGCACCGCGGACCTCGAAAAGGAGCTGGCGCGCTGGCGCGACCCGGCTGCGGCTGACGACACGTCGAACGCGCTCGCCCTGTCCGTCGAGGATGCGCTCGCCTACAGAGACGCCGGGAACCTTCCGGACGAGGAGGGCCGCACGCTGAGGCTCGTACTGTTCGCCCGCGACCTCGACGAGGTCCGCGCGCTCGGCCGGAAGCGCCTCGAGTTCGAGCCCGACTACCACTCCGCGCCGCGGTGGCGCCGGGAGGGGTCCGTCCCAGTGAACGTCGTGCCGCTCCGATCGCCCGGCGTCGCCGGCGATCCGTCACCGTGGTGGGAGTCCCGCGAGATGGCCGAGCTCGAGTCCGAGTGGCGGTCTACGGGCCGCGTCGCGGGACTCGCAGTTCCCGCCGCGTACCGAGGCTTCGTGCTGAAGACGGTCGTCGCTCTCCGCGAGGCGGGGGTGACGGTCGACCGGGACTCGGTCGCATCGTCGCTCGCGCGCTGGCTGTCGCCGGAGCAGGTGCGAGAGATAACCGATGCGATGCGAGCGGCGACCCGGTCGCAGGGGTCGGAACCGGAGGACTTGGGTAGGGACTAGCAACAGGTCGCCTACCCAGGAGGTAACGCATGTCTTCGATAGAGCAGAGCATCGAGGTCCAGGTCCCGGTTCGGACCGCCTACAACCAGTGGACGCAGTTCGAGGACTTCCCCCACTTCATGGAGGGCGTCAAGGAGATCCGTCAGCTCGACGACGCGAGCTTGCACTGGACCGTCGAGATCGCCGGCCAGGTCCGCGAGTTCGACGCCAAGATCACCGAGCAGAACCCCGACGAGCGCATCGCGTGGACGACGATCGACGGTCCGCACCAGGCCGGCGTCGTGACGTTCCACCGGCTCGGCGACAATCAGACGAAGGTCATGCTCCAGATGGAGTACGAGCCCGAGGGCCTCATCGAGAAGGCCGGGGACGCGCTCGGCATCGTGAAGGCCCGCACCAAGGGTGACCTCGAGAGGTTCAAGGCGTTCATCGAGAGCCGCGGCCAGGAGACCGGCGCGTGGCGCGGCGAAGTGGACCAGACCAAGACTTCGTAGCGACCGGCCGGGATCGCTTCGATCCCGTCGGAGCGAACGAGGCGCCGGGAGACCGGCGCCTTTTTCGCGCGCAGTAGCTTGCTGCGATGGAAAACCGGACCCGCGTCGCGGAGGTCTCGCTCGTCGCGATAGCCGCGATATGGGGCCTGACGTTCGTGATGGTCCAGGACGCGGTCGAACGCCTTCCCGTCACGGCTTTCCTCGCGTACCGCTTCCTCCCTGCGTGCGCGCTCGTCGCCGTGATCTTCCGCAGAGAGGTGGCCCGGCTCTCGGGGGCGGGGTGGGTCGCCGGGCTCCTCATGGGGGTCTTCCTGACCTCGGGGTACGTGTTCCAGACGCTCGGCCTCGAGCTGACGACCGCCGCGAAGGCGGGCTTCATCACCGGCTTGTTCGTAGTCCTCACACCGGTGTTCGGCGCGCTCTTCTTCGGCCAGCGCGCGGGCTCGGCCGCATGGCTCGCGGCCCTCGTGTCGACGGCGGGGCTCTACCTGCTGTCGGGGGGCGGCTCGGGAGGGACGGCTGCGGGCGACCTCCTCGTCCTCGGGTGCGCGGCGTCGTTCGCGTTCCACATCCTGTTCACCGGGCGGGCAGTCGAGGCCCACCACGCCGGCGCGCTCCTCGCGGTGCAGCTCGGCGTGTGCGGGGTCGCGACCCTCGGCGCGGCCGCCGTCTCGGGCGACCTCGAGGCTCCCCGGACGGCGGTCGAGTGGAACGCCCTCGTCGTGACGTCCCTGGGGGCCACGGCCCTTGGCTTCTTCGTGCAGACCTACGCGCAGAAGCACGCGTCGCCGTCGCGGACCGCGCTGATCCTGGCGAGCGAGCCGGCGTTCGCGGGGCTGTTCGCGTACGTGCTGGCCGGAGAGACGCTGGACGCCGCGGGGTGGGCCGGGGCCGCGCTGATCATGGCGGCGATCGTGGGGGTCGAGCTGGCTCCCCACCTGCGCCCACCGCGGGAGCCGGTGCCGGAGCGCTGACTCGGGTGTCGGGACCGAACGTATGTTCTATACTGCGGGGATGGCCGAGAAGCTCTTCGAGCTGCAGCGCCGCACGTTCGACACGCCGCACTTCCGCGGGATCGAGTTCATCGAGGTCGAGGCGAAGTCGATCATCAACCACGTCCCGGGCAACTACCTGCCGTTCAGCTGGACGATCAATCCGTACAGGGGCTGTTCGCATGCGTGTGTGTACTGCCAGTCGGGTGAGACCGCGATCCTCATGGCAGACGGCCGGACCAGGCCGCTCCAGGAGCTTCGGGTCGGCGACAGCATTTACGGAACCCGCGTCGAGGGCGCGTACCGTCGGTACGTCCGAACGGAAGTTCTCGCGCACTGGCAAACAACCAAGCGCGCTTATCGCGTGACGCTCGCCGACGGAAGAGAGCTCATATCGAGTCCCGACCACCGTTTCCTGACCACACGGGGGTGGGGCCACGTTTCGGGGGTCGGATCCCGTCCACGCGCAGAAGTGCTCGCGGCCGAGGACCATCTCATGGGGATGGCGAACGACCCCGGTAGGCACGCCGGGAACATCCTGGTTCGGCACAGAATCCCTGTCGGGACGCTCGTTGAGACGCACGCGGACCTGAAGGTCGTCTCCATCGAGGATCTCGGCTTCGAGATGCCCATGTACGACATCACCACGGGCACCGGCGACTTCATCGCGAACGGCGTCGTCAGCCACAACTGCTTTGCGCGCGCGACCCACACCTACATGGACATGGACGCAGG
>DATADL010000210.1:0-6191 GCA_036258555.1 Actinomycetota bacterium | reverse complement strand
CGTCTTCCACAAGACCACGAGCGCGCGCGTCGGGCACGCCGGCATCTACGTCGGCGGCGGCAAGTTCGTCTCGGCGACCACGTCCGGCGGCGTGCAGGTGCGCTCCCTCTACGACTCGTACTGGGGGCCGCGCTGGGTGGCGGGGACGCGCGTCCCGGCCACGCGCCGCGACGTCGACTAGAGCAGCGGGAGGTAGCGCTCGACCTCGTGGGGCGAGACGTACGACTTGTACTGGTCCCACTCGGCCCTCTTGTTGCGCAACAGGTACTCGAAGACCTGCTCGCCGAGCGCCTCCGCCACGAGCTCGGACGCCTCCATCTCCTTGACCGCCTCGTAGAGGTCGTCCGGCAGCTGCTGGAGGCCGCGCGCGCGGCGCTCGGTGTCGCTCATCTCGTAGATGTTGTCGGTGGCCTCGTCCGGGAGCTCGTAGCCCTCGTCGATCCCCTTCATCCCCGCGGCGAGGATCACCGAGAACGCGAGGTAGGGGTTGCACGCCGGGTCGGGCGAGCGGAGCTCGATACGCGTCGACTGCCCCTTGCGCGGCTTGTACATCGGGACGCGCACGAGCGCAGAGCGGTTGTGGCGGCCCCAGCAGACGTAGACGGGCGCCTCGGTGACTGGGTAGCCGGGTCCGAGCGTCAGCCGCTTGTAGGAGTTCACCCACTGGTTCGTGACCGCGGTGATCTCGCGCGCGTGCCGCAGGACCCCCGCGATGAAGGCCTTCGCCACCTTCGACAGGTGGTACTCGTCCGACGAGTCGTGGAACGCGTTCTGGTTCCCCTCGAACAGCGACATGTGCGTGTGCATCCCAGAGCCCGGCAGGTCCGTGCGCGGCTTCGGCATGAGCGTCGCGTACATCCCGCGCTCCGCGGCGAGCTCCTTCACCGCGACGCGGAAAGTCATCACGGAGTCCGCCATCGTGAGGGCGTCCGCGTGCCGGAGGTCGATCTCGTGCTGCGACGGCGCGACCTCGTGGTGCGAGAACTCGACCGGGATGCCCATCTTCTCCAGCGCCTCGATCGTGTCGCGCCTCAGGTCCTGCGTGACGTCGCGCGGCGTGAGGTCGAAGTACCCGCCGGCGTCGATCGGCGTGGGGTCCTGCGGGCTTCGGAAGACGAAGAACTCCATCTCGGGATGGACGTAGAAGGTGAAGCCGCGCTCGCCGGCCCGGTCGAGGTTGCGCCTGAGCACGTAGCGGGGGTCCCCCCAGAACGGCCGGCCGTCCGGCGTGTAGATGTCGCAGAACATGCGGGCCCCCGCGTCGTCGCGGCCCTCGGACCGCATGATCTGGAACGTCGTCGCGTCGGGCCGCGCCAGCATGTCCGACTCCTGGACGCGGGCGTATCCCTCGATCGCGGACCCGTCGAACCCGATGCCCTCCTCGAACGCCTGCTCGAGCTCCTCGGAGGTGACGGCGAACGACTTGAGGAAGCCGAGGACGTCGGTGAACCACAGCCACACGAGCCGGATGCCGCGGTCGCCGACGGTCCGCAGCACGTAGTCCTGTTGCCGTTCCATGCGCCGGACGATACGCCGCGTACGTTTCGGGGGCGTTAAATCCAACCGACGCTCTACGCTTGTGGGCGTGGTCCGTATGGCGCTGGCTCAGCTCAACCTCACCGTCGGCGACGTCGCGGGCAACGTCCGCCGGCTGACCGAGGCCCTCGACGCGGCCCGCGACGCCGGCGCGCAGGTCTTCGCCGCGCCCGAGCTGGCGATCAGCGGCTATCCGCCGGAGGACCTGCTCCTCAAGAGGTCGTTCCTCGACGCGAACGTGAAGGGTCTCCACGAGGTGGCGGCGCGCACCGGCGACCTCCTCGCCTTCGTCGGGTTCGCCCAGCCGACGTCCCGCGCGCTCTACAACGCGGCGGCGATCTGCCAGCACGGCGAGGTCCTCGCCGTCTACCGCAAGCACCTACTTCCGAACTACGGGGTGTTCGACGAGCTCCGCTATTTCGACGCCGGACGCGGCCACACTCTGGTCGAGACCCCGGACGGGGTCATCGGCGTGTGCGTGTGCGAGGACGCGTGGAGTCGCCGCGGTCCCGTCGTCTCGCAGGGCGACGCCGGCGCTCAGGTCGTGATCAACATCAACGCGTCGCCGTGGGACCGGCACAAGCTCGGCCTCCGGACCGAGATGCTCGCCGAGCGCGCGCGCCGCGCCCGCACGTCGATCGTCTACCTCAACACCGTCGGCGGCCAGGACGAGCTCGTGTTCGACGGTGGGTCGCTCGTGCTGGACGCGGACGGTGACGTCGTCGCGCAGCTCCCGCAGTTCGAAGAGATGCTCGCGATAGTGGACGTCCCGCTCGGCGACACGAGGCCGACGCGCCACCCGTCGGTCCGGCGCATCCGGACCGAGCTACGCACCGCGGCAGGCGCGCCGACGCCGCTCGAGGACCGCGAGCGCTCGCTCGAGGAAGCCGTGTACACGGCGCTCCGGCTGGGCCTGCACGACTACGTGGCCAAGAACGGCTTCCGCAAGGTCGTCGTAGGGCTCTCTGGCGGCATCGACTCCTCGCTGGTCGCGACGATCGCGGCCGACGCCCTCGGACCCGACGCCGTGCTCGGCGTCTCGATGCCGTCGGAGTTCTCGTCCGGCCACTCGGTCGACGACGCGAAGGAGCTGGCGGCGAACCTCGGCGTCGAGATGCTCGAGATCCCGATACGCACGACGCATCACGCCTATATCGACGCGCTGCGCGAGACGTTCGGCGACGCGCCTCCGGGGCTCGCCGAGGAGAACCTCCAGGCGCGCATCCGCGGCAACCTGCTGATGGCGATCTCGAACCGCTACGGGCACCTCGTCGTCGCCACGGGCAACAAGTCCGAGATGGCCTGCGGCTACGCGACGCTCTACGGGGACATGGCCGGAGGCTTCGCCCTCCTGAAGGACGTCTTCAAGACGGAGGTGTACGCGCTCGCCCGCTACCGCAACGCGCTCGGCCACGTCATCCCGGACAACGTCCTGACGAAACCGCCGTCGGCCGAGCTCCGCCCGGACCAGAAGGACTCCGACTCGCTGCCGCCGTACGACGTCCTCGACCCCATCCTCGAGCTGTACGTCGAGGGCGACGCGGGGATCGAAGACGTCGTCGCGGCCGGGCACGACCGGGCGACGGTCGAACGAGTCGTCGCCCTGGTCGACAGGGCCGAGTACAAGCGCCGCCAGGCGCCGCCGGGGCCGAAGGTGACGACGAAGGCGTTCGGCCGGGACCGGCGCCTGCCCATAACGAACCATTGGAAGGAGGGCGGCCTCGGCCGGACTCCGAAGCAAAAGGAGGGCGGCCTCGGCCGGACTCCGAAGCAGGAGGAGGGCGGCCTCGGCCGGACTCCGGAGCAAGAGGAGGGGCCCGGCCCCCAGCCGAAGCTCCCGCGATAGTCCACCATTGAGGGGTCATGGCGATCACGGTCCTGCTCCTGTCGGACACCTCCGAGGACGCCGGCGAGCTGCTCCCGGCGTGGCCCCCCGCGCCCTACCGCGTGCTCGCTCGGGGTCTCAAGGAGACTCTGCCCGCGGACCTCATCCCGATCCATCCCGACCTCCTGCTCGTCGACGCGACCGCCGACGCGGCCGTCGCGGAGGAGGCGACGCGGCTGCTGTCGCTCGCGTGGGAGGTCGGTCTGCCGCCGATCCTCGTCGTCGTCGACGAGTCCGGGATCGACCGCTTCCGGTTCGAGTCGGGCGCGGACGACTTCGTGGTCACGACCGCGTCGCAGGCCGAGATCGCCGCGCGGCTCGCGCTCCTCACGCGCCGTGCCGGCCACGGCGACGAGCCGAGCGTCCTCAAGGTCGGCGACCTCACGGTGAACCCGGAGAACTACCAGGTGTACGTGCGCGGCCGGCCGCTCGACCTCACCTACAAGGAGTTCGAGCTGCTCAAGTTCCTCGCCCAGAGGCCGGGCAGGGTGTGCGACCGTGACCTGCTGCTCAGAGAGGTATGGGGCTTCGACTACTACGGAGGTACGAGGACCGTGGACGTCCACGTAAGGCGGTTGCGCGCGAAGCTGGGAGCCGAGCACGAGGCCCTGATCGAGACCATCCGCAACGTCGGCTACCGGCTGGTGCCGCGGCCCCGGGAGCGGCGGTCGTGACCACCGTCGTCGGGGGCGTCCTCGCGATCCTGTTCGTCGACCCGCCGTGGCGGTGGCTGATCATCGGCGCGCTGTTGCTCACCGACGTCATCGAGATCGCCATCTGGCTGAGGTGGCGCAACAAGAAGTCGATAACCGGGATCGAGTCGCTGGTGGGCCAGGGGGGGCGCGCGGCCTCGACGCTGGATCCGGACGGTCAGGTGCGGGTGCGGGGCCAGCTCTGGAGCGCGCACTCCACCGAACGCGTGGAGGTCGGCGACGACGTCACCGTGACCGCGGTGGACGGGCTCAAGCTCGAGGTCGCGCCGGCGGTTGCAGCGCGCCCGGACGTCTAAGGGGTCGGGCTAGAGCGCCCGCGCGCGGCGGGTGGCCGACTTGATCTCCTCGATGGCGTCGTCGGACGACTCGGCCGTCGACGAGGAGACCTTCGCGGCGACCTCCTGCTCTCTGGCCGCCAGGAGCTCGTCGACCTTCGCGGTGTATTCCTCGGCCGTCAGCTCGCCGTTGGCGAGCTTGTCGGTGAGGGCCTGCAGCTCGGCGTCGACGTTCATCGCGATCCTCCTGAGTGTGTGGGGACGATGCTACTCGGACTCCGTCCGTACGCCTCGCTGGACCTGCCCGGCGAGCTGGCCGATGGCCTTCTGCAGCGCCTGGACGTTCTCGCGTTCGAGGTGCACCTCGAGAGCGGCCCGGGCCTTCGCCTGTTCCGCCTTCTGGACCTTCTCGCTGGCGACCTTCTCGATCCTCTCGAGGTTCTTGTCGAGGTGCTTCTCCTTCTCCGCGGCCTGCCGCTTCATCCCCGCGCGGTCGGCGATGGCGGTCCACCCGAACCCGATGAGGACGCCCTGGAGCGGGTTCGTCGCGAACAGCACTGCAAAGGCGCTTCCCAGTAGCACGTACATGGGAACCGCGGTGAGGTAGTTGCGCCGCTTCTCGCCGCGCATCCAGTCGCGCTCTTTCTGCTGTTCGTTCAGCTCGTGCTCGTAGAGGCGGTTGAGCTCCTCTACCTGATCGCTCGAGACCTCGCCGTCGCCCCCGAAGGCAAACTCCTCGCGTTTCTTGCGAAGCTGGTCCAGCCTCTCCTGGCGCTCGGCGACCGACACGGCGACCTCGCCGTACTCGGCGGTCCCGCCCACCGAGGGCAGGAACTCGTTGGCGTAGAAGAAGGCGGTGACGAGCGCGCCGATCAGGCCGAGGACCGCATACAGGAGGCCCTCGCGCCAGTTCTCGGTCCATCCGCCGGCATCCATCCACCCGAACAGCGCGGCGTCGAGGGCGTCGTCGTCGTTGGGATCGTCAGGAGCGGGAGTCGGAACCGGCGTCGGATCGTCGCCGTTGCGCGGCGCGTCCGTCGCCGGAGGAGTCGTCTGCCTGGCGAGCACGTTCTCGATCCGCGTCTCCACGCCGGCCTTGCGGACGAAGGCCTTCTTCGCCTTCGGCTTGAGGTGCTCTCTCCAGAGGTGCCCGGACGCCGGACGCCGGTCGGCGTGCGCGACCGAGGCGAAGGACGCGGACAGGCCCCCGACGACGAGCACGAGCGCGGCTGCGGCAGCGACCCGCCGGATTCGATCTCTCGACATCCCCAACCCCCACGATGTGCGACGTCCGCCGAGCTCGCCGTGCCGCGACTCAGCCTGGGGTCACACCTTGCGGCAGGCGAACGGTGACGACAATGGGGACGAATGACCAAATCCTTCCGGCCCGAGCGGACTAGACACCGCGGTCGCGGCTCGGCGCGCGGTCCCGCAGCGAGACGGGGGTTCGACCTGTGACAATGCACGCCTGTAGAACGATCGAGGGCCCCTAGCTCATCTGGTAGAGCTCCGGACTTTTAATCCGGCGGGCAGGGTTCGAGTCCCTGGGGGCCCACCACTCCGTGTCGTGTGTCAGCCCGCGCGGGGCTCTATCTTGCGAACCGAGTTGGGCGCGCGTGGAGGGCCTCCGGGGGTCGACGCGTATTCAGGGACGCCGACGCAGGTGAGCAGGAGGCCGTCCAGCGGCTCGCCGACCAGCGAGGCCATCTCGCTGTCGAGGAACGTCATCCCCGTGGCGCCCGCGCCGAGCGCGTACGCGACGAGATGCAGCCTCCCGGCGAC
>DATADL010000209.1:0-4046 GCA_036258555.1 Actinomycetota bacterium | reverse complement strand
TCGCTCACGAGATCGCCATCCCCTACGCACGGGATGTGTTGAGGACCGGCGCCACGCTGACCGAGCTCATTCGCTTTCTGTTCGATCTCTCGAAAGGACGATTCGAGGCGACGGTGGATTTCCGAATCCTCAGCGACGACCGGTGGGAAGTCACTCCGCTCGGATACGACCAGAATCGAATCGAGCGGGAATACCCCGACGGCGGGCGCGTGTTCGACCCGGCTCAGGCGGTCGTCGACGCCTTCCTCCCGCTGCTCCAAGACGAAGGCCGGATTCTCATAGTCGAAGGGTTCACGGCTCGCAAACCCCGCGACAAGCCACCGGATCCAGCGGACCCGCAGCGCTTGCTCCTGCATCCTCGTGACGGCGGGTTCGAGGAGTATCTGGTCGTACCGGGGCCCCTGCCGGATGGCGAAGTGCTCCACTCGGCGGTGAGGTGGGCACTGCCACATCGCGGGATTGGCGCCGTCGTCCAGGCGGACGTATCCGCCGTGCCCATGGACATGTCGCTCCTGAGCGAGGAGGGTCTCTCCGCGATCCTCGAAGACGTGCTTGCACTGTTCATGCGTCAGACGAGCTTCGACGCCTATCTCCTGTGGTGGCGCGAGTAGGGCCCTCGTCCGGGCCGTCCGGCTCCTTCCAGCGCGACCGCAGCAGCACCCCCACCACCAGCAGCACCAACGGCATCACGAAGAGCATCCCCACCGCATCCCGCGAGAGCCCCAGCCGGTGCGGCTCTCCGTCGACCAGCAGCGTCCTGCTCCATGCGTCCTTGCGGACCCTGTCGCCCGGCCGGACCGCGCCGGCGACGCGCGCGTCGACGTGGAAGACGTCCCCGTCGATCGTGAGGAGGTGGACGTCGTCGATGCCCGGCTCCTTCTCGAAGCGTACGTCCAACGCCTCCGCGGTCCCGTCCAGCGACGACGGGATCGTCGACCTCCGGAGCGTCTCGTAGCAGTTCGCGCCGGCGAGCACGACTGCCAGCGCGGCGAGGGCCACGGCCGCCGCCCTACGCGAACGCAAAGTAGAACCCCGCCGCGACGATGGCCAGACCCGTGACGAAGACCGCCGCCCCCGTCAGGACGCGCCCGCGGTCCCCGAGCACGATCGCGCCCGCGACGACGGCGCCGAGGCTCTGGTTGAGGAAGTCGACGGGATCGAAGATCGCGAGCTCGAAGATCGTCTCCTCGGTGCCCCATCCGATCGCGATCGCGACGACGGTCCCGGCGAACACCAACCACGGCCGCCAACTCCGCGGTAGGACGTAGAGAGGGCTCAGGAGCGCGAGCGTCGCGCCGAACCCCGCCACGTAGTGACCGAGGTAGTCGCTGCGGTGCGAGAAGACGACGCCGTACGCGGCGCCGGTGACGAGGAGCGAGACCGCGATCCGCCCGAGCGCGGCGCGGAGCGGGCTCGCGGCGGCGACGGCTATCGGACCTCGACGATCCCGTTCTTGATCACGGCGATCCCGTCCGGGTTGTAGGTCTCGAAGCCGTACGTCGCGATCCCGCCGTCGCCGGCTTCCTTCCAGAACCGCGTCGTGAGCTCCTGGCCCGGCAGCACCGGCTTCGACAGCCGCACGCCCACGCGCGCTATCCGGGTGGGGTCGCCTCCGGCGAGCCCGTTCACCGCGCCCTTCGCCGCCATCGCCATCGTGCACATGCCGTGCAGGATGATCCCCGGCAACCCGGCCATCTTCGCCGTGTTCTCGTCGAGGTGGATCGGGTTGTGGTCCCCGGACGCCTCGGCGTACCGGAACGTCTGGTCGTCGTCGACCTTGGTCGTTTCCTCGTAGACGACGTCGCGCGGCGCTTCGGCGGGCGCGGCGGAGCGGCTACCGGACCCCGAGCCGCGGATGAACATCGTCCCGCGCACCTCGGCCACGACGTTGCCGTCCTGGTTCGTCTCGGTCCCCTTGACGGTGAACGTCTCGCCGGTCTCCTTCTGCTCGACCGACTCGAGGACGCCCGTCACGCTGAGGACGTCGCCGGCCTTGATCGGCTCGTAGAAGACGTGCTCCTCCGCGGCGTGGACGAGGCGCAGGAGATCGGCGCCGAGCTCGGGGTCCATCGCGGCGGTCATGAACGAGTTGAACGCCGGCACGACGGGGAACACCGGAGGCGCCACGACGTCGTCGCCGCCGAGGTAGCGCTCGTTGTCGTCGTTCGTAGCTCGCGCGTAGCGCTCGATGTGGTCCGAGGTCACCTCGAAGGTGGCGCCGGGGTACTCCTTGCCTACGAGGTCGGTGTTCAGTCCCACTTCTCGCGCCTCCTGTCAGGTGTCAGTGCGGCAGCTCTACGTCGGCCTCGCCGAGCAGCGCGGTCTCTTCTTCCGGGAGATCGAGCCCGTCGGGTCCCGGCCCCCTGCGCCGCGCCTCCAGCGTCACCTTGACGAGCCCGTCCTCGATGGAGACGACCCGGCCGGTGCACGCGATCTCGTCGCCCGGCCAGACGCGCGTCGTGAAGCGGACCTTGAAGCGGCGGAGGTTCTGCGATCCGCCGAACCAGTCCGCGGCGGCGTGCGCGAGGTAGCCCGCGGGCAGCATGCCCATGGCGAAGACCGTCGGCGCGCCGGTCGACCGCGCGTAGCCCTCGTCGGTATGGATGGGGTTGAAGTCGCCCGAGGCCCCGGCGTACTTGACGATGTCCACGCGCTCGAGGGGGCCGAACACCATCTCGCCGAGCTCCATGCCCGGCGAGACGCCGTCCATCGTGATCGTCTGCGGGACGCTCACGAGCCCGGGTCCTTCGCCGTCTCGATCAGCGTGTAGTAGGCGGTGAGGACCTCCTCGCCCTCGACGTCGGTGAAGACCGACTCGTACGTGACGAAGCGCATCGACCCTCCGCGCCGGCCCTCCTTCGTGAAGTCCTTCGAGATCCGCATCTTCCCCTTCAACACCTCGCCGGCGAACGGAAGCCGCTTGTAGGCGAACTCCTGCTCACCGTGCAGCACGCGGCCGTAGTCGAGGTTCGCCCCGAGCC
This sequence comes from Actinomycetota bacterium, assembly GCA_036258555.1. Classification (GTDB taxonomy): domain Bacteria; phylum Actinomycetota; class CADDZG01; order CADDZG01; family WHSQ01; genus JALZEG01. Next base: position 1,065 of record DATADL010000209.1, on the reverse strand, counting down.
GCTCCTCCCGCTCTTCGCGCGGCACCTGCCAGATCTGCGTCACGGTGAAGGTCGGCGGGGCGACGACGTCCGGGAAGCCCTGGAGCCGCGCGGCCTCGGGATCGAGGTGGATCGGGTTGTCCTCCCCTACCGCCAGCGCGAACTCCCGGATCTTGCCGCGCTCGACGGGCAGCTCGAACTCGATGACTTGCTCAGGCAAGCGGGCTCCCCCCTCCGATGGCCTTCGACAGCATGGACATCATGCCCTCGGGCGCGATCCCGTTCGGGAACTTCTCGACCAGGGCCGCGGCGAGCTCGTCCGGGGTCCACCCGTCGTCCTTGTGGAGCGCGGTGCCGAGGTCCCACGGCTTCAGCACGTTGATCGTGCCGCCGTAGATGAAGAAGCACTGCCCCGTGATGCCCTGGGCCTCGTCCGTGCACAGCGCGACGACGACCGGCGAGATGTTCGACGGGTCGAGGGGGTCGAAGCCGTCGGCCGGCTTGTCCATGCCGAAGATGTCCTCGGTCATGCGGGTCCGCGCGTTGGGCGCGAGGCAGTTCACGGTGACCCCGTAGCGGCCGAGCTCCTGCGCGGCGATGACCGTGAAGGCCGCGATCCCGGCCTTGGCCGCGCCGTAGTTCGTCTGCCCGACGTTGCCGAAGACGCCCGAGGGGCTCGACGTGTTGATCACGCGCCCGTTGACCTGGTTGCCCTCCTTGGACTGGGCCCTCCAGTAAGCCGCGGCGTGATGCGTCGGAGCGAAGTGGCCCTTCAGGTGGACCTCGATCACGGCGTCCCACTCCGCCTCCGACATGCTCACGAGCATGCGATCGCGCAGGATGCCCGCGTTGTTGACGAGGATGTCGAGGCGGCCGAAGTCCGCCACGGCCTGCTTGACCATCCGCTCGGCCCCCGCGAAGTCGGCGACGTTGTCGTAGTTCGCCGTCGCCTCGCCGCCGTTCGCCTTGATCTCGTCGGCGACCTGCTGAGCGGGCGTCTGGTCCTGGCCCTCGCCGGCCGTGGAGCCACCGAGGTCGTTCACGACGACCTTCGCTCCGGCCCCGGCGAGGGCGAGCGCGTGCTCG
>DATADL010000208.1:0-4359 GCA_036258555.1 Actinomycetota bacterium | reverse complement strand
GGGGGCCGCGTGCACGACGCGCGGCGTCCTCGGGCTGGGCGTCCCCCAGGCCACCGCGATCGCCGACGCGGCGGGAGCGCGCATCCGCCACCTCGACGAGACCGGGCGCTACTGCCACGTGATCGCGGACGGCGGCATGCGAACCGGCGGCGACATCGCGAAGGCGATCGCGTGCGGCGCCGATGCCGTCATGATCGGGTCGCCGCTGGCGACCGCCGCCGAGGCGCCGGGCCGCGGCTACCACTGGGGGATGGCTACGTTCCACCCGACCCTTCCGCGCGGGGCGCGCGTGAAGACGTCGACGCTCGGGACGCTCGAGGAGGTCCTCGTCGGTCCGGCGCACGAGAACGACGGCCGGCTGAACCTCTTCGGCGCGCTGCGCACGAGCCTGGCGACGTGCGGCTACGCAAACATCAAGGAGTTCCAGAAGGCCGAGGTGATGGTCGCGCCCGCGCTCAAGACCGAGGGCAAGGCCCTCCAGCAGTCGCAGAAGCTCGGGATGGGCGCCTAGGCCTTACGAAACGTAAGCACCCCGGGGGGCCTGGCTTTCGTCCGGCCCCCTTCGCGTCGCTGCGGGCGCATGTGGTGTTAAGATCGCAAAGGCAATGGTTCCCGGCCCCGAAAAAACCTAGGCGTTTCGGCAGCTTCGCTAAGGATTCGTCGACAAGCCGTCGATGACTGTGCTATAGTTCCTTTCGAAGGAAGCGGAATCGACTTAGGAAGTTGGTGGTAGAAATGGTCGAGGGCCTTGCGATCTTCGCCGCAGGACTGGTCGGGTTTGAGGTTCTTGCGTCTCGGTACGGCCGTGACAGCCGTGACGGCGACGACTGGGCGCAGCACCGCAGCGAGCGGGCGTAGCCCCTCCCGACCTTGCGGGGCCGGTCTCGCGCCGGCCCCGAAGAGTCACCCCAGAACCGAAGGAAGCACGAGGTAACCAGATGAACTTCACGCACATCCTGATCGATCTCGACCCGGGCCTCTCTCCCGGGTGGGCTCCCCCCCGTCCCGCCCGGCTCCGACCGGCTCGGTCGGTAAGGCGAGGCCGGTAGCCCATGGCTGCCGGCCTCGACCCTATCGACCGCCAGATCCTGCGCTTCCTCCGCGAGGACGGCCGCATGTCGCACGCGGCGATCGCCAAGGAGGTCGGCCTGTCCGGGCCCGCAGTGCACGAGCGCGTGCGCAAGCTCGAGCAGCGCGGGGTCATCTCCGGCTACACGGTCCTTCTCGATCCCGAGGCACTGGGGCGGCCGCACGTCGCGTTCGCGCTCGTCACGTTGTCGGAGGGCAACGAGTTCGCGGCCGACGACCCGATCGTCGCGCGCATCTGCGACGAGCCCGACGTCCTCGAGTTCCACCGCGTCGCCGGTCAGGACTGCTACCTGATCAAGATCCGCACCGCGACGAACAAGGACCTGGAGAAGCTGCTCCGCCGCATCCGCTCGATCCGCGGCGTGGCGCGGTCGCGCACGACGATCGTGCTGTCGACCGAGCTGGAGCGTCCGACGATCCCCGTGCCGGAGGAGGCCGAGCCGGACGTAGAGCCGGCGCGCTAGGACGCACCTCCCTCGGTCGTTTGTTCGTGGCCGCCGGTCGTACCATCGGCCCCCATGAGCGAGCCGACGACCGTCCCCCAGCTGCTCGAGCTCGGCACGCGCGTGCTCTCCGACAGCTCCCACATCTTCGAAGACCACGACAACGCGTCCGAGGCCCGCGAGCTGCTCGCGTTCGCGCTCGAGGTCGACGCCGGTGACCTAGACGAGCACGACGGCGACGTCGCACGGCGGGTCCGCGAGCGATACCTCTCGCTCGTCGCGCGCCGCGCCGGCGGCGAGCCGTTCCCGTTCCTCACGGGGAGGATCGAGTTCTGGGGCCTCGAGCTGATGGTCCGTCCGGGGGCGTTCGTCCCGCGGCCCTCGTCCGAGCTGACGGTCGAGCGGGCGCTCCGCAAGCTCCGGCGCCGCCGCGGGCCGGTCGTCGTCGACGTGTGCACGGGCGCCGGACCGATCGCGCTCGCGCTCGCGGACGAGCTGCCGACTGCCGAGGTCTGGGGCGCCGACATCTCGACCGAGGGCCTCGCCCAGGGCCGCGCCAACGCGAAGCGGCACGGTCTCGACAACGTCCGCTTCAAGAAGAGCGACATGTACGACGGCCTGCCGGGGCGGCTGCGCGGCGGCGTCGACCTCATCACCGGTCACGTGCCGTACGTCCCGCCGGACGAGCTGGACGACCTCCCCGCCGAGGTGCGCGAGTTCGAGCCCCTCTACACGCTGACCGACGAGTCCCACGACGGCCTCGGACTGATGCGCCGCGCCGTCGCGGAGTCGGTCGAGTGGCTCAAGCCCGGCGGCTGGCTGCTGCTCGAGCTGTCCCACGACCTCCCCGGGAAGATCCGCAAGCTCGTCCGCAAGGCCGGCCTCGAGGACCACGGCGTGGCAAGCGACGACGACGACCTCAGCGTGGTCGTCGAGGCGCGGAAAACCCCGGAGCCGCGCAGGGGCGCGCGTTAGAGTGGCTCATGCCGCAGCCGTCCGGTAGCCCTCCGCCCGAGCATCCCCCGGTACTCGTCCTCGACTACGGCGCCCAGTACGCACAGCTGATCGCACGCCGCGTGCGCGAGTGCCACGTGTACTCGGAGATCGTGCCGCACGACGCCCCCGTCGAGGAGATCGCGGCCCGCAGGCCCGCCGGCATCATCTTGTCGGGGGGCCCGAAGTCCGTCCACCAGCCGGGTGCACCGTCGGTCGACCCCCGCCTGTTCGACCTCCGTGTCCCCGTGCTCGGGATCTGCTACGGCCAGCAGGCGATGACGCAGGCGCTCGGCGGCGACGTCGCCCGCACGGGCGTGGCGGAGTTCGGCAAGACCGAGCTCGACGTCAAGGCGCCGCAGTCGGTGCTGTTCCACGAGCTCCCGGTCGAGCAGACGGTATGGATGAGCCACAACGACGCGGTGGTGGCGCCGCCCGAAGGCTTCCGCCCGACGGCCTCGACCCCGGCATCGCCGGTCGCGGCGTTCGAGGACCCCGCCCGCGGGCTGTACGGCGTGCAGTTCCACCCGGAGGTCGCGCACACGCCGTGGGGCACCGCCCTCCTGAAGAACTTCCTGTACGACGCGTGCGACCTGCTCCCGGGATGGACGATGACCTCGATCATCGAGGCGGGCGTCGAGGCCGTGCGCGCGCAGGTCGGGGACGAGCGGATCGTCTGCGGTCTGTCCGGCGGCGTCGACTCGAGCGTGGCCGCGGCCCTCGTGCACCGCGCCGTCGGCGACCAGCTCACGTGCGTGTTCGTCGACCACGGCCTTCTGCGCGCGGGCGAGGCCGAGCAGGTCGAGGACACGTTCCGCCGCCACCTGAAGATCGACCTGATCCACGTCAAGGCCGCCGACCGGTTCCTCGAGCGCCTCGCCGGCGTCACCGACCCCGAGAGCAAGCGCAAGATCATCGGCGAGACCTTCATCCGGGTCTTCGAGGAGGTCGCGCGCGACGAGCTTGGCGACGCCCGCTTCCTGGTGCAGGGGACGCTGTATCCCGACGTCATCGAGTCCGGTACGAAGGACGCCGCCAAGATCAAGAGCCACCACAACGTCGGCGGGCTCCCGGACGACATGACGCTCGAGCTCGTCGAGCCGCTGCGCAACCTCTTCAAGGACGAGGTGCGGCGCGTCGGCGAGGAGCTGGGGCTTCCGGAGGAGATCGTGTGGCGCCAGCCGTTCCCGGGGCCGGGGCTCGCGGTCCGGATCATCGGCGACGTCACCCCCGAGCGTCTCGAGCTGCTGCGGGCCGCCGACGCGATCGTGGTCGACGAGATCAAGAGGGCCGGGCTGCTGCGTGAGATCTGGCAGTCGTTCGCGGTCCTGCCGTGCGTGCGGTCCGTGGGCGTGATGGGCGACGAGCGGACCTACGGATACCCGATCGTGCTGCGCGCGGTTACGAGCGAGGACGCGATGACGGCCGATTGGGCGCGGCTGCCGTACGAGCTGCTCGAGCGGATCTCGAGCCGCGTCGTCGGCGAGGTGCCGGGGATCAACCGCGTCGTCTACGACGTCACGTCGAAGCCGCCCGGCACCATCGAATGGGAGTAGAGGCGCCGCCCGAAGAACCCTCCGGGATCGGCCGGGACTACCGCAACATCCTGTCCGGCACCTCCCAGAACGTCGCCGGCATCGCCGTAGCCGCCGTCGCCACGCTCGCCTCGAACCTGCTGATCTCGAACACGCTCGGCCGCGAGGCGTTCGGCGTCGTCACCGTCGTCACGCAGGCCGCGTTCGTCGCGTCGTTCGCGACCCGCGCCGGGATGGACATGGCGGTGCTGCGCGACGTCGCGGTCGAGACCGGCGTCGGGCGCCTCGACCGCATACGC
>DATADL010000207.1:0-1940 GCA_036258555.1 Actinomycetota bacterium | reverse complement strand
GGCCCGCTTGGAGCGGGCGAACGAGGCCCCGCGGGCCCCCGAGGACTCGAAGTCGCGCCCGCTCGCGACGGCGCCGTTCCCGGACGTCGCCACGAAGGCGCGCGGGACGTCGACCTCGAGCGCCCCGGTCGAGCAGAACGGGAACTGCGCCGAGTCCGGAGGGGCGTCCGCAGCGGTGCCCTCGTCGCCGTCGGGATCGCACGCGATCTCGGGGAAGGACCCCGCGAGGGTGTTCGCGCGGCTCCGCGGGAACGTCACGGAGTGTGCCTCGTAGAGGTCCTTCGAGAAGACCCACTTGACGCGGTTGCCGCGCCTGATCGTGAGCTTCCTCGGATAGAAGCGGCGGAGCGAGATGCCTTCCTCCTCGACGCCGGCCCACGCCTGCCAGACGGTCTTGCCGCGGACGGTGCGCTTCACGCGCTTGCGCGAGTACGTGCGGTCGAGGGCCTCGGCGCGCTCGGCGTCGCTCGCGAACTGGTCGTCGGACGCGGTCTCCAGCTCGGTGAGGTCCGACCGCTCCGCGAACGAGCCCACGACGTCGATCCGCATGGTCATCGCGGGGTGCAGCGGGTCGACGGCGAAGATCGTCGAGCCCGGGTCCGCGGTGATCGTCACCCGGAAGCTCAGCTCGCGCGTCTCGACCCCGCCGGCAGAGGGGAACAGCGCGACGCCGGAGTTCAGCGGGTCGAGGACCGCGTCGCCGCGGCCGTCGAACTCGCACGGGTCCTGCCCCGGCCAGCCGCACGGGTCCGACGGCGATGCCACGCGGAGGTTCATCCTGGCGCCGTTCGCCCCCTCGTCGCCGTCGGCCACGAAAGCGGCCCACGCAGCGCCGGCCGCCGCGTTCTCGGAGGCCCACTGAGCGGTCTCGGTGCCCGCCGGCAGGAGCGTGACCCCGTGGAAGCTCTCGGTCGAGAAGTGGAGCGTGTCGCCCGGCGCGATCCGGATCGACGCCGGATAGAACCGCATCGACTCGGCGGTGTGGTCGCTCTCGTCGAAGAAGCGCCCGACCTCCACGTCGAACGTCAGCGCGGCGTTCGCCGGAGAGGCGGGAAGCAGCGCAGCGGCGCAGGCGCAGGCGAGCAAGGACAGGACGGAACGCGGCGGCAAAGGATCCCCTTCGGGGGTTAGTCCGGTGGCAGGTAGATGATGGGGGGCGTGCCCATGTGAATCGACCCGGAAGCCCTACGCAATCCTGCGTATGCGGACACGCCGACCGCAGGAACGCCGCGGGCGCGGGCGAACCTCAGGAGCGAGGGGACCGAGGAGGAAGCAATGCAGTCGCGCCGCGATTTCCTGAAGCTGGCGCTGGCCGGGGGGGCCGCGCTGGCCTTGCCGCGCCCGGCGCCGGCGCTCGCGGACGCGCTGCGGCAGCCGGAGCCGTTCCAGGTCCCGCTCCGCATCCCTCGCGTCCTGAAGCCGGTGCGCAGCACCGGCGACCGCGACTACTTCGTGACGACGATGCGCCCCGCTCGGCGGCGGATCCTCCCGGGCAAGCGCACGCCGGTGTGGAGCTTCGACGGCGCGTTCCCCGGGCCGACGATCAAGGTCACCCGGGGGCGTGAGGCGGTCGTGCGCCGCGTCAACAACCTGGACGTCCCGGTCACGATCCACCTGCACGGGGGCCGCGTCCCGGCATCGAGCGACGGCCACCCCCTCGACCTGATCCCACCGGGGCGTCACAAGGACTACGTGTACCCGAACGACCAGGAGGCGGCGACGCTCTGGTACCACGACCACACCCACCACAACTCGTCGCGCAACGTCCACCGGGGGCTGGCGGGCCTCTACGTGATCGAGGATCCCGCCGAGGAGGAGTACGGGCTCCCGTCGGGGAAGTACGACGTCCCCCTCGTGCTGCAGGACCGCTCGTTCCGCCGGGACGGGTCGTTCAGGTTCCGGGACAGCCACGACGACGTCTTCGGCCGTGTGTTCCTCGT
>DATADL010000206.1:0-10276 GCA_036258555.1 Actinomycetota bacterium | reverse complement strand
GCGCGCGCGCGTTCGCGCGGCAGGGCGCCGTCCATCTCCCCCGGGACCTGGGGCCCACGGGGATCGAGCCCGCTCGTTCGCTGCTCGTGCGCGAGCTCGTCCACGTCGCCCAGCAGCGCACGCAGGGCGCCGGCCTTCCGCCCGAGAACTCGGCGCGAGGCCGCGCGCTCGAGCGTGCCGCGGTCTCCGTCGCCGCGGCAAAGGTCACGGCCGCGCCCCACCGTCCGGCTACTTCGGCGCAACCGCACGCTCATGCCGCCCCCGTCGCAGCCGGCGACGCGCTCGTCTTCGGGTCACCGGCACCGGCGCCGTCACCCGCCGCTCCGGCGGCCGTGCAGCGCGCCCCGATCGACGAGCCCCCGGCGGAGCAGGAGCAGGAGAGCAAGTCGGAGCCTCTCGACCTCGAGGACCTCGCGCGGCGGCTGTACCCGCGCATCCGGCCCTACCTCCGCAAGGAGCTGTCGCTGGACCGCGAACGCGCCGGCCTGGCACTGGGAACGAGGAGATAGCGGCGCATGGCGCAGAGCAACGGGACGACCCTCGCGGCAGCTCGGGAGACCGGAGCAGTCGGCGCTTACTTCAAGGTCCACATCGACGACGTCGACGGTTCGTACGACCTCGGCACGTTCATCAGCTGCGAAGGGCTCGGGCTCGACGTCCAGATCCAGGATCACACCGAGGGGGGCAACAACGCGTTCGTGTGGAAGCTCCCCACGCGCATCACGTATTCGAACGTGACGCTGAAGCGACCGCTCGGCCCGGACTCGACGAAGCTCGCCAAGTGGTTCTCCTCGCTCGCCGGCGGGGTCACGCGGACGACGGGGCACATCGTCGCCTTGACCCCGCACGGAGAAGAGCTCGTCGAGTGGACGCTGACCGGCGTGATCCCCGTGCGATGGCAGGGACCGGCCTTCTCCGCCGAGTCCCCGGCCCTCGCGACGGAGACCCTCGAGATCGCGCATCACGGGTTCACGGTGAGGTAAGGGGACGGCGTTGGGGAAGGCCTACCTCGAGTTCGAAGAGTGGTCGTCTGCGCCGGCGGTCGGCGCCGCGCGGCGGATCGAGTTCCAGTTCAATCCCGACCAGTTCTCCGTGAAGCAGGCAGCGCAGTGGGTGACCGTGCGCGGTTCGAGGAGGCCGGAGTACGTCGGCCCGCGCGCGCAGCAGATGTCCGTCACGATGTTCCTCGACGCGACCGACAAGCGCGACGGCGACGTGACCCGCGAGATCGCAACCCTCCTCGCCGCGTGCCTGCCGACGCCGGCGTCGACGTCGCGCCGCCAACCGCTCCCGCCGAGGGTCAGGTTCGGCTGGGATCGAGTGCACTTCGAGGGCTACGTCAACGACGTCGACGTCCAGTATCAGCTCTTCCATCCGGACGGCCGCCCGATCCGGGCACAGTGCACGATCGGCCTCCAGGAGACCGAGCGCCCACCCGCGCGTCAGAACCCGACGTCCGGCACCCGCACGATCCACCGGACCGTCGAGGTGGTCGCGGGCGACACGCTCCCCGGCGTCGCCTATCGCGAGTTCGGCGACCCGGCGCGCTGGCGCGCGATCGCGGAGCTGAACGCGATCGACGACCCTCTCAGGCTGCTCCCCGGGACGAGGCTCCTCGTCCCGCCCGCGGCAGAGGCGATGGGGGCGACCTAGGTGCCGGGGATCGATGCCGGCGCCGTCTCGTACGCGACCGAGAGCCTGGTCGTGAAGGTGAATGCCGCGGCCCTCGACGACGATCTGCTGCAACGTCTGCTGTCGGTGACCGTCGACGACAGCGTCTCCCTCCCGGCCGCGTTCGCGCTCGTCTTCCGGGACCCGTTCCACGACGTCGTCTCGACGGGGGGGTTCGACTTCGGCACGCCGGTGACGATCTCGTTCGCGGACGGGACGAGCCTGCTCGGGAAGGGTGAGGTCACCGCGACCGAATGTGAGCTCGAGCCGACCGGGACGCTCACGGTGATCCGCGGGTTCGACGTGGCGCACCGCCTTCATCGCGGCCGCACGACGGCGGTCTACCGCGACGAGAGCTACGCCGACATCGCGCGCAAGGTGGCGTCGAGGGCGGGGCTCCAGACCGGGACCGTCGACACCCCGCGGATGACCGTCCCCCCGCAGGTCATGCAATGGAACCAGAGCGACTGGGAGTTCCTCAAGGGGCTGGCGTCCGAGGTCGGGTTCGACCTCGGCGTCTCGGACGGGAAGCTCCACTTCAGGGAGCGACCCGCGGCTACGGCCGGTCCGTCGACGGGCGGGCTCGACGTGACGGATCCGCGTCAGATCACGCTCGAGAACGTCACGCGCTTCCGGTGCGTGGTCTCGGGGGCCGAGCAGGTGAGCGACGTCGAGGTGCGCGGCTGGAACCCCCTGACCAAGAAGGAGGTCGTCGGGACTGCGCGGGTCGCGGCCCCCGGAGTCGCGCTCGGAGCGACCCCGGATGCGGCCGCCGGCAAGCTGAGAGGGAAGACGCTGACGAGCGTCGACAAGCTGTACGAGCGGCAGTCGGACGCCACTGCGGCCGCTCGCGCTCTCGCGGAGGAGGTCGGAGGGTCGTTCGGCAACTTCGAGGGGTTGACGCACGGGAACCCCGCGCTGCGAGCGGGTGTGCCCGTCAGCCTCGGCCTCGCCGGAGGCGCCTTCGAGGGCAAGTACACCCTGACGGCTACGCGCCACACCTTCGACGAGGACGGGTACACGACATGGTTCGCGTCCACGGGTGCGGGTGACGACTCCCTGCTCGCGATGACCGTAGGGGTCCGGGAACGAGCGGGCGTCGACGGCGTGGTGCCGGCGGTCGTCACGGACGTGCGCGACCCCTCGGATCTCGGACGCGTCAAGGTCACGTTCCCGTGGCTGTCGCGGACGAACGAGTCGTTCTGGGCCCGCGTCGCGCAGCCCTGGGTCGGCAGGGACTACGGCTCGGTGTTCGTTCCCGAGGTCAACGACGAGGTGCTCGTCGCGTTCGAGCAGGGGGACTTCGCGCGCCCCTACGTAGTCGGAGGTCTCTACAACGGCGTAGAGAAACCGAATACCGGATCGACGCCGCTCGTCGACGACGCATCGGGCACCGTCAACGTCCGCCGGATGGCGACGCGCAAGCAGCACACGATCGAGCTCGTCGACAAGTTCGGCGGCGAGGGGATCTTCGTCCGGACGGGCGACGGCGGACAGGTCGTCGAGCTCGACGTCGCGAACACGCGCATCGCGGTCACGTCGAACGGCAAGGTCACGATCGACGGTGCCCAGGGCATCGAGATCAAGACCACCGCGGCGCTCGCGTTGAAGGCGAGCCAGATCTCGCTCGATGCGAAGCAGATCAAGGTCAATGCCGAGGCGATGCTCAACCTCAAGGGCGGCGCGATGGCCGTGCTCGAGGGCGGGCTCGTCAAGATCAACTGAGAGGAGAGAGAGATGCCCCCTGCAGCGCGCGTGGGCGACCCGACGGGGCACCCGGGGACGATCACGGGTCCCGGCGTCCAGACGGTCCTCGTCGGCGGGACCCCGGCCGCCGTCGTCGGCGACCTCCACACGTGCGCGTTCCCGCCGCCCGCAGGACCTCATCCACCGAGCCCGATCACGAAGGGCAGCACCACCGTGATGATCGGCGGACGTCCCGCCGCGCGCATGGGCGACCTCACCGGGTGCGGAGCCCCGATCGTCGGCGGCGCGCCGACCGTGATGGTGGGGGGCTAGCCATGGGCCAGGAGTTCGTCGGTGCAGGGTGGGCCTTTCCGTTGCGGACCGGGCCGAGCGGCGACGTCGCGCTGGTGACGCGCGAGCGGGAGATCGAGGAGTCCGTCCGCTTGATCCTCGGGACCGCGTACATGGAGCGCCCGATGCGGCCCGAGTTCGGGTGTGGCATCCACGACTACGTCTTCTCCGCGGCCGACGAGACCGCGCGGGGGCGGATCGCGCACGAGGTGCGGATCTCGCTCGAGAGGTGGGAGCCGCGCATCGACGTGATGCACGTCCAGGCGACGCTCGGAGGAGTCGACGGGGAGCTCGTGCAGATCGAGGTCCTCTACTCGGTGAAGGGGACGAACGACCCGCGCAACCTCGTCTTCCCGTTCTACGTGATCCCCGCCGAAGACGACCAGCGCGCGCTCACCGAGGGGACGGCACCGTGACGCTTCCGGCGCCGGTCCTCGACGACAGGAGGTTCCAGGACCTCGTCGACGAGGCGAAGCGGATGGTCCAGGAGAGATGCCCCGAGTGGACGGACCACAACGTGTCAGACCCCGGGGTCACCCTCATCGAGACGTTCGCGTTCATGGTCGACCAGCTCCTGTACCGCGTGAACCGCGTGCCCGACCGCGTGTACGTCAAGCTCCTCGACCTCATCGGAGTCAGGCGGTTGCCGCCCACCGCCGCAGAGGCCGAGGTCACGTTCTGGCTGTCGGCGCCGCAGACCGAGACCGTGGTCGTCCCGCGCGGGACCGAGGTGGCGACGGAGCGCACGGAGACCGACGATCCCGTCACGTTCAGCGTCGTCGAGCCGCTGGCCATCCCGCCGTGCGACCTCGTCGCCGTCGCCGCGCGCCCCGCGGAGGGACCGCCACAGGACCTGACCGCGCGGCTCCTCGGCGGGGAAGGATCCCGTTGCTTCTCCGACCCACCCCTGCCCGGAGACGAGCTCTTGATCGGGCTGTCGAACGCGGTGCCGTCGGCGACGGTGTTGTTGCGCGTCGACTGCACGATAAAGGGGGTCGGCGTCGACCCTCGCAAGCCGCCGCTCGTCTGGGAGGCCTCGACGGGGACCTCGTGGACCCCGTGTGAGGTCGAGCGCGACGAGACCGGCGGCCTCAACCGCGCGGGCGACGTCATCCTCCACGTCCCCGACGGCCACACCTCGACGACCGTGGCCGGCAGCGCCGCGGCGTGGCTTCGGTGTCGCGTCCTGCCGGCCACGCCGGACCGCCTCCCGTACCACGACGCGCCGCGTGTGAACCGGGTCGTCGCCGGGACCGTCGGTGGGACGGCGGCGGCGGTGAACGCCGACCTCGTCGAGAACGAGATCCTCGGGACTTCCGAGGGGACTCCCGGCCAGCGGTTCCGGGTCCAGCACGCACCGGTCGTCCCCTCGGCCGATCCGCACGTCCTCGAGGTGTCGGCGGGCGACGGTTGGGAGGAATGGAGCCCCGTCGAGACCTTCGCGTTCAGCGGGAGAGACGACCGGCACTTCGACCTCGACGAGACCGCGGGTGAGGTCGTGCTCGGTCCCGCCGTGCGCGAGCCCGACGGCAGCCTCCGTCACTACGGCGCCGTGCCTCCCGCCGGCGCCGTGCTCCGCCTCAGGTCCTACCGCTCCGGCGGAGGCGCGAGCGGGAACGTCGCGGCGGGTGCGATCTCGATCTTGAAAGGCGCCATCCCGTACGTCACGCGCGTCGAGAACCGGCGTGCCGCGACCGGAGGGGTCGCGGTAGAGGACCTCGAATCGACGAAGCAGCGCGGCCCCCTCGTGCTCCGAACCCGCGACCGAGCCGTCACGGCGTCCGACTACGAAGCCCTGACGCGCTCGGTCGCGCCGGAGATCGCACGCGTGAAGTGCCTGCCTCCCGACCCGTTCGATCCCCCCGGGCTCGTGCGGATCCTCGTCGTCCCCGCCGTTCCCGGATCGCCCGACGTCGCGCCCGACATCGACGCGCTGCTCCCTTCATCGGAGACGCTGGAGCGGATCGCGCGCCACCTCGACGAGCGGCGCCCCGTCGGGACGCACGTCTTCGTCCAGCCGCCCACGTATCAGGGCGTCACGGTCGTCGCCCGTCTGCAGGCACGGCGCGGCCAGGTCGGCGAACGCGTCGCGGGAGCTGCCCGGAGCGCGCTCTACCGGTACTTCCACCCCGTCGCGGGCGGGCCGGACGGCACCGGGTGGCCGTTCGGCCGGCCGATCCACCTGGGCGAGGTCCACGGCGTGCTCCAGCAAGTGCACGGCATCGACCTCGTCGAGGACGTCCGTCTGTTCCCGGCCGATCCCGTGAGCGGCTGGCGCGGCGATCCCCTGCACCGCCTCGACCTCGACCAGGTGACGCTCGCGTTCTCCTACGACCACCAGGTCCTCGTGGAGGAAGCGTGACTCGTCGCGGGGCCGTAGTCGTCGAGACCCCACACCCCCTCGGCGCGCTGCTGCCGGCGCTCTATCAAGAGGACGACCTGGCGCAGCGGTTCACCCGCGGGCTCGACGCCGTCCTCGCACCGGTGTTGTGCGTGCTCGACTGCGTCGAGTCGTACCTCGACCCCGACCTCGCGCCGGGCGACTTCGTGGCCTGGCTCGCTTCGTGCACGGGAGTAGACGAGGAGGAGGGGTTGCCTCTCGCGCAGCAGCGGGCAGTCGTGGGGGCCGCGGCACGCACGTACCGGTGGCACGGGACGACGCGCGGCATCACGTCCGCGGTCGCGGCCGTGTCCGGCGGCGGCGTGGCCGTCACGGACAGCGGCGGCGCAACGTGGACCCGCGATCCCACCGAGCGCCCACCCGACCCGGGCCGCCCGCTCGTCGAGGTGGTGGTCCACGCCCCGGCCCCCGGCGTCACGCGGAGCCACCTTGAGCGGGCGATCGAAGGGGCGAAGCCCGCGCACGTCGCGCACCGCCTCACCGTGGTCGGGGACGAGCCGTGATCCTCTGCGGGAAGTGCGGCACCGAGAACGCCGACACGGACTCGTTCTGCACCAACGCCGCATGTCGCGCGTTCCTCGGTTGGGCCACGCAAGCGATGCCGGCCGTGGACACGGCGCCCCGCTCCGGCGGCGACGACACGGGCGGCCTGTTCGTGGGTGTGGAGACCAAGAGGGCTCCTCAGCAGGCCGTCGTCGTCGCCGTCGACCTGTGGGTGCATCCGACGGCGGTCGACGTAGAGCCCGGCAACCGCGTCGACCTGGACTTCCGGGTCCACAACAACGGAACCGTCGTCGACCGCGTCGCGATCGCCTTCGCGGGAGAGGCTGCGGGGTGGGCCAAGGCCTCCCCGAAGGTCCTCAACGTCTATCCGGGGGACACGGCGACCGGCACGATCACGCTCGCGCCTCCGCGCGCGTCCTCCACGCACGCGGGGAAGATGCGCCTCGACGTCCGCGCCCGTTCGACAGAGGATCCCTCGGTCGAGGCGACGTCCACGGTGGTCGTCAAGGTGAAGCCGTTCCACGAGATCACCGGGCGTCTGGTCCCGCGTGCCGTCAAGGGGCGACGGGCGCGGCACGTGCTGACGCTGCAGAACGTCGGCAACGGCTCGGTCGAGCCCGCAGTCCGAGTCGCCGACGACGACAACGGGCTCGTGTCCTCGGTAGACCCCGCATACGTTCCGCTCCAACCGGGGCGCGCGCAGAACGTCTCGGTGCGGGTGCGGCCGCGCAAGAGGAACTGGATTGGCAGCGCGCGCACGTTTCGGTACAGCGTCGTCGGCGAGGAGCGCGATGCCGCGCCGGTCGCCTTCGACGCGACGCTCGAGCAACGTCCGCTCTTGCCGGGGTGGGCCGTGCGCGTCGCGGCGATCGTCCTCCCGCTGCTGGCGGTCGTCCTCGCGTTCCTCCTGCTGTGGACGCGTGTGCCGGACGTCACCGGGCTCGACGAGCCGGAAGCGACGGAACGCCTGGAGGAGGCGGGGCTGGAACCCGAGGTGCTCGGCCGTCACTCGGATCGAGCGGAAGAGGGGTCGGTGATCGGGACGGAGCCGGGGGACGGGGGCTACGTAAGGAAAGGCTCCCAGGTGAAGCTCTTCGTCTCGAAGGGCCCACGGCCGGTGGCGATCCCGAACGTCGTCGGTCTGGACGCGGCCACCGCGCGACACGAGCTGTCGGGCCTGGGGTTCGCAGTCAAGGACGTCGAGCAGGAGAGCGAGAAGGTCGACGAAGGACTCGTCGTCGCCACACGGCCGGCGCCCAACCTGATGGCCGCCCCGGGATCGACGGTCGCGCTCGTCGTGTCCACGGGGCCGAGCGAGAAGGGCGCCTCCGGCAAGGGCGACGACGGCGGAGGTGACTCGGAAGAGAAGGAGGGAGGCGGCAAAGGCGGCGGCGCCGACGATCCGCCCGCGCCCGTCCCACCCCCCGACTGGACCAAGAGCGTCGCGTCGAACGACTTCGACGGCGACGGCGCGGCCGATCTCGCGCTGTTCCGTCCGGGCGACGCGACGTGGCGGATCAGGTACTCGTCGCTGCGCAGGCGGAAGGTCGTCGCATGGGACCGCCACAGGGGCAGCGACGTCCCGGTCCCCGGCGACTACGACGGCGACGGGAAGGCCGACTTCGCCACGTGGCGCCCGGACGACGGGACCTGGTACATCCGGCACGCGGGCGGCACGGAAGACGTCATCGTGAAGCTCGGCAAGCGTGACGACATCCCCGTCCCGGCGGACTACGACGGCGACGGGACGACCGACCGGGCCGTCTTCGGCGCGGCCGACGGCAAGTGGACGATCTACCCGAGCGGGGGCGACCCGGGCGCGGTTCCCGACCGGACGTGGGGACGGCTGGACCTGGGCGACCTCCCGACGCCCGGCGACTACGACGGGGACGGGAAAGCAGACCTCGCGTTCTATCGCACGACCAGCGGGCACTGGAAGATCACGTTCAGCGGCGGCGGATCGGCCGACATCCCCTTGGGAAACGCTCGGATGCAGGACATCCCCGTGCCCGCGGACTACGACGGCGACGGACGCACGGACATCGCCGTGTGGCGTCCGGGGAGCCGGCGGTGGCGCGTCAGGCCGAGCTCGGGGGGGCAGCGGATGTACGTGACGTGGGGTCGCAGGGACCTCGGCGACACCCCGGTCCCCGGCGACTACACCGCGGACGGCACGTCGGACTTCGGGCTGTGGCGGGAGTCGACGGCGACGTGGAGGATACGTCCCGCCGATCCGGACGGAAAGGACCGCGCCACACGATGGGGGCGTCGCGGCGACATTCCCCTATGACGCATCCTCCCACCCGCGCCCTATGCTGCCGCGGGTGCGGATAGCGATCACCGGCGGAACCGGCTTCGTCGGCGGCCACCTCGCCGCCGCGCTCTCGAGCTCGGGCCACGACGTCGTCCTCACCGCGCGCGGCGTCGACCGCCGGCCGTGGGCGCAGGAGGTCCGTGCGCTGCCTGGTGTGAAGCACGTCCGGGCCGGGCTCGACGACCCCGCGCTCCTGACCGAAGCGTTCGGAGGCTGCGACGCCGTCGCGCACTGCGCCGGCATAAACCGCGAGATCGGTGACGCGACCTATCGTGCCGTGCACGTCGAGGGGACGCGCAACGTCGTCGCCGCCGCGGAGCGGGCCGGCGTCCGGCGCCTGGCGCTCGTCAGCTTCGTCCGGGCGCGGCCGGGCAGCGGCTCGCCGTATCACGAGTCCAAGTGGGCGGCCGAGGAGATCGTGCGGTCGTCGGACCTCGACTGGACGGTCCTCAAGCCCGGGATGATGTACGGGCGCGGCGACCACATGCTGGACCACTTGAGCAAGGCCCTGATGACGTTCCCGGTCTACGTGGGCATCGGCGACCGCCGCGTGCGCCCGCTGGCCGTTGCCGACGTCGTCAGGGTCCTCGAGGCGGCACTCGTCGACGGCCGTCTCTCGCGCGAGACGATCGCGCTGCTCGGTCCCACCGAGCTGTCCTTCGACGAAGTCGCGCGCCGCGTCGCGCGCGTCATGGGGAAGCGGCGGCTCTTCCTGCGTGCTCCGATCGGGTTCCACTACGTGCTCGCACGCGTCTCGGAGGCGCTGATGAGCGTTCCTCTGGTCGCGCGGGCGCAGGTGCGGATGCTCGAGGAGGAGTTCGTGGAGCCCGTGCTGGCGCCGGACGAGCTGCCGGAAGACCTCGCGCCGCGCGTCGAGTTCGACGACGACGCGATCAGGGCGGGCCTTCCC
Source organism: Actinomycetota bacterium (assembly GCA_036258555.1). Taxonomy (GTDB): domain Bacteria; phylum Actinomycetota; class CADDZG01; order CADDZG01; family WHSQ01; genus JALZEG01. The sequence goes on along the minus strand of DATADL010000206.1, from coordinate 439 downwards.
GAGAACCTCGAGCGGTTCGGCCGCGACGACCTCCTGCGCCACCGCGCGAGGAGACGATGACCGCGGCCGGCATGTCTCGTGCGACGGAGGGCAACGACGACTAATGGACCGCTACTCGGACTACGACGCGCTGGCGTGGATCTACAACGAGTACTGGGCCCAACCTCAGCGCCTGTTGTGGGCGCCACTGGAGTCCCTGGTCCTGAAGCACGTCCCGGCAGGGGGGCACGTCCTCGACCTCTGCTGCGGGACCGGCCAGCTCGCCGCGCATCTCGTCGCGCGCGGCTTCCGCGTGACCGGCGTCGACGGGTCGAGCGAGATGCTTCGGTTCGCTAGGGAGAACGCGTCCGAGGCGGAGCTCGTCCTCGGCGACGCCCGGGCTCTCGATCTCCCTCCGACGTTCCACGGAGCGGTCTCCCAGTTCGGCAGCCTCAACCAC
>DATADL010000205.1:0-4082 GCA_036258555.1 Actinomycetota bacterium | reverse complement strand
GAAGTCGGGCTCGGCGACGGCGGGTGGATCGACCTCGACGCCGCCAAAGCCGCGGCGTTCAACGCGTTCCCGCTCGAGCTGGCGCGCGTCGGGTTCGGCTCCGAAGCCGGGGGGCGCCGGTGGATCGGCTTCAACGGCGGGCTGAAGCTGGCGAAGCCCCTTCCGCTCGCGTCGACAGTCGAAGGCCTGCGGATCTCGTGGGACCCGGCCGCGGCCGATGTCGCGAAGTCGGTGTCGGTGACTCTGAACGGAGTCGGCGTAGCGCTCACGATGCCGGGTGCCTTCCACCTCGAGGGCAAGGTCGCGTTCTTCGACGACAAGGGAGACAAGGGCTTCAAGGGCCACGTCGACCTCGACCTCCTGTCCCTCCAGATCTCCGTGGAAGCCGATCTCGTGATCGCCAAGAAGGGCACGGTCACGTACTTCTACGTCTATCTCAGCATGGACCTGCCGTCGGGGATCCCGCTCCCGTTCGCGGGCTCCGCGATCTACGGGTTCAAGGGGCTCGTCGCCTCGAACCTGACGCCCAAGCGCAATCCCGACGACGACTGGTACCACGGCTGGTACAAGCGCGCGCCCGTCGGCGCGACCTCGTTCGAGAAGTGGCGCCCGGAGAAGGGCGCGTGGGCAGTGGGGATCGGAGCGAGGGTCGGCAGCGCCCCCGACTCCGCCTTCATGCTGTCGGTGAACGCGCTGCTCGTGGTCGCCGGCCCCGGTCCCGTCGTGCTGATGGTCGGGACGGGGGACATCGCCAAGAAGACCTCGAACGACCCCACCCAGGAGGGAGCGTTCGACGCGCTGCTCGTCGTGGACGTCCCGGCCAAGAGGTTCCAGGCGAACCTCGGCGCGACGTACAAGGTCGACGGGCTGCTCGACCTGCGCGGGAGCGCCGAGTTCGCCTTCAGCTGGGCCCGTCCGCAGCCGGCGGATCTCTGGCACCTCTACGCGGGGGAGAAGTCGCCGGAGTCGCGGCGCTGGCAGGCGAGTCTCCTCGGCGTCTTCACCGCAAACGCGTGGTTCCAGGTCTGGCGCGATCGCGCCAACCTCGGCGGCTGGGTCGGCTTCGCCGAGGACTGGAAGTTCGGTCCGTTGAGCGCGTGGGTCAATGCGTCGATCGAGGGCGAGGCGAACGTCAACTTCGACCCACCGCAGTTCGACGGGACCCTCCGGCTGATCGGCGAGGGCGGGGCCGAGGTGTTCGGGTACGGGTTCGACATCGCCGCGTGGGCCACGGTCGAGGCGAAGGGTCCGTCCCCCAAGTTCGTGGGGTTCGCGATCGCGTTCAAGGTCTCGGTCGACCTGTGGTTGATCGAGTTCTCCTACGAAGGCGACCTGTCACTGAGCTGGGGAAACAGGACGCCGCCCCCGGCCGCGGTCGACCCCGTCCTCGAGCGCGTCGCGGTCGAGCACATGAAGGTCGACGAGGGCCGGGACCTGCTCGCGGCCGGTCAGGCCGGCGGCGGCGCAGTCCCGCCCGACGTCCGTCCGGTGCTCGTCTTCCGGCGACCGGTGCGCGACCTCCCCGCGCTCGGGCTACCCGGGACCGCCGCGTGGCCCGCGCCCGACGAGGTCCCTCCCGCGAAGTTCTCGTACCGGCTGGCTCACGTCGCGTTGTGGCGCGACGGGACCGTGATCGCCACGGCCGGACGCGCGTCCGTGCAGGGGTCGAGCCTGACGATCTCGGGGGAACCGTCGATCCCGGGGCCGGTGGGTTCGATCGTCGAGCTCGACGACCAGCCGGGCACGCGCTACGAGGTGACGGCCAGCGCACCGGGGTCGCTGACGGTTGCGGGCTCACCGCCGGCCGGGGTGCACACGTACCGGCTGACCTCCAAGCCGGTACAGCTCGGCCTCTCGATCTCCGGCGCCACCCGAGGCGACTTCGGGACCGTCGTCGTGACGCTCGCGGTCGCTCCGGGCGTCTCTTCGGGGGCACTCGCGGGCGGGGTCCTCACGGCCCCCGGCGGCGCCTGGGCGATCGCGGGCAACAGCGGCAACACGATCACGCTGCGCGGCCCCGACCTGCCTCCCACGGGCCCCGCGATCGCGACGGCTCCGCTCGTGGCGCCGCTCTCGGGGGCCTGGCTCCCGGTCTCCGACGAGGTGCCGCCCGGGCAGACGACCCTCATGCTCGGGGCGAAGACGCCGTTTGCGTGGTTCCGGCACAACGCGCCCGCGACGTTGCCGGCTTTCAGCGTGAACGGCCCCGCCTACGGGTGCGGCCCCTCGCCGCGCGAGAACCTCGTATGCGAGACGTTCGCTTCGTTGATGCCTGGGCCGCTGCGCGGACGGTTCCGCACCGGCAGCCTCGCCGGGGCGGCCTCCGGGGACGTCTCCGTGGTCACGCGTAGCTCCCCGTCCTCCCGCCGTGTGCTGCACATGAGGTCGCGGCCGAACGCGCCCGCGACGATCGCGTTGTTCTTCGACCCTCCGGCCAACAGGGTCGTGCTGCACTTCGCGGAGACGCGAGGTGTCGAGCTGGCGTTCCGCAACTTCGAGCGCCGGGAGCGCGAAGAGGTCGGGAACGCCGAGAAGGTCGTAAAGCTGACGGGGGAGATCTCCCGCGTCACCGTGCACGGCTCCCTGGCGACGCTGGAGAAGGTGTGCTCGTCGCCGGAGTGGCGTTGCACCGCCTTCGAGCCCGGCACGGTCCGCGCGGGCGCGACGGGCCGCCAGTCGGTGGCGGGGGTCGCGTTCGAGCCGCAGGGGGTGATGTCGGTCGAGGGTCACGACCTCGTCGTCCGACCCCGCGGCGCGGCGGCGCCGGCGGACGAGCGCCCAGGGAAGGCGCTCGCCGAATCCGCGCGGTGCACGATCCATCTCCCGCGCCGCGTGTCGCGCGCCCGCATCACGCTCGCAGTCACCAGGGTCGTGAGGGCGTACGCCGGCGCGAAGCAGGTCGGCGACTTCACCGCCACGGCCGGAGAGGAGGTGGAGATCGCCCCGAGGGGATGGCTCGACCGGATCGTCGTCTTCGGGGCGCCCGACCTCCGCATCCGCCGCGTGTGCTACACGACCGGAGAACCCGGTTGGTCCGAGGACGAGCTCGACTCGTGGCAGCGGAGCGTGACGCAGTCCGTCGAAGCCCTCTACCGGCGCGACCCGGTCCTCGCTCCCGGCAGCTACAGGCTCGAGGTGATCTCCGGTGTCGACGACGAGGCGGACGCTGCATCGCCGTCGTGGGACACGCACTCCTACGCGATGGAGGTCGGGATGCCGCCGGGCCTCGCCGGCAAGGTCGGAGAGGCGTATCCCGCGGGCGGCCCGCTGAGCGACCTGGCGTTGTACGTCGCACGGACCGTTCCCGTCTCAGGGGGCCGTCCCCACTACACCGCCTACGACGCGGCGCTCGACTTCAACGTGAGCTACGCGTCCCAGATGTTCCTTCTCTCGAAGGCTCCGATGACGCTGTCGGTCAGGGATTCGAACGGCACCGATCTCCGCCGGTCCGGTGTGAACCTGTGGGGCCACGACCCCGAGCTCGGCCTGTCGCCGGTGGAAGAGGAGTGGATGAAGGCGCTGCACGGAGACGGCTCGGACGCGTGCGTCGCGATCGACCCGGCGAAGATCCCGCGCGCCGAGAGGGTGGTCGCTGCCGGCCCGCTGCTCGCTCCGTCGCAGCTGCACACTGCCTCTCTAGAAGCGCTTGGAACGAAGCTGTTCTCGTTCGACTTCGTGAGCTCCCAGTTCGCGAGCTTCCTCGAGCACGTCGGCACGTTCGACGGACGTTGTCGAAAGGTCGTCACGCAGAACCCAGGTACGTCCCACGTCGCCGCGGCGAAGTCGGCGATAGCCGCGGCTGCAAGCGCGCTGGCGGCCGCGGTCGCCACCTGGGGGACGCGCCGGCAGGCCGCGCTCGAACCGGGAGCCGCACGCGGGGTCATCGACGGCTTCGCCCAGGCGCGCAAGGACGTGGCCGCCGCTCGGGCCGCGCTCGCAGTGGCCCGCAGCGAGTCTTACTCGCAGATCGTCGCGAGCTACGGGACGCCCGTGCCTGGGGAGTCGCCTCTTCCGGACCACGTCGAGGTCACGCGGCTACCGAACGCGTTGCTCGTGACCGGCCCCGAGCCGATGCACTTCGA
>DATADL010000204.1:0-4489 GCA_036258555.1 Actinomycetota bacterium | reverse complement strand
GCGACATCACGACGAGATCGCGCGGCTTCGCGCCGATGGAGGCCCTGGCCGGCGCGCTGTGCAACCGCGGCCGCTTGCTGGCGAAGCAGATCGGGATGAGAGCGGAGGCCCTTACCCTCTGGACGTCGCCGGCCTAGCCGGCCGCGAAGTCGCCGGCGGGGAGCGGCCCCCCGGTCGCCGAGAACACCCTGCCCTCCTCGTCCTCGAACAGCACGAGGAAGTGCCCCGACGCGGCCGGCTCGAAACCGAGGTCGAGCAGGACGTGGGGCTCGTCCAGCCCCGAGTCCCAGACCGCCCGCGTCCGCCGGTCGCCGTAGCCGACCTCGATGCGCGCGCTGGCGGCGCCGAGCGGGTCGAACCCGATCGAGACCTCACGCCCCCGGACCGAGATCCCGACGCCGGTCGGCCTGCGGTCCGGGAGCCTGCTCACGCTCCCGACGGACCAGCATCCCGGTTCGACCTCCACCGTGAAGACCGTCACGCCGGCTTCGACCGCTCCCCCGTAGGCGTCCCGAGCGCTGGGCACGACCCGCCACCCGACGGACCCTTCCTCGGGAGCCGAGTAGATGGGCGAGTCCCAGCCGAGCACCTCCATGGCGAAGGCGCTCACCACCGCAGGCTGCGTCCGCTCGCGCGGGCCGGCCTCCGCACACGCGATCCCGGCCTCGGCGCGCGTGTCCTCCGGCCAAACGGCCACGCCGTGCTCCGGCACGGCCGGCTTCTGGACCGAGGTGAGCCCCGCGGCGAACAGGCGCAGCTCGGGGCGGCTGATGCCGTAGGCGTGCAGCACGTAGTCGCATTTCCGATGACGGAACTCGACCGACCATCCCTCGTGGATGTCGCCGATCGTGCCGCGGGCGCCGAGGACCTCGATCGTTCGTGGCCGGGTCTGTTGGAAGTGCCGCTCGGTCGTGACCTCGATGAACGTCGCGCGGCCCCGCTCGAAGCGACCGACGATGCCGACGCGTCCGTCGTCGGGCGGCGGAGCGGGCGCGAAGCCGCGCGGCATGTACGTGGGCTCGAAGCTCAGCTCGGCGCAACGATCGCCGGGCTCGACCCGGCCCTCCCGCGCGGGGGGGACCGGGGCGCGTCCGTCGTCGCCTCCGGAGACCGCGGCCGCCGCCCCCGCAACTACGAGAGCCACCGAGAGAAACGCGCTACCGGCCCCGATCAGCCTCCGGCGCCCGATCCGGCGCACGTGCGCGGCCCGGGGCACGAGATCCGTGCGCACCTCGTCCCGCGCCTTCTCGCCGAGGTCCCTCAGCCGCCGCTCGAAGTCGTTCATCGCGACACCTCTTCTTCCCTCAGCGCGGCCAGGCCGCGCGTCACGAGGCCCTTGACCGCCTTCACCGACGTCCCGAGGACGTCCGCCGTCTGCTGCTCCGACAGGTCCTCGCAGTACCTGAGGACGAGGGCCGCGCGCTGCCGGTGCGGGAGGCGCCCGAGCGCCGCGTAGAGCTCGTCGCGCTCGCCCACGTCGGGTCCCTCGACGGCCGCGGTCCGCGGCGCGAGCGCCCCTGCGTGCCGCCTCTCGACCTCGAGGTGACGGAACCTGCTGCGCGCCAGGTTCGTGACCGTCCTCATCAGGTACGTCCGGAAGACCTCGGGCCGCCGCAGGTCGCCGAACCTCCCGAGCAGCCGGACGAAGGCCTCCTGCGCGATGTCTTCGGCCTCGGCCCTGTCGCCCGTGAGGAGGTACGCGACCCGCACGGCGTCGCGGCCGTGCACGGCGTACAGCTCCTCGAACCGCCCCCGGCCTCCGACCCGCACCGCCGTCTCCGTCGCTCGGTCAGTAGTCGCAGTGCTCATACCTCATAGACGCCGGACGCCTCCGCGAGGTCCCGCGTCGGTACAATCCGCTCGGCGGACCGTCCGACGAGCCCAGAGAGGTGCCCATGGCGGTGATCAAGACGATCGACCTGGTAGGGGTCTCCACGGAGTCGTGGAGGGACGCCGCCAACCAGGCCCTCGCGGAGGCTTCCAAGACCATCCGCGGCATCACCGGGATGGAGGTCCTCGACACCTCCTGCAACGTGTCCGACGGCACGATCAGCGAGTACCTGACGCACGTCCGGATCAAGTTCCGGATCGAGCGCTAGGGGCTCGGATGCCCGGCATCGCCCTCGTCGGCATCCAGTGGGGTGACGAGGGCAAGGGAAAGGTCACCGACCTCCTCGCGGAGCGCACCGACGTCGTCGTGCGCTACCAGGGCGGGAACAACGCGGGCCACACGATCGTGGTCGGCGGCGAGCGGTACGCGCTCCACCTCGTGCCGACCGGCATCCTGTATCCGCACTGCACGCCGGTGATCGGCCCCGGCGTGGTCGTCAACCCGCAGGTGCTGATCGAGGAGATGGACAACCTCGAGGCGCGCGGCGTCGACACGTCGCGGCTCAAGCTGTCGGGGAACGCGCACCTGATTATGCCGTACCACCTCGAGCTCGACACGGTGACCGAGCGCCGGCTCGGGAAGAACCGGCTCGGCACGACGAAGCGCGGGATCGGTCCCACCTACGCCGACAAGGCCGCGCGCATCGGGCTGCGCGTCCAGGACCTCCTCGACCCGAAGATCTTCTCGGAGAAGCTGAAGGTCGCGCTCAAGGAGAAGAACCTGCTGCTCACGCGCGTGTACGGCAGGCTCCCGCTCGACCAGCAGACGATCGAGCAGGAGTACCTCGCGTACGCGCGGCGTCTCGAGCCGCACATCGACGACACGAGCCTGTTCGTGCAGCGCGCGCTCGACGACGGACGGTCCGTGATGTTCGAGGGCGCCCAGGCGACGATGCTCGACCTCGACCACGGCACCTATCCGTTCGTGACGTCCTCGAACCCGATCGCGGGGGGCGCCTGCGCGGGGGCTGGTGTAGGTCCCCGCGACATCGAGCGCGTGATCGGCATCGCGAAGGCGTACTGCACGCGCGTCGGCTCCGGACCGTTCCCGTCCGAGGCCGACCCTGCGGACGGGGAGATCCTCGTGGAGGCGGGGGCCGAGTACGGGACGACGACGGGGCGGAAACGGCGCTGCGGATGGTTCGACGCGGTGGCCGCGCGCTACGCGGCGCGTCTCAACACGCTGACCGAGCTCGTCATCACGAAGCTCGACGTGCTCTCGCAGTTCGACACGATAAAGGTATGCGTCGCGTACGAGTACGAAGACGAGCGGTACGAGGAGTTCCCCCCGCACCAGACGATCTTCAACAAGTGCGCGCCGATCTTCGAGGAGCTCCCCGGATGGCGCGACGTCCTGACGTCGGCGCGTTCGCTGGAGGACCTTCCCAAGGAGGCGCGCGCGTACCTGGAGGCGTTGGAGGCCCTGTCCCGCGTGCCGGTGTCGTACGCGTCGGTAGGGCCGGGTCGCGACCAGATGGTGCCGCTGACGGAAGGCGGGTGAGACGAGTCCCCCGGTTCTAGCCGGGCAGGTCGTAGGCCCTCCAGCACATCTCCTGCGGCACCGCGCGCGGCTCCTCCAGCGATCCGTACTTCCTGCCCGCGTACTCGGCGGCCGCATCCGCTCCGCGGGCGCGCGCCGCGTCGTCGACCGTCCACGTGAACGAGCACAGCCCGCCGCGCAGGCGCTCGAGCATCTCCCGCAGGCTCAGCGTCTGCGTCCCTTCGAGACGAACGAGGTCGCGGGGCGTCGCCTCCGGCAGCGCCGCGTCCAGCTCCGCTTCGTCGTTGAGCCCGACATGCCGCAGCTCGATGCCGGCCGCGTCCGCGAATGCCTCGACTACGTCGAGATACGCGACGAGCCCCCACCAACCCTGGCTCACCAGCAGCACGCCGCCCGGTCTCACGACCCGCGTGAGCTCGCGCACGGCCTCCTTCCATCGTGGGATCAGGTGCAGGACGTGGACGGCGTACGCCGCCCCGAACGAGCCGTCGCGGAAGGGGAGCTGCGTCGCGTCTCCCTGCACGAGCGGGGCCGGCGACTCCGCCTTCGCCGCGAAGCGTCCGAGCATCGGCCCGGAGAGATCCAGGCCGACGACGTCGACGCCCGCCGCGATCAGGGGCAGGGCTATACGGCCCGTCCCGGCCCCGATCTCGAGCACGCGTCCGCGATCGCGCAGCTCCGCGCCCACGGCTGCGGCCATCGCCGACTCGACCCCCGGCGGCAGCGCGCGGGTCCGGTCGTAGTAGTCGACGGCGCGATCGAACGTGACGGAGTCCGGCACGCAAGGGATTCTGCCCGGATCGCCCGGGGTCGGCGCGGCCGCTGCCGGCGGGGAAGGACTTTCGTCCCCGGTGTGAAACTTGTCCGGATTGGGTGAGTTACGGGAAGGGAGAAATCGGATGAAGAGACTGATCTCGGCCGTGGCGGTCGCCGCGGCCCTCGTGCTTCCGGCGTCACCGGCCGCCGCCGACGAGTCGGCCCGCGCCGGCGTCGAGGACTGCCGTGAGTACGGGGGCGGCTACCACGGGGTGTGGGCCTGGTACTACGACCTCGACAACCGCTACCACCGCGTCTGGACCTGCATCTACACCGGCCCCT
>DATADL010000203.1:0-7426 GCA_036258555.1 Actinomycetota bacterium | reverse complement strand
CGGATCGCCGCCGAAGGAGCGCGCGGCGTCGAAGTCGACCTCCACCAGCTGCGCGTCGGGCTCGGCCAGTGTCTCGTCGCCCTGCGTCACCGACAACGACGCCTCGGCGCGCAGCATCGTGACGACGCCGTCGATGCGCGGCTCGTCGAGGTCCTCGATCTCGGCCGCGATCTCGGCGGCCCGCTCGGGCTCCGGCACCGCGATCCCCTCGTCGACCGGCCCGAGCTGCGTGACCGCCTCCACCCGGATCGACGAGTCGAGCGTGTCGCCGACTATGAAGCTCCCCGTGATGATCGCCGTCCCTAGGAGACTGCCCGCGATCACGAGCGCGGTCTCGCTCCGGCGCCGCAGTGCGTCGCGTAGGGCGAGGCGCCGCAGCATCGGGCGCCGCACGGTCTGGTAGAGGGCACCCGCGAGCGCGAGCGCGACGAGCAGGACCGGGACCGGCACCGCTATCGGTCGCCGCCCGGGCGCTCCTCCGCGACGATCGACCCGTCGCGCATGTGGATGAGACGGCCGGCCTGTGAGCCGATCGCGGCGTCGTGGGTGACGAGCACCAGCGTCAGGCCGCCGCTGTTGAGGTCCTTCAGCAGCTCCACGACGGTCGCCGCGGTCTCGCTGTCGAGGTTCCCCGTCGGCTCGTCCGCCCACACGATCGCGGGATCTCCGGCCAGCGCACGCGCGATCGTCACGCGCTGTTGCTCGCCGCCCGAGAGCTCGTTCGGCCGGTGGCCCTTGCGGTGGCCGAGCCCGACGCGCTCGAGCGTTGCCTCCGCGTTCCGGCGCGCCTCGCGCGGCGTCGCTCCCGCGAGGAGCAACGGGAGCTCGACGTTCTCGGCGGCCGTGAAGACGGGGATCAGGTTGAACGACTGGAAGATGAACCCCATCTTCTCGGCGCGGTGGCGGCTACGCCGCGCGTCGGAGAGCGCGTGGATGTCCTCGCCCTCGACCGTGACGGTGCCGCCGTCGACGTCGTCGAGGCCGGACAGGCAGTTGAGCAGCGTGGTCTTGCCCGACCCGGAGGGTCCCATGACCGCGAGGAACTCGCCGCGCGGGATCGAGAGGTCGAGGTCGCGCAGGGCCTCGACGATCCCCGCGCCCGTCCGATAGACCTTGCGGACGTTGGTGGCGACGAGGATGGGGGCCGCGGCGCGGGGGGCCGAGGGTGCTTCTGCCGGCGCTTCCACCGGGGCAGGATAGCGGCGCGCCGGTCACAGGCGAAAGCGGACGGAGCCGCGGGCCCCGTCCGCCAGAGGAAGTCGCTAGTTGACGCTGACCCAATCCTGTTCGAGCTTCGCGCCCGCACCCGTCGCGCAATGGCTGACCGTCTTCGACTCCGGGAACAACGGCCCGAAGTGCCCCGTCGCGGACACGCACACGGTGATGAGCCCGAGCCGGACCTGTCCTGTTCCCGCACTGGCGCACGCGGGGCCGGGGCAGGCGATCGGAGGCGCGGTAACGGACCCACCACCCGCAGACGTCGCGGTGCACTGGACCTGCGTCAGAAGCCCGTCGGGCGTCGCCGAAGCGTCCGCCTCGACCACGAGCTGGAGTGTGTTGAGCGAGATCAATGCTCCCGTCACTCGGCACGATGCACGGACGATGCGGCCCGGGAGCTCGCCGCCCCCGACCGCCTCGACGTCGGCAACCGCCGCTGCCGCAGGCGACGCAGGGATCAACGAGATCATCAGGGCGGCGACCATCACAGCGGCCGCGCCAAGACGGTGCCTCCTTCGGTCACGCACTACAGGTCCACCTCCTCTTGAAGACCGACCGATGCGAAGGCGCGCGACGGAACGGAGCACCTCCTCTCATGAGACGTCGCCCGCCTCGAATGTCATCGGACGGCTTCGAAAACCGGGAGGCCGGACCCTGCTAATTCCAAACGCGAAATTCTACTTTTTGTTTGAAGGAACTTTACTGTCGCAGTCCAGCCGGGTCCCTACTCCAGGCCCAGGTCGAGCCACGCCGTCAGGTGCCCCACGTCTTCGATGGCGGCAGCCGATACGAACCACATCCCCTGCCCGCTTCGGCCCGTCGGGACCGGCAGACGGAGGCCAGTGGCGATCGAGGACCACTCCCCGACGAAGTCGCCGGTGACCTCGACGATGTCCTGGCTATCGGCGAAGGGGCACCCGGGCACGTACGCCGTCGTGGCGTCGGAGGGCTCGCCGTCGTACCAGCAGAACCCGGTCTGGCTGGACAGGTGCGCGGCCTCACGAGTCCAGAGCAGCTGGAACTGCGCGACAGACCCCTCGAGCGTCCCCGTCGCGCCGGCCGAGTACAGGTTGTAGGCGACGCCTTCGCCGAACAAACGCGGGGGCTCCTCCACCTCGTAACGGGCGGCGGCGTCGGGACGGACGTTCCGGGTCCCGTTCAACGACTTCAGGAGGAGCGCGAGGCGGACCGGTGTGTCCGCGAAGACGTACAGCCGGTACCGGCCGCGAGGCACGTTCCAGAAACCCTTCCACGCGCTGCCCGTGGGGCCGAGCCCGACATGCGTGAGGAAGAGCTCCGACCTCCCCTCCTCCGGAAGGCGTCCACCGACGAGACCGGTGGGGGCCTCGCCGTCGTCGGTGTTCACCAGGGCGAACATCGCCAGCCCCGAGCCGCCGTCCAACCTGAAGTCAGGCCGGTCGGGATCGAACCACGGGTGCCAGAAGCGAACGGTCTTCGGGACGAACACGTCGGCGACGGCGGCCTCCCTCACGGCCATCACCGTCGTTCCGGCCAGGGTCTGTGGTGCCTCCGCGGCGACCGCGGCTCCACCAAGCGGCGAGAGCTCCGCCGCCAGCAACACCAACGTCAGGGCGAACCGCCCGGCCAGTCGTCGCATCGTCCCCCCGGCGCGAGGCATCGGTACGCGATGTTATCCCGCGCTTAACTTCGACACGATCGACGGTCATCCTCCCGCCGGGGTCCTGCCCGGTGAGGCCCGGTTACGAGACCGGCTCGGCCACCTTGTCCGGCACCACCGCCACGCCCTTGCGGCGCGAGCGCGTGACACGGTCACGGCCCAGGCGCTTCGATTCGTACAGCGCCTCGTCCGCAGCCTTCACCAGGCTCGCCGCGTCCGCCGCGTGCAGCGGGAACGTCGCGACGCCGGCGCTCGCCGAGACGGGGACGGCTCCCTCCATCTCCGAGATGACCTTGCGGAGCCGGCCGGCGGCGCTGAAGGACTCCTGCGTCGTGCAGCCCGGCAGCAGCACCGCGAACTCCTCGCCGCCGTAGCGGGCCGCGACGTCGAAGTCCCTGCACGCGCCGCGCAGCACGGTGCCGACCTCCTGGAGGATCTGGTCGCCGACCTGGTGGCCGTGCGTGTCGTTCAGCTGCTTGAAGTGGTCGATGTCGAGCATCACGAGCGTGAGCTGCTCGCCGGACCGCTTCGCCCGCGAGATCTCCTTGTCGAGCGCGTGCTCGAAGAACCGTCGGTTCGCGATCCCGGTGAGCCCGTCGGTGTCGGCCATGCGCCTGATCTCGTCGAGCAGCCACGCGTTGCGCAGCGCCAGCGCGGCGTGCGACGAGAACTGGCCTACGGTCGTGAGCACGCGGCGCTCGATCTTGCTCGAGCGGCCCCCGTACTCGACCGCCAGGATCCCCAGCGGCGCCGCGTCCGCGAAGAGCGGCACGATCAGCACGTTGCGCGCGCCGGGGAGCAGCCGCGCGAGCCGCGGGTTCGCTTCCGCGTCGAGCCTCCGGACCAGGGCCGTCTCTCGTGCACGCCACGTCTTCCCGACGATCTCGTCGAGACCCAGCGACGGGTCGTCGTCGCCCTCGATACCGCGGGACGCCGCGACGGCGACGTCCCCGGCGGGGCTCGCGAGCACGACGCCGCGCTTGAACTCGAAGGCGTCGCAGACTCGGTCGAGGAACGTAGAGGCGACGGTGAGGGGGTCGCTGACGTTCTCGAACTCGACGCCCATCTCGTTGAGGGCCTCGAGGTCGATCTTGCGGCGGCGCAGCTCCTTCTCGTTGACCGAGGAGAAGACGGCCGTGCCGAGGGCGACGAGCCAGAACGCCATGACGTTGAACACGGAGGGCCTGTACGTGAGGGCGCCGATCTCTCCGCTCGGCTCGACGCCGCGCGGCGCCAGGATCCCGGCGAGCTGCCCGTGGAACACCACGAAGAACAGCAGCGAGTGCCACAGCGCGATCTTGAGGCCGGTCCGGTACGACGCGAGCAGCGTGACGGCGATGAGGTGCAGGTACAAGAGGAAGCGCAGGGGGCTCTGGGCGAACCCGGTCGCGTACATCGTCCCGGCGAGGTACACGCCGTCGACGAGGAGCATCCCGGCCACGACGTAGAGGCCGCGTGCCTTCCCGAGCCGCCGCAGCGCCTCCGTGATGCCGGTTAGCAGGAAGTAGCCCGCCGAGACGACGACGAGGTCCCGCAGAGACGCCCCGACGAAGCGCGACGCGAACACCGCGGACGCCAGCACGACGAGCACGAAACCCGCGCGCAGCGCCTGCAGGTATCCCATCCGCTCCGCGAGCGAGACGATCTCGGGCGACTCCGAACGCGTTGCCCCCTTTGCGCGCCCCGCCTCCGCGTGGCGCCCGACCCCAGCCCTTTGCGTCCTCATTCGAAGGTCACCATGTCCTTTGTCGAGTCGACGGGCGCGTAGGCGAGCTTCGGATCCCTCCGGTCGAGCTCACCCTGGAACAACAGGAACAGCAGCACTGCGATCGCAAGCGTCAGCGGGAACGCGAACTCCTGGACGGCCTTCCCCGCCGTTGCGGCGAGATTCCCGATCGAGGAGCCGAGCGGGATGCGCAACCCGAACTCGTGACCGGTCTCGCCCTCGCCGGCGTCGCCCGGCTTCGGGTCGGCCACGCTGACCGCGAGGTCGTCGAGGTCCGAGAGCGCCGCCAGGATCGGGGCCTCGGGGCGGCCATCGCCCGGCGTCGGGACGCCGAGCCCGTCCGAACCCGGGTCGTCGGTCTCGGTGGGCGCCAGCGGCTCGGTTCCCGCCGGAGGCGTCGGGTCGACGACCCCGGGCGGCTGGGGCTGGACCGGCCCCGGCGGTTCGGTCTGTATGGGCGTAGGCGTAGGCGGGACCGTCGGCGGCGGCTCCGTCTCGACGGGCGGAGGCGTGATCACCGGCGGCTCCGTCGGCGGCGGCGTCACGTCCGGCGAAGGCGTCGGCGGCTCCGTCGGCGTCGGTGTGGCGGGGTTCGTCGGAGGCACCGTGGGATCGGGCGACTCAGACGGCTTCGGCGTCGAGCTCGGTGAAGGCGACTGCGACGGCGTGGGCGACGGCGTCACGGGCGGGTTCGTCGGAGGCAGCGTGGGCGACCCGGTCGGGTCCGGTGTGGGCGCGATCGTCGGGTCCGGAGGCGTGGGCGTAGGCGGCGGGAGCGTCGGGGTCGGCGTAGGCGGAGGAGGCGTCGGGGTCGGCGTCGGCGGAGGAGGCGTCGGGGCCGGCGTCTCGCACTTCTTGTCGTTGCCCTGACCGGGCTTGTCGCAGAAGTCGGGTGCGCCGGAGGCCTCGGGCAAGAACGCGAAGGCCTGGAGCAGGGCGAAAGACACGACTAGAGCCGCGAACAGGCGCCTCGAATCGGTCGTAAACGACCCCCCACGGCTCAAGTTTTCGTTCCTTTCCCCTGCCCCGGCCGCCCTCGGTCCGGGTGTTCCTGGTAAATATCGGCACGCCCGGGCGGGCATTGAGGGGAAAGACGCGCGGTCAGACGCCCGAGGAGACGGGGGCCGCCGCAGGCGCCGGAGGCCTCGCGAACGACCTCGTCGTCACGTCCCGGCCCCGGCTCTTGGAGTCGTACAGGGCCCGGTCCGCCGCCCGCACCAGACCGGCGGAGTCGGTGGCGTTGAGCGGGAGCGTCGCTACGCCGGCGCTCGCCGTGACGGCGACGCGGTCCTCGATCCCCGCTACCGCCGCCCGCAGCCTCTCGGCCGCCGCCACGGCCTGGTCGGAGGAGCACCCCGGAAGGAGCACGACGAACTCCTCGCCGCCGTAGCGCGCCGCCGTGTCGAACTCGCGGGACGCAGCCCGCAGGGCCCGGCCCGTCGCCCGCAGCACGCGGTCACCCACCTGGTGGCCGTGGCGGTCGTTGAGGTCCTTGAAGTAGTCGATGTCGAGCAGGACCAGCGTCAGCTGCTCACCCGTCCGCAGCGCTCGGGCGACCTCGCGGTCGAGGGCCGCCTCGAACGACCGCCGGTTCGCCAGGCCCGTGAGCCCGTCCGTGTCTGCCATCTGCCGGACCTCCTCCAGCAGCCACGCGTTCCGAAGCGCGAGGGCCGCGTGCGAGGTGAACTGGCCGATCGTCGAGAGGACCCGGCGTTCCAGCCGGTGCCCGCGGCGCCTCTGCTCCACGACGAGCACGCCGAGCTGGTTCCCGTCGGCGACGAGCGGGGTGACGAGGAGGTTGCGGGCGCCCGGGAGCAACGAGGCGATGATCCCGTCGGTCCCGGGATCCAGGTCGGAGACGACGATGGTCTCGCGGCGCTGCTCGACCTCGAGCAGCAGCCCGCAGTCGTCCGGGACGGTTTCGCCCGCGCCGTCGGCGCCCTTCGCGGCGAGGACCTTCAGCGCTCCCCGCGGGCCCGCGACCACGAGGCCGCGCCGGAACCCCAGCGCGTCGCACACGCGGGTGAGATAGGACTCGGCGACCTTGTGCGGGTCGGAGAGAGACTCGAACTCGACCCCCATCTCGTTCAACGCCTCGAGGTCGTTCTTCCGGCGCCGGAGCTCGCGCTCGTTCACGAACGAGAACACCGCCGTACCGAGCGCGACGACCCAGAACGCCGTCACGTTGAAGATCGACGGCCGGTACTCGACGAGGCCGTCGATGCCCGGCGTGTAGAGGCTCGGCCCCCGCGGGTCGAGCAGGCCCGCCAGCTGCGCGTGGAACACCACGAAGAACAGCAACGAGTGCCACAGCGCGATCTTGAGGCCGGTCCGATAGGACGCGAGCAGCGTGACCGCGATCAGGTGCAGGTACAGCATGAAGCGCAACGGGCTCTGCACGAAGCCCGTGAGATACATGATCCACGCGAGGTAGACGCCGTCGGCGAGGAGCATGCCGGCGACGGCATAGAGGTGGCGTCCGCCGCCGATGCGCCGCACCGCCTCGATGAGCGCCGTCAGCACGAAGTACGCGATCGAGACCATCGTGACCTCTCGCAGCGACAGCCCGACGAAGCCGGGGAACGCGAGGGCCGCGGCGACCGCGGCCACGGCGAAACCGGCCCGCAGCCCCTGCAGGTATCCCATCCGCTCCGCGAGCGAGACCATCTCGGCCGAGCGCCCGGTGCCGCCTCCTCTGGCCCTCACTCGAAATGCACCATGTCCTTCGACGAGTCGACCGGTGCGAACGCGAGCTTCGGGTCGCGGCGGTCGATCTCGCCCTGGATCAACAGGAAGATCAGCACGAGGATCGTGAGCGACAGCGGGAAGGCGAACGTCTTCAC
>DATADL010000202.1:0-4186 GCA_036258555.1 Actinomycetota bacterium | reverse complement strand
CCCCCCCCCCCACCCCCGGACCCCACCATGTCGGCGGCCCCCCGCGGGGCTCAGGCCCGCGAACCCGGGCCGCCACCGATGTCGGCCGCCCCAGGCGCCGAGCGCAACCCGTGGCTTAGATGGCGGTGGGGTGGCGAGGCTCGTAGAGCATCACCTCTACGCCGCCCGGCAGCGCGAGCGTCGTCGTGATGCCCCAGCCTTCGTCCTCGGGCTCGCCGAGGATCTCGATCCCGCGGCCGCGCAGGTCGGCGATCGTCTTCTCGATGTCGTCGCACATGAACGTGAGCTGGTGGCGGGCGCCGCTCTCGTAGGTCGGCCCCTCCGCCGGATGGATGCCGAGCTCGGCGGGGGGCAGGGCGAATATCAGCCACCCGTCGCCGGAGTCGACGTGCGGGAACCCGAGGACGTCGCGGAAGACCGCGCGGAGCTTCTCGGGCTCCGACGTGTAGAGCAGCACGTGCGTGCCAACGACCGCCAACTCAGGCCCCCGCTTCCGCGATGCGGACCGCGGCGGCCGCCAGGTCCGCGAGCTTCTCCCGGTCCTCCACCGCGTCGGGCGGGACCTCGTGGTAGCTCTTGATGTCCTGGCGCTCGTGGGGGCGGAACGTGCCCATCCCCTGCTCCTCGTACCAGCCGCGGGTCGCGTCGCCGGTCTTGAGGTAGACGCGGTCGTCGTAGACGATCGCGAAGAACGCGCGTCCGAGATAGAAGCCGTGGCCGCCGAACATCGGGCGCACGGTCACGTCGCCGAGGCCGTCGAGCTGCTCGACGACGAAGTCCACGAACCCTTGCGTGTTCGGCACGCCCCGATCTTGCACCACCCGCGTACGATCCCGCCATGGAGCCGCGTGACGTCGTCGTGATCGGGGGCGGTCCCGCCGGATACGCGTGCGCGCTCCGGCTGGCCGACCTCGGGCTTTCGTGCGTCGTCGTGGAGGCAGCGGATCTCGGCGGGACCTGCCTTCACCGCGGCTGCGTCCCGACGCGTGCGATGACCGAGGCGGCGGCGATCGCGGACGCGCTCGCGAACAAGGCGGCGCGGTGGGGGATCGACGCCGTCGTCGAGAAGATCGACGTCCGGCGGATGCTCGCGGCCCGGGACGACGTGGTCCGCCGCAACCACACGTCGATCCGCCACCACCTGGAGCGCGCCGGCGTCGCGGTCGTACGGGGCTACGGACGGCTCACCGGCCCCCGCTCCGTCGCGGTCGACGGCGACCGCCTCACTGCCGCGCGCGCCGTGGTGCTGGCCATGGGGTCCGTCGTGCGCCGCTTCGCGCACATACTCCCCGACGGAGACGCCATCCTCACGTCCGACGACGCGTTCGCGCTCGACAGGGTGCCGCGGAGTGCGTTGATCCTCGGGGGCGGCGCGGTCGGCGCCGAGTTCTCGCAGATATGGCGGGCGCTCGGCGCGGAGGTGACGATCCTCGAGCGCGAGGACCGCCTCGTCCCGTTCGAGGACGCCGCGGTGGGGTCCGCGCTGGCGCGCGCCTTGCGGCGACGCGGGGTCACGAGCGTCACCGGTACCCACGTGGAGGAGGTCCGGACGACCGGCGAAGGCGTCGAGGCCGACGTCACGCACGGCGGGCGCACGGAGACCTTCCGCGCCGAGATCCTGCTGCTCGCGGCCGGTCGCACGCCCGCGACCGAGGGCGCCGGGCTGGAGGCCGCCGGCATCGCCTGCGACGGCGCGCACGTGGTCGCGCGCAACGACGCGCTCGAGACGTCGGAGCCGGGGGTCTACGTGGCCGGCGACCTGCTCGGCCCGCCTGCACCCGCGCGGGCGAACTCGGCGTTCGTAGAGGGCATGCTCGTCGCCGACCGGATCGCCGGGATCGGGGGTCCCGGCATCGACTACGCGCAGGTGCCGAGGGTCACCCACGGGATCGTCGAGACCGCGTGCGTGGGGCTGTCGGAGGAGGCCGCCGCGGCCGAGGGGCTCGAGCCGCGGAACGCGACGATGCAGCTCGGTGGGCTCGCCATGGGTGCGATCTCGGGCGACCCCGGACTCGTGAAGGTCGTCGCCGACGGCGACGGGAACGTCGTGGGCGTGCACCTGGTCGGGCCCCACGTCACCGAGCTGGTCCCGGGCGCCGCGGCCGTCACCACGTTCGAGGCGAGCGTCGCCGAGGCCGCATCGATCGTCCACGCGCACCCGACGTTCGCCGAGGCCCTCCAGGAGCTCTACCTCGCGCAGGCGGGCCGTCCACTGCACCACCGCTGAGCGCGGATCGCCCCAAGGTCGTTGTCATCGGCCCAGGGTTCCGCGATCGTCGGGGGCCGGACCCGGTTAGCGAGGAGGCCATCCGATGAGCTGGTCGCAGCTGCTGCGGTGGAGCACGATCGTCGCGATCGTCGACGTCGCACTGATCAACGTCTTCTCCGGCGAGGTGATCCCGCCTCTGCTCGGATTCGGGGTGATCTGGATCGGGGCCCTCGTGTGGCTGGGGCGCGCGACGAAGGGACCGGCGATCCTGCTGCTGGTCTCGTTCGTCGCGTCCACCGTGATGAGCGCGCCGTTCACCATCCCGTCGCTGACCGTTCCGGCTTCCGCCGGCGACTTCATCCTCAACGTCGCCGGCCTCCTCGCGGCCGTCACCGGCATCGTCTCGGCCGTGGCCCTCGTCCGGGGCCGTACGGACCCGGCCCCCGCAGCGCGCTCGCTGGCCACCGGCGCCGGCGTGGTCTTCGTGGTCGCCGCGGCCTACTCGGTCTTCGCCTTCGTCACGTACGACGACGCGGCGCCCCGGGAGGGGGACGTCGAGCTGGTCGCGAAGGGCATCGAGTTCGAGCAGACGACCCTCGAGGCGAGCGGGGGAGAGATCTCGGTCTTCGTCGACAACCAGGACCAGACGCTCCATACGTTCACGATCGAGGACGTCGTCGACCTCGACGTGCCGGGGGGCAAGTCGGCGCGCGTCACGTTCGAGGCCGACCCCGGCGAATACGAGTTCTTCTGCGAGCCCCACAAGGACGACATGAAGGGGACGCTGACGGTCGACTAGGTCGGCTAGGCCGCCCGCGCGGCTCGGCCCGCGGGCCGCGGTCGCGGCAGCAGCAGGCAGCTGTCGCCGAACTCGTGCCAGAGGTAGCGGTGCGCGAGCGCGGCCTCGTACGCGCGGCCGACGAGATCGGATCCGGCGACCGCCTCCAGCAACGAGAGGTGCGACGCGCCCGGCGGATGCCAGCCGGTGACGAGCCCGTCCACGACGCGCGCGGGGCGGCTGGCGTCGAGGACGAGCGCGGTGACCCCCGCGCGCGGCTCGACGGTCCCGTCGCGGCGCGCCGCGGTCTCGAGGGCGCGCGTCACGGTCGTCCCGACCGCGATCACGCGGCCCCCGGCGCGCTTCGTCTCGTTCACGAGCCGGGCGGTCGCCGGGGGCACCTCGTACGCCTCCTCCTGCGGCGGCTCTCCGGCCTCGGGCGACGAGACCCCGCAGTGCAGGACCAGAGGCGCGACGACGACACCGCGCGACACGAGCTGCGTCACGAGCCGGGCGGTGAACGGCCTCGCCGCGCTCGGCATCTCGGCGCTGCCCGGGACGGTCGCGAACACGGTCTGGTACGCCGAGAGGGGCCACCGGCGGGAGACGTAGTCGTACGAGATAGGCCGCCCGTACCGCTCGAGGTACTCGCCGCCCGGGACGTCCGCCGACAGCCTCGCCGACCACAGGCGCGACTCCCGCGCCCCGGGGTCGGGATGCCCGTCGAGCACGTCTATGCGCGCGCCGCCGGGGAGCAGCACGACGTCGCCCGAGGCGGTGGCGCCGCGCGAGCCGTCGGGTGCACGGAGCTCGACGATCCATCCGCTTCCGCCGGCAGGCGTCGAG
This sequence comes from Actinomycetota bacterium, assembly GCA_036258555.1. Classification (GTDB taxonomy): domain Bacteria; phylum Actinomycetota; class CADDZG01; order CADDZG01; family WHSQ01; genus JALZEG01. Next base: position 353 of record DATADL010000202.1, on the reverse strand, counting down.
AAGTGCACGACCGCGCCCGAGCCGTCCGGGCGCACTCCGTCCACGGCGGCGGGGCGGGTCGCGGAGGTGTTGACGACCAGCAGGTCGCCGGGCGCGAGCTGCGCGGGCAGGTCGCGGAACCGCACGTGCTCGAAGCGTCCGGGCCGCGCCACGAGCAGCCGGACGTCGTCGCGCTCCCGTCCCGCGGCCTCCGGCGGCTCCGTCGCGTGCAGCGACGGGGGGATCGAGAAGGACAACGGCGCGGCGGCGAGAGCGGACGTCATCGAGCGGCCCCCGCGGCGAGGTCCGACGCGGCGTAGCGGCCGCTCGGCGGGCGTTCCTCGACCAGCCGGACGAGCAGGGGCGCGATCGAC
>DATADL010000201.1:0-11097 GCA_036258555.1 Actinomycetota bacterium | reverse complement strand
GACGTCGGTGGCCGGCGCGATGGTGGGCTCGTCTCCGTCGGTCACGCCGGCGATCCACTCGACGATGGGGACCGGTGAGTTCCCACGCCGGCACGGCGTGGTCGACATCTTCATGCGCAACGCGAGAGGCGAGGTCACCGGCGCGCTCAACGGACAGCCTCCACACGAGCTCGAGCTGACGACCGTCGGCGACGTGTTCGACCGCCGCAACGGCAACCGCCCGAAGGTCGGCGCGCTCACGTACCGGTTCTTCCACCTCGGGATGATGGGCCACGGCGCGATGCTCCCCGGTGCGGACAAGGACGTCGTCGCGATCGCGGCGCGCGAACGGGGAAACAGGGTGACCGGACCCGGCCGGATCATCACGAACCGCGACCTGTACAGGCTCCCGTACTACCTCGACGACGTGCCGGGGTGGGACGAGGACCTCCGGGCCGTGGACGTCGAGGACGGCAAGCTCGACGGGAAGTGGATGCGTCACTCCGACCTGACGAATCCGACGAGCGTGCGGCACAGCCCGGTGTGGACCCTCTACCAGACGCGGCTCCTCAAGGAGCTGATCGCGCGGGAGGACTTCGGCGGCAACCGCATCCCCGACCTCTTCTTCACCAACTACAAGCAGATCGACGACGTCGGCCACGACTACAACATGGTCGAGCCCCAGATGCGGGAGATCCTCGAGTACTCGGACGCCGCGTTGCAGGACCTCACGAAGTGGCTCGATCGCAAGGTCGGCGAGCGCAAGTGGGTGCTGGTGTTCACCGCCGACCACGGCCAGCAGCCCAGCGCGCAGTCGCTCGACGCGTGGCCGATCGGCATCACGCCGCTGCAGAAGGACATCGCGCGGCGGTTCGGGGTCTCGTACGAGCGGCTCTTCGACGGCGAGCGGCCCGTCGGCGTGTGGGTGGACCGGGCGGTGCAGCGAGAGGAGGACATCACGCTCGCCGAGATGGCCGAGTACGTCCTGGGCTACCGGATCGAGGACAACATGGAATCGACTCAGGGCGTGCCCGAGCAGTACCTGCAGCGCCGGCGCGAGCGCCTGTTCGAGGCGGCGTTCCCCTCGAAGAAGATGGGGAAGGTCTGGGACTGCGCGACGAGCCGCGCGGGGACCGCGTAGCCGGCCCGCCGGGCTAGGCGACCGAGGCCCGGTCCGGCGCCGTCGCCCGCGGCGCCTCCAGCGCCTTCAGCCGCCGCGTCGCGACCAGCATCCGGTGGACCGCCGTCACCACCCCGGTCACGGCTACGGCCCACAGGCCCAGCTCGATCAGCCCGGCCGGGGCCGCTATGACCAGCAGGAGGACCCGCGTGTCGCGGCCCCCTATGCCGTCCGGGCAGTCGACCCCGAGCGATTGCGCCCGCGCCCTCGTGTAGCTCGTCAGCAGGGAGGCCGTCAGGGCCACGCTCGCGAGCGTCCAGTGATCCGGGTTCGCGTACGCGAGGCCCACGATCATGGCGGCGTCGGTCCATCGGTCCATGACGCTGTCGACGAAGGCGCCCACGGTCGACGACCGGCCCGTGAGGCGGGAGAGGTCGCCGTCGATGCAGTCGGTGATGACGCCGAGGAGGCTCAGCACGGCCCCGAGCCAGTAGCTCCGGAAGCCGAACGCCACGGCCCCCGAGGTCGACAGCAGGGCGCTCACGAGCGTGACGTGGCCGGGCGTGATCGGCGTCCCTTCGAGGGCCCTCGCCGCGCGCGTCGAGACCGGGCGGTAGAGGTACCGCGTCACGGGATAGCTAACCACTGGTCCTCACGATCCGATCCAGCTCCCCCAGGCCGTCGTCGAAGGTGAGAAGAGTATGAGGCACGGCGGCCGGATCGGCAGACGCGGGCTAGTCCACCTCCCCGCAGGCCCCGGCGGCCGCCTCGGCGAGCCCCCCGCCGGCGACCAGCGCGCGGACGCCCCCGATCTCCTCGGACAGGGGGCGGTCCTCGTCGAGGAACGGCGAGACCTCCCGCACGGCGGCGCGGGCGGCGGACGTGCCGGGCGCGGGCTCGAGCGGCGCCCGGAGGTCGAGCCCCTGCGCCGCCGCCATCGCCTCGATCGCCAGCACGTGCTCGGTGTTGCGAAGGATGGCGGCGGCCTTGCGCCCCGACGTCGCCCCCATGCTCACGTGGTCCTCCTGCCCGGCGGACGACGGGATCGAGTCGGCGGACGCCGGCCAGGACGCGGAGCGGCTCTCCGAGACGAGCGACGCCGCGGTGTACTGGGCGATCATGAAGCCGGAGCTCCGTCCGGGCTCGCGCGTGAGGAACGGCGGGAGCCCGTTGCTCAGCCGGGGATCCACCAGGCGCGCGATCCGCCGCTCCGCGATCGTCGCGAACCCCGCGAGGCAGAGGCCGAGGTGGTCCAGCGCGAGCCCCAGCGCCTCCCCGTGGAAGTTGCCGCCGGAGACCAGCGTCCCGTCGTCCACCATCACGGTCGGGTTGTCGATCGCCGACGCGAGCTCGGCCTCCAGCGTCGCGGCGACGTAGCGCATGGCGTCCCGGTACGCGCCGTGGACCTGGGGCATGCACCGCAACGAATACGCGTCCTGGACGAGGTGGTCGGAGTCGCGGTGCGACGCGACGATCGCGCTGCCGGCCAGCAGCCGGCGTAGGTTCGCGGCCGAAACCTGCGCGCCGGGATGCCGGCGAAGCGCGACGAGGTCCTCGCGGAAGGCGGTGTCGGTCCCCAGGCAGGCTTCGAGCGCCATCGCACCCGTCACGTCCGCCACTCGGGCGACCGCGCGCGCGTCCTCCACCACGAGGATGCCGAGGGCGAGCATCATCTCGGTCCCGTTGACGAGCGCGAGCCCCTCCTTGTACGAGAGCCGCAGGGGCTCGATGCCCGACCGTCGCAGCGCCTCGGCCCCCGGCAGCACCTCGCCGCGCAGCTCGGCGGCGCCCTCGCCCAGCAGCGGGAGCGCGAGATGCGCCAGCGGGGCGAGGTCCCCGGACGCACCGAGGGAGCCCTGCGACGGGACGACCGGGTGGACCCCGGCATTGAGCAGGGCCACGAGCCGCTCGACGATGTCGAAGCGGACGCCCGACACGCCGAACGCGAACGTGCGTGCCCGGAGCAGCAGCATCGCGCGCACGACCTCCGTGGGAAGCGGCTCGCCGACCGCGGTGGCGTGCGACCGGACGATGTCGCGCTGGAGCTGCTGGGCGAGCCCGGTGTCGATGCGGACGTTCGCGAGGTCACCGATCCCCGTCGAGATCCCGTAGACGGTCTCGCCGGACGCCACCGCGTCGTCGACGACCGCTCGGGCAGGGGCCATCGCGTCCTTCGCCTCGGGCAGGATCTCGACCCGCTCGCCGCGCCGCGCGACCGCGACGACGTCCGCGAAGCTCAGCGGCTTGCCAATGTGTACGGTCACGGGCGGCAGCCTAAACACAGGGGTGAGGACGTGACGACGAAGGCGATCCGTGGCGCGCTCGTCCTCGGCGAGGACGGGTTCGAGGCGGACGCGGCCGTGCTCGTCGAGGGAGACGCGATCGCGGGCGTCGTCGACGCGGCCGCCGTGCCCGAGGGGGCCGAGCGCGTGGACTGGGGCGACGTCGCGATCGTCCCCGGAACCGTCAACGCCCACGGTCACGCGTTCCAGAACCTCTTGAAGGGCTGGGCCGACGACCGCCCGTTCGACTCGTGGCGGGACGACGTCCTGTACCCGTTCTCCGAAGGGCTCTCGGGCGACGACGTCTACACCGGTGCTCTGTTCGCGTTCACCGAAGCGCTGCGGGCGGGCGTCACGACGACCGTCGACTTCTTCTACCTGCACGACGGAGGCAACGGCAACGCGGAGCGCGTGATCGGCGCGGCCCGCGACGCCGGGATCCGTCTCGTCCTCGCGCGCGCCCTCTACGACGTCGACGCACCGACGAAGGCGCCGGCGCGCTACCGCGAGAAGACCGGCGAGGCCGTCGAACGCTGCCGGTCGCTCGCCGCGGCCCACGCGGGCGATCCGATGGTCTCGGTGCAGCCGGCGCCGCATTCCCTGCACGCGGCGTCGCCGGAGACCGTCGCGGCCGCGCTCGAGGTCGCGGAGGAGCTCGACGTCCCCTGCCACCTGCACCTCGCGGAGGCGCGCTACGAGCGCGAGCAGGTGGAGGAACGCTACGGGACGACGCCGGTGCGCCTGCTCGCGCGCGAGGGGCTTCTCGGCCCCCGCCTCGTGACGATCCATACCGTGTGGGCCGACGACGAGGAGCTCGACCTCCTCGCCGGCGCGGGGGCGGCCGTCGTGCACTGCCCGGGAGCGAACGCGTTCCTCGGCGACGGGATCGCGCGGCTGCCGGAGATGCTCGCGCGCGGGATACGGGTCGCCCTCGGCCCGGACGGCGGCTGCGCGAACAACCGCCAGAGCGTGTTCGAGGAGATGCGGCAGGCGACGCTGATGGCGAAGGCGCGGCTCACCGACGGATCCGCAGTGACCGCGGAGACCGCGTTCGACCTCGGGACGAAGGGAGGGGCCCGCGTCCTCGGCCTCCCGGTCGGTGCGATCGAGCCCGGAAGGCGTGCGGACCTGGTCGGGCTCGACCTCGGGGATCCGTCCCTGTGGCCGCTCGCCACGTTGCGCAAGCAGGTCGTGGCGTCGCTGCAGCAGACGGCCGTCGACAAGGTGATGGTCGGAGGCCGCCTGGTCGTCGACGGCGGGCGACCGGTGTCGGTGGACGAGGCCGCGCTGCGGCGCGCGGTGGAGTCCGTCTCCGCGCGCTGGGCGAAGCGCTAGTCGCGCCTCACGGCCTCCATCGGCACGTGGACGCCGCGCTCACCGGCGACGTCGATCGCCCGGCCGTAGCCCGCGTCGACGTGGCGGACGACGCCCATGCCCGGGTCGGTATCGAGGACGCGCTCCAGGCGCTCCGCCGCGTCGTCGCTCCCGTCCGCGACCACGACCATCCCTGCGTGCAGCGAGTAGCCGATGCCGACGCCGCCGCCGTGGTGGACCGAGACCCAGTGCGCGCCCGCCGCCGTGTTCAGCAGCGCGTTGAGGACCGGCCAGTCGGCGATCGCGTCCGAGCCGTCGATCATCCCCTCGGTCTCCCGGTACGGGGAGGCGACCGACCCCGCGTCGAGGTGGTCGCGCCCGATCACGATCGGCGCCGAGACGCGCCCCGACCGGACGAGCTCGTTGAAGGCCAGGCCCGCTCGCGCTCTCTCGCCGTAGCCGAGCCAGCAGATGCGCGCCGGCAGCCCCTGGAAGGCGACCCGCTCCGACGCCATCCGGATCCATCTGTGCAGCCGCGCGTCCTCCGGGAAGAGGTCGAGGATCGCCGCGTCCGTCGCTGCGATGTCCGCGGGATCGCCCGACAGCGCCGCCCAGCGGAACGGCCCCTTGCCCTCGCAGAACAGCGGCCGCACGTACGCCTCGACGAACCCCGGGATGTCGAAGGCGTTCTCTACGCCGGCGGCCCGGGCCTGGTTGCGGATGTTGTTGCCGTACTCGACGCAAACGGCTCCGCGCTCCTGGAACCCGAGCCACGCCTCGACGTGTGCCGCCACCGATCCGAGCGAACGCTTGACGTAGGTGTCGGGATCGCCCCTTCGCAGCTCTGCCGCGTCCTCCACCGACAGCCCCGCGGGGACGTAGCCGTCCAGGAGGTCGTGGGCGGAGGTCTGGTCGGTGACGACGTCGGGGGCGAACCCGGCGTCGAGGAGTGACGGCAGCACCTCGGCGGCGTTGCCGAGGAGCGCGATCGACTCCGCGCGCCGCTCCTCTCGGGCCGCTTCCGCCCACGCCCTCGCCTCGTCGACGTCGTCGGTCGAGCGGTCCACGTAGCGCGTCCTCAGCCGGCGCTCGATCCGCGCGGGGTCGACCTCGACGCACAGCGCCACGCCCTCGTTCATCGTCACCGCCAGAGGCTGCGCGCCGCCCATCCCACCGAGCCCGGCCGTCAGCACGATGCGCCCGGCGAGGCTGCCGCCGAACGATCTCGTCGCCAGCTCCGCGAGCGTCTCGTAGGTGCCCTGCAGGATCCCCTGGGTCCCGATGTAGATCCACGAGCCCGCCGTCATCTGGCCGTACATCGTGAGGCCCATGGCCTCGAGCCTGTGGAACTCGTCCCACGTCGCCCACGCCGGCACGAGCATCGAGTTCGAGATCAGCACCCGCGGGGCGCGGGCGTGGGTCCGGAACACCGCCACGGGCTTGCCCGACTGCACGAGCAGGGTCTCGTCGTCGCCGAGCGTCCGCAGCTCACGCACGATCGCGTCGAAGGCCTCGACGCTGCGCGCCGCCCTTCCCGACCCCCCGTAGACGACGAGGTCCTCGGGGCGCTCGGCGACGTCCGGGTCGAGGTTGTTGACCAGCATGCGCAGGGCGGCTTCCTGCGGCCACGCCTTGCAGGTGAGCCGGGTCCCTCGCGGGGCGGGCATTCCGGGGGCGATGGGCTCCGTCTGTTCGGGCATGGCCTTCCTTATACTGCGCTCCGTGCCAGACGAGCCCTCCTCTGCAGACGCGCCCGCCGAGCCGGACGCGCTCCCCGCCGACGTCGCGGCGGCCCCGGAGGTCCCCGCGCAGTCGGACCTCGCGAAGCCCCGGCCGTCCGGCGAGCCCCCGGCGGTGGTGGCGCTGCGGGAGATGATCGAGGGGAAGCTGGCGAGCCTCGGCGGGTACCTGGTCGACAACCACGGCAACTACATCGTCGGGCTCCAGACCGCGCGCACGTTCGTGGTCCCGACGTGGCTCGAGAACGGCGCGACGGTCGTGCGGGTGTTCGCGATCACCAACCTCGCCGTCCCCGTCACCGCCGAGCTGACGCAGTGGCTGTTGGGAAAGAACCTCGAGTTCGTCTTCGGTGCGTTCGCGCTCGACGCCGAGAACGGGGCGATCTGGTTCAACCACAACCTGCTCGGGCAGTTCGCGGCCCCCGAGGAGCTCGAGGCCACGATCGCCGCCGTGATCGAGACGGCGAACCGCTTCGACGACGAGATCAAGAGCCGGTTCGGGGGCCGCCTGTACGTCGAGGGGGCCGAGGACGTCGTGACCCCTCCGTCTGCGCCCGGGTACCTGTGATGGACGAGCAGATCAGGCCGGGCGACAAGCCGCACGAGCTGCTGGTGTTCGACCACGGCTTCGTGCGCCTCGACGACGCGATGGCGAGTGACCTGTCGGTGGTGAACTCGGCGAGGGTGAGCTTCGCCGTGCGGCGCGAGGCCATGGACGACCGGGACAAGGGCCTGATCAAGTTCCTGATGCGGGAGCGCCACGGGACCCCCTTCGAGCACAACTCCTTCCGCTTCCACATAAGGACGCCGATCTTCGTGGCGCGCGAATGGTTCAGACACCGGGTCGGCTGCCTGACGGGTGACACGGTCGTGACGTTTACAAACGTCGACGGGACGACGAGCCCAAAGCTGAACAAGACCATGCGCGAGCTCTACGAGATCTGGACCGTGGGCGAACGAAACGGTCAGGGACTCACTCAGGCCCAGGAGCGTCAGGTTCGCAGAGAGGCCGCAGCCGGGCGCAGCATCAGGTGCATAGCGCGGACGACTGGGATCGGGCGTCGTGCCGTCACTCGAGTGCTGCAGGAGGGCACGACCGAGTGGCGGGACGGGCGTTGGAGGCTCCGCCGACAGCGACTTCGTACGCTCGACGAGGCGAGGAACGAGTTCGTCCCCGGGCGCATCTTGGACGTCGTGGACAGCGGCCGGCAGGTCGTCTATAGGGTCACGCTCGCCGACGGGAAGCAACTGAGGGCGACGGCAACGCACCGGTTGCTGACGAGTGAAGGCTGGGCCACGTTGAGAGAGGCCGTTGGCCTCGTCGGCGAAGGGTCGAATGCCGTCGCTTCGAGGGAGTGCTACTTGATGGTCAACGGCGCGCCGGTCTATACCCAGCGCGACTGGCTGGCGCGCAAGAGGGACGAGGGCGCGTCGGTCACGCAGATGGCTGCGGAGGCCGGGTGCAGCTACCACACGATCCGGAAGTGGCTGAAGAAGCTCGACCTGCAGTTCACTCCGAGCGAGCGCAGTTTTCCTCCCGGCCACGTTCCGTGGAACAAGGCCAAGAAGGGTTACAAGCTGCAGCGAACCTGGACCGAAAGCCAGAAGCAAGCGATCCGGGACGCTCGGTCCGGCCCGAAGAGCAACTTCTGGCGCGGGGGCCTTACCTCGGACCGCGCTTCCATCGGCAGGTGGACGACGGAGCAGGCGCCGAAGGTCCACCACCACTACGACTACACGTGCCAGGCGCCCGGATGTCGCCGGCGCGGCGGCACGCTTCACGCTCATCACATCGTTCCCGTATGGCTCGATCCCTCGCTGGCGCGTGAGATCGAGAACCTCGTCACGCTGTGCGACGAGTGCCACCGGCGGGTCCACGCGACGCAAGCCGCCGAGATGGAGTTCGCGGCGTCGCTCGCTCCCGACAACGGGTACGCCCGCGCCGACGTAGAGGTGCCGCAACGGAAAGGCGTGCGGCTCGCGGCGCACCCGGTTCGCGTCGTCTCCGTCGAGTACGCCGGTATCGAGCAGACCTACGACCTGTGCGTGGAGGGGCCGTGGCACAATTTCGTCGCCAACGGCATCGTCGTCCACAACTCCTTCAACGAGGAGTCGGGCCGGTACCACAAGCTCTCCGACGACTTCTACGTCCCGGCCCCCGAGGCCGTGCGCACCCAGGTCGGCAAGCCCGGCTCCTACTCGTTCGAGGCGGTCGCCGAGCCGCTCGCCGACGAGACCATCGACACCTTCAAACGGATCTACAAGGACCTCTTCGCCGAGTACGAGGGCCTGGTCGAGAAGGGCGTCGCTAAGGAGCTGGCGCGGGCGATCCTGCCGTTCGGCATCTACACGCAGTTCTACTGGACCCTCAACGCCCGCTCGTTGATGAACTTCCTCTCGCTGCGGAACGCGTCTGCGGCCCAGTACGAGATCCGCGTCTACGCCCAGGCGATCGAGGCCCTGTTCGCCGAGAAGATGCCGATAACGCACGAGTGCTTCGTGGAGTTCGGACGGCGCGCACCGTGATGGCGCTCCCGATCGAGCTCGGCATCGATCCCCTCGAGTGGGGGATCACGCCCAGCATCGACGTCGGGGGACTCAGCGTCTCGCCCCACGGGATCGGCATCGCGATCGGGTACCTCGTAGGGGCTCAGGTCATGGTCCGCCGGGCGCGCCGTCTCGGGGGGCCTCCCGAGAACGACATCTGGAACGCGTTGTTCTACGCGCTCATCGGTGCGATCGTCGGGGCCCGCCTCGGGTACGTGTTCGGGCACTTCGGCGAGGTGACGGACGGCGGCGACGACCTCCTCGGCGTGTTCAAGATCTACGAGGGCGGGATCTCCCTCCTCGGCGGGATCACGGGCGCGGTCCTGTTCGCGCTCCCGTACGCGATCCGCAAGAGGATGGGTTTCTGGCGGTCGACGGACCTGGCGGTCCCCGGCCTCGCCCTCGGGATCGTCATCGGGCGCATCGGCGACCTCGTCATCGGCGACCACCTCGGTGACCGCACGACGTTCGCGCTGGGCTGGCGGTGCACGGGCGAGACCGGCGGGGTCGCCCCGGCGTCCGCCGCGACGTACGAGCGGCTCGCCCAGGACTCGCCGCCGTCGCTCGGGTGCTTCGACGTCGTGGTGCACCAGACCGCCCTCTACGACTTCGTCTCGACGCTGCTCCTGCTCGGCGTCCTGCTCTACCTCGGACGCACGGCGAGGCGCGCCGGGCTGCTCACGCTCGTGTTCGTGATCTGGTACGGCGCGATGCGGGTGGTCACGGACTTCCTGCGGGTCGACAAGCGCTATCTCGGGCTCACGGGAAGCCAGCTCCTCGCCCTGTCGGTCGTGCTCGTCTCGCTGTACCTGCTCGCCCGCTATCGGGGCGCCCCGCCTCGGTTCGCGACGCCTCCGGGCTCGCCGCCTCCTCCGGATGCGGAGAGTGGCCAACAAGAGCCTCAGGAGCCTCCTGCCCCCCAGGAGGATCACTCTCCGTAGCGGGAAATCCCGCCGCCGGGGGCCGGAGGTGGCACGATAGCGGCGAGCGAGTCGATGCGGGCAGAAGCTCGAGCGAGAGGAGTGCAGGGATGGCCGACACCTACAACGGCTACTGCGTGAAGTGCCGGGAGAAGCGCGACTTCGAGGGCGAGGTCATCGAGCTGGCGAACGGCTCGAAGGCCGCCCAGGGGCAGTGCCCCGTATGCGGGACGAAGATGACGAGGATGCTCCCGAAGAACGCGTAGCCCGGAGCGACCACACGGCCCGCCCGCCTGTGAAGGCGCGGCGGGCCGAATCGCGTCTGCGGCATAGGCTGCCGGCCGTGGACACCGTGAGGGTCGAGCGCGAGGAAGACCTCGCGGTCGTGACCATCGACCGCCCGGAGAGGCGCAACGCGCTCGGGTCCCGCGACGCTCGCGCGGTCGGCGCCGCGATCTCCGCCGGCGCCCGGGGCGCCCGCGTCGTGATCCTCACGGGCGCCGGCGAGGCCTTCTCGGCGGGGGGCGACCTCGACGAGCTCGAGCGCTGGGGAGACCTGGAGCCGGCCGAGATCGGTGCGGCGCTCTACGAGTCGTTCCAGGGGATGATCCGCGCGATCCGGAGCTCGGACGCGATCGTGATCGCCGCGATCAACGGGGCCGCCGTCGGCCCGGGCATGGACCTCGCGCTCGCCTGCGACCTTCGCATCGCTGCGGAGAACGCCCGGCTCGGCCAGGTCTGGGTGCGCCTCGGCGTTATCCCGGGAACCGGGGGAGCGTGGCTGACGCAACATCTCGCCGGCCCCGGCCGGGCGGCGCAGCTCCTGCTGACCGGCGAGCTGATCGACGCTCGGACCGCGCTCGACGCAGGGCTGGTGAACGAGGTGTGTCCGGCGTCCGACCTGATGCCGCGGGCCCGCGCCCTGGCGGCGAGGATCCTCGCCCACCCGGCGGGGGGAGTGGTGGCGAACAAGCGGGCGCTCGTTGCCGCCTCGGAGCGGGGGCTGGAGGAGGCGCTCGCCCATGCGGCCGAGGTCCAGCCGGGCCGCTTCACGTCGGACGAGTTCCGCAAGGCCCTGAGGGCCGCCCGAACCCGCTAGCCCTGCCTGGCGGCCCCGCACGCGCCCGGGCGGCCCCCCGCGCCCGCCGGCGCCTAAGTCGCCCCCCGCCCCCGCCCCGCCAGCGCCGGGCCCCGGC
>DATADL010000200.1:0-2690 GCA_036258555.1 Actinomycetota bacterium | reverse complement strand
ACCCCACGCCCCAAAGGCCATCTGGTCTGCGGTTTCGGGCGTCAGGCAGGATAACGCAGGCGCTTCAGCGTCCTCTCCCGGCCCAAGAGCTCGATGCTCTCGAACAACGGGGGCGACACCAGTGTTCCGGTGACGGCGGCGCGCACCGGCTGGAACGCTTGCTTCGGCTTGAGCTCCCGCTCCTCCGCGAGGCCGCGCAACACTTCCTCGATCGCGGGTGTCGTCCATTTGTCCAGCCGCTCGAGTCCCTCCGCCACTGCGCCGAGGTACTCGGTCTGACCTTCGAGAGTCTTCACCGCCTTCCCCTCGGGCGCTACGTCCTCGAACAGGAACCTGATCATCGGCGGCGCCTCGTCGAGTCGCTTGAGCCGCTCGCTGATCAGCGGCGCGACCCCTTTCAGGACCTCGCGCCCTTCGGACGAGTCGGCAGGCAGCCCGGCGCGCACGCAGAAGGGCACGAGACGCTCGGCGAGCTCCTCGGGCGTCAACGACCTGATGTAGTGGCCGTTCAGCCACTCGAGCTTCGCCACGTCGAACGCCGCGGGGTTCTTGCCGACGCGCTCCAGCGAGAAGCGCTCGATGAGCTCGTCGACCGAGAACACGTTGGTCCTGTCGTCGTAGGACCAGCCGAGCAGGGCGAGGTAGTTCACCATCGCCTCCGGCAGGAAGCCCTGGTCGCGGTAGGCGCCGATCGACACGTCGCCGAACCGCTTCGACAGCGGCCGTCCGTCGGTGGTCACGAGCAGCGGCAGGTGGGCGAACACGGGGACCTCCTCGACGCCGAACGCCTCCCGCAGCAGCAGCTGGCGCGCCGTGGAGGCCACCAGGTCGTTCCCGCGGATCACGTGGGTGATCCCCATCGCGACGTCGTCGACGGTGACCGCGAGCATGTACGTCGGCGATCCGTCGGACCGCTGGATGACGAAGTCGGGGGTGCGGCCGAGGTCGGTCACGATCTCGCCCAGGACCGCGTCGTGGAACGTGATCGTGCGGTCCGCGGGGACCGCGAACCGTAGCGACGACGCGCGGCCCTCGGCCTCGAACGCGCGCCGCTGCTCGTCGGTGAGGGTCCGGCACCGCCCGGAGTAACCGGAGGTCCGGCCCTCCTCGTGGGCGGTCTTGCGCTCGAGCTCGAGCTCCTCGGGCGTGCAGTAGCACGGGTAGGCGTAGCCCTTCGCGAGCAGCTCGTTCGCCTTCTCGGTGTAGAGGTGGAACCGCTCGCTCTGCCGGTACGGCCCGTTCGGGCCACCGGTCTCGGGTCCCTCGTCCCAGTGCAGGCCGAGCCACCTCATGTCCTCCAGGACCGAGCGGTAGTTCTCCTCGGTCACGCGCTTCGCGTCGGTGTCGGCGATGCGGAGGACGAAGCTGCCGCCGTGGTGCTTCGCGAAGAGCCAGCTGAAGAGCCCGGTGCGGGCGCTGCCGACGTGTATCGAGCCGCTGGGCGCGGGCTCGAGACGGGTCTTGACGGTCATCAGGGGACCCTACAAGGGGTGACGCGAAGAGGAGGGGCGACCGGCGCCCCTCCTCCCAAGAAGCGTCTCGTTACTTGAGCGTCGGGACGACGATGTACGACGACGTCGGCGCGTTCGACTTGATGACGCCGTGGCCGACGGAGTTGCCACGCTGGTACGTGATCATCGTGATGGAGTCGAAGACCTTCCCGGCATGGGCCTGGTCGATGGCGACGTCGACCTTGACCGCGTGCGTGACGCCGGGCCCTACCGTGAACGTCTCGGTGTAGGTGCCGATCTCGACCTCTTCACCGCCGGTCTCGCCGATCACCGTGATCTCGAAGACCTGCTCGCCGGCGCTCAACGGAGTGGGCGAGCAGACGCCGGCGGCCGCGCACGACGTGCCCGCGGTGAAGATCTCGCCGGTGATGCGCTTCGAAGTGTCGAGCACCAGCGGTACCCCGTCGATCGTGTCCCACCAGCGACTCTGTCCCTCCCTGGTGTACTGGGGCGTCATCGTCTGGATGTCGTTGCGGATCCCCGCCGCGGTGTGGTTGCACTCGATGGCGTCCTCGGTGTCCGTCAGGGTCAGGAACTCGTCGGCGTCTCTCGCCGTGGTCCCGGTCGGGGGGCACCCGTTGCTGGCCAGGAAGTACTTCAGGTCGACGGCTACGGGAGCCGGCGGGGGCTTCGGCTTCTTCTTCTTCGGCTTCGCGGTCGCCGGGGCGATCACGAGCCCCGCCACGAGCATGAGCGAAAGGCCGGCTACGACGGGCTTCCTGAACGTCTTCATCCGCAGTCAACTCCCCAGTGGTGGCACGCTTGGTCACATGAAGGTTTCGCCCTCCGCGCGGGCTCTCCTTCCGTCCCGGCGCTCCTTCTGGCCGCTACCGCGGGGTGGGAACGCCGTACTTCCTTGTCACGGGCAGGAGGTCGGCACGAAGGGGGCCGGGGATGACGACGAAGACGATCGGGGTCGCTTTGGTGGCGGCGGCCGCCGCCGCCCTGCTGGTGCCGCCGGCCGCGGCCGCTGCAGCCGCCCCCGAGTACGTCGCGGAGACGGTCCCCTACACGATCGAGACCCGGGCGGGCACCCTCTACGGCGAGGTCGCGCACGCGACCGTGAACGGCAAGATCGCCAAGCTCCCGACCATCCTCACGCTGTCGCCGTACTCGGCGCTGGGGCGCAACGGCGACTTCGAGCGCTGGGTCCCCAAGGGCTACCACCGCGCCTGGGTC
>DATADL010000199.1:0-28771 GCA_036258555.1 Actinomycetota bacterium | reverse complement strand
GGGCAACCTTCCCTCGAGTCCCACGGAGCCCATGTCGTCACACGTCCACCAACGAAGAAAACGCGCCTCGTGCGCGTCGCGAGCGTCCTCGGCGGCCCGGCGAGTCTCTACGTCGGCCCGGTTGCGAACCGCGTTGAGGCTCCGCCGGCACGCGTAGGCCACGAGCTCTTTCTCGGTAGCGGGCGTCGCAAAGCGCGCCAGCTGCACGACCTTGTCCAACGACAAAGAGCCGTCGACCAGGGCCGCGGCCGTGATCGGAAGCTCCTCGATCGCATGGGCGGCGTGGACGCGCCTGAGCCCTTCGGACACCGTGACGCCGTATTCCAGCGCGAGCCACTGCCCCATGTGGCGGCAGCCGTCGCGGCGCCACAGCGCGCGCTTGTCGAACTCGGCGATCAGACGGAGATAGCGGCGATTGCGAACGCCGAGAGCGCAACGGTCGGCCTCGAAGGCCTCGTAGAGCTCGGCGTCGCTGCACTTGTGGGGCTGCATCCGGGAACCTCCTGGAAGGCTCCCTCCTCTGCGTCCATAATATCGAACAGACGTTCACCGGTCAACTAGAATCCGCGGTCTTCGCCAGGTAGCTCTTCGCCTCCTCCACGATCTCCGCCTCGATCCGGCGACGGGCCCGCGGCCGCGTCTCGTACCCGTGCATGTCCTCGAGCGACAGGAACGGCATCACGATCGCGGGGTAATCGTCGAACAGCCGCCAGATCATCCCGGCTCCCTCCACGGGACCGATCTCTCCGTCGACGATCTGCTGCGCCCGGTGCCGGGCGACGGCAGTCAGAGCCCGCTCGCGCGTGACCGCGTGGATCCCGAGCTCGCCCAGGGCACGGCCGAGGAGCTCTTCGAGCTCGAAGGCGTTGGACGTCGTGGCCCCCGCGAGGCGTCGCAACGAGGGCGTGTCCGCCCCCGCGGCGAGCGCCTCCGCGGCGGCCGCGGGGAGATCGTCGGTGAGGACCTTGCCCAGCGAGTGCAGAGCCGCCGTCAGCGCGAGATCGCCGGAAAGCGGAATGCCGGAACGAGAGCGAGTCATCCCTCCATCGTCCCCGACGAACGGTAACGTCGGCGCGTGTCACCGGCCCCCGTGCTGCGCGAGGTGCAGCTCCGCGACGTACGGCGGCTCGCCGTGTGCGCGCAGCGGCTCGACCGGACCCGGCCCCCCTCGCGCGACGCGATCCTCGAGCTCGTCTCGCACCTCGGGTGCCTGCAGATCGATCCCATCTCCGTCGTCGCGCCCACGCAGCTGCTCGTCCTGTGGAGCAGGCTCGGCGCCTTCGACACCGCGGACCTCGACGCGCTGCTCTGGGACGAGCGCTCGCTCTTCCACTACTGGGCGCACGCGGCGTCGATCGTCCCGACCGCCGACTATCCGATCCACCGTCTGCTGATGAGGCGGTGGGGGAAGGGGACCACCAAGTACGAGCAGCGCGTGCGCGAGTGGATGCAGGTGAACCGCTCGATGCACCGCAAGATCGTCTCGGAGATCCGGCGGCGCGGCCCCCTGCGGATCGCGGAGCTGCGCGACGTCGCCGGCGAGCGCTGGCAGTCGTCGGGATGGACCGACGAGCAGAGCGTCGCCCGGATGATCGAGTTCCTGTGGGCGAAGGGGACCGTCACGATCGCGGGTCGTTCGGGAGGCGCGCGGCTGTGGGACCTCATGGACCGGTGGCTGCCGGAGTGGACCCCGCGCGAGTCGTGGCCGGAGCCGAGGATCGTCGCGGCCGCGGTCCTCCGGTCGCTCGGCGCGCTCGGCGTCGCCACGCCCCGTCAGATCCGGGCCCACTACACGCGCGACCGCTACCCGCGTCTCGACGAGGTCCTCGCGCGGCTCGTGCGGCGCGGCGAGGTCGAAGAGGTCGCGGTCGTGGACGGACGTGCCCGGGTGCCCGGGAGGTGGTACGCGCTCGCGGGGGCCGCGGCCCCCGACGGGGCGACGGGCTGCCGTCTCCTGTCGCCGTTCGACAACCTGATCTGCGACCGGGCGCGGACCGAGCTCGTGTGGGGCTTCGAGTACCGCATAGAGATCTACGTCCCGCGCCACCAGCGCAAGTACGGCTACTACGTGCTGCCCGTGCTGTGGGAGGACCGGCTGATCGGGCGGATCGACGCCGCGGTCGACAGGGCCGCCGGCAGCCTCCGCGTCCTCTCGGTCCACGCGGAGCCGCGGGCGCCGGCAGCCGGGACGGAGATCAGGGCGGCCATCGAGGACCTGGCCTCGTTCGTGGGGGCGCCGGACGTGGAGTGGCCCGGGCAGCGCCCGCGGGCCTGGGCCCGGGCCCTGCGGTGACCCGCCTGCGCCGATGCGCGACACCACGGGGCGCGAGCCGCTCCCACTAAGAGGTGTCGCAGTTGACGACCTCGGCGGCCGCGCCTTCGAGCTGCGCGCGCCGCCCATCGAAGGCGGTCGCAGGATCGCCTCGCGAGGCCGCAGGATCGAACTCCGCCGCGGCGCGCAATCCGGTCTCCAGCGCTTCGAGCGTCTCGCGGCAGCGCGTCTCGGCATCGCCCGCGCATTCCCGCGCGACCTCCGCGGCGTCGCGCGCGGCCGCGCGGTAGGAAGCCGCGGCCGCCCGGCGCTCAAGGGCCGGCGCGCGGCCCCCGGCGAGGACGCGTCCGAGCTCGGTCGCGGGCTCGACCGTCGCGCGGTAGGCCGTGAGCACGCCGTCGACGCACTCCGGAGCGGCGGCGGGATCGGGCGGGCCGCACGCGGGGGCCGCGACGAGCACGACGAGCAGGGAGCGCGCGAGCGCGCGTCTCATCCCCACGGCGGGACCGCCGGCAGGGCGCCGCCCGATGCCGAGAGGCCGTCGCCGGCCGAACGGCCGAGCAGCCACGCGAGCAGCTCCGCCCCCGGCCCGGAAACCTCGCGCGCCGCCGCATTCCCGCCGATCTCCAGACGCATGCCGAGGTCGGTCGCGACCGCGACGAACGGCTCCCCTGCCCCCGCGGTCAGCCGCCCCGGCACCTCGCCGAGCACTGCCCGCACGAAGTCGCCGGACCAGTCACGGGGGCCGTAGCCCGCGTGGAGGTCGACGTGGTGGATCTCGACCTCGCGGAGCCGTCCGAACAAGAACGTGCGCGCGGGCTGCGGCGAGCCGCCGATGCCCGAGACCTCGTGGTCCCACCGCTCCGCCGGGACCGCCCGCGCCGCCCCGGTGAACGCGGTGGAGGCTTCGATCAGCGCGGCTCGGTGCTCGGCCGCCGTCCGGCCGGAGTGCCGCTCTATCGCGCCGTCCCGTTCCTCCCAGCTCGGGTACTGCGGCGTCTCGACACCCGTGCGCGCCCACGTGAACAGGTTGACGAGCGAGTGCGCGTTCAGCGCGACGTGCGCGAGCACGTGACCTCGCGTCCAGCGCGGCAGCAGTGAAGGTCGGCGCAGCGCGTGGTCGTCCAGGGCGTCGAGCGTCCGCAGGAGGCGCTCCTCCGCGCCGCGCACCGCGGCCAGCCGCTCGGACAGCTCGACGTCGTTCAACCCGACATCCACCGAAGCAGTGCGACCCTGGACGCCTCTTCGCCTGTGAGGTCGACGGACCCCGGGCCGCGCCGCCCCCAGAGGAACAGGAGGACGTCCGCGGCGGCTCCGCGCACCGCGACGTCGCCGTGCGCCGCGCCGGCGGAGGCGTGCGGGGGCTCTCCGTCTACGAGGTCGAGCCCCCAGCGCGCTCCGGTGTCGGAGCAGTCGATCGCCACGCGGATCCCGGGCCCCCGGTACGCGCCGCCCTGGCCGACCATGACGAACAGCATCTCGTCGACCCCGTCGGTCGAGAGCTCGGGATCGAGGGCCGTCGCGTCGCCGACCGCGTTCTCCGCGTCCCAGCGGTGCACGAGGGTCTCCAGCGCGGTCCGCCGTCTCCAGAACCCGGCCCGGTTGTCGCCCGACCAGCTCCATGCAGGCTCGTCGTCGGCGACGCCGTCGAGCAGGTCGGCGAGGTCCCGCCAGCCGGCCCGGAACCACTCCACGAGCGCGTCGCCCCGCAGGCCGGGCTTGCGCGGCTCGTCGGGAACGCCTCCGCGCTTGCGCACCGCGTCGGCGACCCAGCGATGGTGCCCCCCCGTGTGGATCGTCAGCTTCGCTACGTTCCAGGCGGGACACGTGGGCACGTGCGCGTCGAGGTCGCGGGCGACCGCGACGGCCATCTTCTCGCCGTCGCTGCGGAGGTGGGCGGTGTAGTCGAGCGCCATGCCCTGCATCGTACGGACTGACCCGAGCCGCTCGACGCGCCTGCATCATCGAGGCCCGTACGAGCAGACTCCTCCACGGCGGGCGCGCCCGGGACGCGAGCCCGTGCGCCATCATGGGCCGATGCAGCGCGTTGCGGTGGTCGGCGTCGGCGCGATGGGCGGTCGTGTCGCGCGCCGTCTACTGGGGGCGGGGCACGACGTCGTCGTGTGGAACAGGACGCCGAGCAAGGCGGAGGCGCTGGCGTCCGAGGGAGCGGCCGTTGCGGCGACGCCGTCCGAGGCCGCGGGGAGCGCGGACGCGGTTCTCACGATGGTCGCCGACCCGAGCGCGCTGGAGGCCGTCACCGGCGGCCCCGACGGGATCGCGGCAGGAGCGCGCCCCGGCGCCCTCGTCGCGGAGATGTCCACAGTGGGACCCCCGGCGATACGCCGGCTGAGGGCCGCGCTTCCCGACGAGGTCGAGCTCGTCGACGCGCCCGTCCTCGGAAGCCTGTCGGAGGTCGAAGGGGGAGCGTTGAGGATCTTCGTCGGCGGGACGCCCGAGGCATACGAGCGCGTCCGTTCCCTCTTCGAGCCGCTGGGGTCGCCGCTGCACGCGGGCCCCCTCGGCGCGGGCGCGGCCGCGAAGCTCGTCGCGAACAGCACGCTGTTCGGCTCGCTAGGCGTCCTCGGCGAAGCGGTCGCGCTCGCCGACGCGCTCGGGCTCGACCGTGCGACGACGTTCGAGGTGCTCGCGGGCACGCCGGTCGCGGCGCAGGCGGAGCGCCGGCGCGGAGCGCTCGAGAGCGGCGAGTTCCCGCTGCGGTTCGCGCTGTCTCTCGCGCTCAAGGACGCCGGCCTCGTCGTCGAGGCTGCGTACGAGGCCGGTGCGGACCTGCGCCTCGGCGCCGCGGCGCGCAGCTGGCTCGCCGACGCCGTCGCCGCCGGGCTGGGGGAGTCGGACTACTCCCGGCTGCTCGAGCACGTCGTGGCTCGAGTACGCAGGACTACGTAGCCGTACTCGCTTGAAGGCCCCCGCCTGGGGGGCCGATGCTGATGACATGCCCGAGATCTCGATGTCGCCGGCGGAGCGCGAGCGGATCGACGCGGCCGCGGCCGAGCTCGAGCCCACCATCGCCGAGTTCTTCGAGGACGCCCGGCCCTCGCTCTCCTGCGAGGAGTGGGAGACGCTCGTCTGCTACGCGCGCGCCTGCGTCAGGCGCGCGGTCGAGATCGGCACGCTGCTGCACGGCGTCGTGGACTCGCAATGTCCGAACGCGATCCCATACCCGGGGCGCGGGAGGGACGTCTTCCTGCGCGACGCCCTCGCTGCGTGGCGGGACGCGTTCGCGCCGATGCCCCAGGTCTGGAAGCTCGCGCCGGTGACGGAGCGCATCGCCGGGGGCGAGAAGAGGGTCCTGGCGGACGTCGCCACCCTCGAGGTCATGGCGGCCAACCGCGCGTTCGGGTCGCTCGACCAGCAGTGCCAGGCGCTGCTCAGCCGCGGCCGCTAGCCCGTTCGGACGATCCCTCCACCCGCGCAGGCTCACCCCACCGGTCGGCCCAGCTCGCCACCTCGCGGACGACCGAAGCCAGCGCCCGGCCCTTCTCGGTGAGCGTGTAGTCGATGCGAACGGGCGTGGAGGGGGTGACCGACCGCTCGACGATCCCCTCGCCCTCGAGCTCCTTCAGCCGTTCGGACAGCAGCCGGTCGCTGAGCCCGGGGACCGCGGCGACGATCTCGCTGTAGCGGCTCGCGCCGGCGAGCATCGACCGGATGATCGCGCCGGTCCACCGCCTGCCGATGATCTCCATCGCGTGCGTATAGGCGGGGCAGAACGGGGCAAGTACGTCCTTCGGAGGGTCCGACTTCACGCTTCGATTCTAGGCGGGAAGCTTCCTCTTGACAAGGGCGTTATGAAGGCTTAGCGTCTTACGAAACGTAAGGCCACACCAGAGAGGGGAACGCACATGGCTTGGAACATCGACACCGCCCACACGACCGTCGGCTTCGTGGCCCGTCACATGGGGCTCTCCAAGGTCCGCGGGCAGTTCAACAGCTTCCGCGGCGAGATCGACGGCGACGCGGGCGACATCACGACGGCGAAGGGCTGGTTCGAGGTCGACATGGACTCGATCGACAGCGGCAACGCCGACCGCGACGCCCACCTCAAGAGCGCGGACTTCTTCGACGTCGAGAAGTTCCCGACGATGAGGTTCGTCAGCAAGCGGATCGACCGCGCCGGCGACGGCTACCGCGTCGTGGGCGACCTCACCATCAAGGACGTGACGAAGGAGGTCACGCTGGACTACGAGCACGGCGGCGACCTCCAGGACCCGTTCGGGAACCGCAAGGTCGGCGGCTCGCTGACCGGGACGGTCAAGCGCAGCGAGTGGGGCCTCACCTGGAACGTCCCGCTCGACTCGGGTGGCTGGCTCGTCAGCGACAACGTCAAGATCGAGATCGACTTCCAGGTCGCCGAGAGCAAGGAGGCGATCGAGGAGGAGGCGCAGGCCGAGGCCGAGATCTCGGCCTAGCGTCTCGCGACACTTCGAAGAACGCGGCCCCCACGTTCCCCGTGGGGGCCGCAGCGCGCCCACCCCCGTTCCGTCTCCCCGCCCTGGACCAAACGGGCCAACCGGCTAAACTCCGTCCTTGCTCTGGTTTCCGGCAAGGAGGACGAACGAGTGGGGCAACGCCTCGCCTGGCGGGACGGGAAGGAACGCCGGCGCGTCCGTAGAAACCTCAGCCGGGAGCTCTACTCCGTCCGTTACAGGGGTTGACCCGGGCGCTGCGTGCCGGGACAATCCGGTCGAAACGGGCACCGCTCCGACACAGGGCACACGACCACGCTTACCGCCACGCGACGGATCCGAACCTAGGCGCGACGAGAGGAGGAAGACACGTGGACGACTCGAAGATGCGCGAGCTCTTCATCGACGAGCTGGCCGAGGTGACCGGCGGCGCCGGTCCCGACCCGATCGAGAGGATCAAGGAGCTGCTCGGCGGCGGCAACACCACGCACGCCTGCTGCGAGGAAGGGCAGTGCTGCGACTACTGGAGCTAGCCGGCCGATAGCACCATCCTTCACGCCGCCCTTCGGGGCGGCGTGATCTTTGTCGAGGCCGTTTGGGCGGCCCCGCAGTAGGGTCGCAAGGGAGTTGAGCGTCACGAACACATTCCAGGTCCCCGGAGACGATCCCGGCGTCGTCCTCTTCCGGCTGGCGCGCAGGATGCGGCTGCCGTACTCCAGCCGGTTCGTCTCGAACGCGGTCGCGATGCACCCCCAGCCGCAGTCCCTGCTCTCGATCGTGCAGGTGGCTCCCCACCTCGGGATGCGGGTGACGGCTGCGAGGGTCGAGCCCGAAGGCCTGGACGACCTCCGGCTCCCGGCGGTCGTCCACTTCTCGGCCGGCAACGGCGGGTTCGGCGTGCTCGAGCGCGTGGGCCCGCGCGAGGTCGTCCTGTGGGACGGCCGCCACGGGCGGCGGAGCGTCCCCCGCGACGCGTTCCTGGGCGCGTGGTCGGGGATCGTCGCGCTCGCGGAGCGCGACGACTCGCAGCGCAAGACCGAGCCCGGCTACCGCAAGCAGCGTTTCGTCGAGGTGCTCGGCGGCGGCTTCGTCCGGCCCGACCTCGCCGCGCCACCGAGGGGACGCCTCCTCGCGGCCGTGACGGCTGCCGTCCTGCAAGGTGTCGTCCTCGCGGCGGCGCTCGGCAAACCCGCCGAGACCCGCATACCCGCCGTCGTGGTGGTCCTGATCGCACTCGCCGGAGCGCGCCTCACGGCGATCCTGTCGAACGCGACCGCGGGCATGAACGCGAACCCGAACGTCCCCGGCTGCCCGCGGGGGAAGCTCGTGAACTGCGAGAGCGTCCTCAACTCGCCGTATTCCAAGGTGCGGGGGATACCGATGAGCGACTTCGGCACGTCGTTCTTCGGAGCGGTCGTGCTGCTGGCCGCGACCGCCGCCGTCGAGCCGGAGCGGGACGGTCCCTGGGCTGCGATCGCGATCGCGTTCCTCGCCGCCGCGCCGGTAGCCGTTCTCCTGATCGGCGTCCAGGTCGCGATGCGGAAGCTCTGCACGATGTGCCTCGCCGTCCACGCCCTCGTCCTCGGAGGCGCCGCGGCGTCGTGGACGTTCCTCGACGAGCCGTGGCGGGGCGGCGACCTCGCCGCCGCGCTCGCTCTCATGGCCGTCTTCTACTCGCTGGTGCTGTTCGCGCTGATCCCGTTCTTCACGCGCGAGCGCCGCACGCGGGAGATCCTCGAGACCCAGAACCGGGTCGCCGGGTCGCCGTTCGCGACGCTCGCGTTCCTCACGACGGGGACTCCCGCGCCCCTGAGCGGAGCCGCCTGCGGGATCAGGCTCCCGGGCCCCGAGTCGCAGCACGAGCTCGTGCTGTTCGCGCACCCCAACTGCAAGCAGTGCTCCCAGCTGATCCCCGAGGTGTCGGCGCTCGCGCAGTCGGGGGCGACCGAGGTCTACGTGACGATCCTCCCGCGCTATCCCGACGGTCCGGAGCCCGGCGTCTGCGAGGCCGTCCTGGCCGCCGGCCGCGCCGCCGGTCCCGCGGCGTTCCTGCGCGCGTTCTACTTCGCGAAGAGCCGCTTCCTCGCGCTGATGGACGGCGACGCCGCGGCGGAGATCTCCGGGGAGCTCGGGACGACGCCCGAGGCGATCGAAGCCGAGCGGGACGCCGCCCGCGCCATGATCGCCCACACCGAGAGCGTGGCCGACGGCCGCATCGACGGGACCCCGGCGATGTTCTTCGACGCGCGGCTCTACCCGTACAACATCCCCGTCGCCCACCTCGAGGTCCTGCTCCGGAGACACTCGCAGCTGCTGCCGCCCCGTCCGGGGGCCGAAGCGCGCGAGGTCGCGCCGGCATGAGCGCGCGACCGGTCGTGCTCGTCGGGTCGCCGCAGGACCCGCACGTGGCCGCGCTCGACGAGTCGCTGCGCGAGCGCGACGTCGACGTCGTCGTCGCCGACACGCTGTCGTTCCCCGACGACTACCGGATCTCGCTCGGCGACGCGATCGACTCGATCACGCTCGAGGACCGCGCGGTCGGGCGTCCCGCCGCCGTCTACGTCCGCGACACGTACGTGCACCCGCTCTCGTTCGGAGTCGACGTCGCCGACGAGATGGACCAGGACTGGCGCCGGACGCTCGTGGCCTTCCGCGAGAAGGGCCAGATGCTCGTCCCACTGCTCACGCGCTGGACCGAGCTGGGCGTGCCGATGTACAACCCGGCGTCGCGCGACTGGCGCAACTCGAAGGGCTTCCAGATCGCGGCCCTCCACCAGGCGGGCCTCCCCGTCCCGCGCACGCTGTGGACGAACGACCCCGCGGCCGTCCGCCGCTTCGCGGGCGACGGGCGCGTCGTCTACAAGCCCGTCGCCGGCGGGGCCGCGACGCGCGAGCTCGGACCCGAAGACCTGACCGACGACCGCCTGCGCACGCTCAAGGGCGCGCCGGTGACGTTCCAGGAGCTGCTCGAGGGTGACAACTACCGCGTGTACTGCCTCGACGGCCGCGTGATCGCGCAGATCCGCGTGACGTCGCCCGAGATCGACTTCCGGCAGAACGAGGACGTCGTCGAGGAGACCGAGCTCTCGCCCGAGGTGCAGGAGCAGTGCCTGCGGGCCGCGGAGATCATCGGGATGCGCTGGACCGGCATGGACCTGAGGGCGGACGCGTCCGGGACGCTCAAGTTCCTGGAGCTCAACTCGTCGCCGATGTTCCTGGGGTTCGACGCGCGCGCGGGGACGAAGATCCGCGAGACGCTAGTCGCGCGCCTGGCCGAACACGCGGAGGCGGCGCGATGAGACGCGGCCTCGCCGTGGTGCTCGCCGCAGCCGCCCTCTCGTCCGCCTGCTCGGCGACGGATGCGCAGCCCGGGGACGACCTGCAGCCGGAGGTCGGGCCGGGCTACGTCGTGGTCGGCGAGTTCCCGCACGACCCGCAGGCGTACACGCAGGGTCTCGACTTCCAGGGGCTCAGGCTCTACGAGGGGACCGGCCTGGAGGGCAGGTCGAGCCTTCGCCGCGTGGACCTCGAGACCGGCGAGGTGAGGAAGCAGGTGAACCTCGCGAGCCGGTTCTTCGGCGAGGGGATCGTCGTGTTCGGCAAGCGGATCTACCAGCTGACGTGGCGGTCGGAGCGCGCGTTCGTATACGACCGCCGGACGTTCGAACGCGTCCGCCGCTTCTCCTACGAAGGCGAGGGGTGGGGCCTGACGCACGACGGCAGCAGGCTGATCATGAGCGACGGGACGAGCACGATCGAGTTCCGCGACCCGAAGACGTTCGAGGTCCTCGACTCGATCGACGTCACCGAGGACGGCGAGCCGGTCGAGATGCTCAACGAGCTCGAGTGGGTCGAGGGTGAGCTCTTCGCCAACGTCTGGCAGCAGGACTACGTGGTACGCATCGACCCGGCCACCGGGGAGGTCACGGGACGGCTCGACCTGACCGCGCTGAAACAGCAGCAGCCCGAGGGCGAGGTCACGAACGGCATCGCGTACATGGAGCGGGAGGACCGGCTCTTCGTCACCGGGAAGCTGTGGAGCTCGCTGTACGAGATCGAGCTGACCGACCTCCCGTAGCGCGCCGCCACCGCTAGGCCGCGGCGCGGCCCGCCGTCGGCGCCAGCGCCCGGAGGCTCGTCAACGTCGCCGCCGGCCGTCGCAGCGCGTCCTCGAGGCGCCAGCGCTCCGGCTCGCGCGCCATCCACGCCGCGGCCGCGGCGACCGTCGCGGCGTTCCCTCCCGTCCAGGCGTGGACGGCGGCTACGACGTCGTCGCCGGCCGGGAGGCCGCAGCGAACCACGAGCTCGCGCGTCTCCGCCACGGACAGAGCAGGTACGTGGACGACGCCCGGCCCCCGCGTCGCCCGGCCCCCGACCTCGACGACCGTCACGGGCGCGCGGGCCGCCGCCTCGTCGAGGAACGCGTCGACCACGGTGTCGACCCGACCGTCGTGACCGTCGAGCACGATCAGGCGGCCGCGGCCCTCGAGGGCGGCGAGCGCGATGCGCGACGCGACGCCCAGGTCGACGCGCGGCAGCGCGTCGCGCACGTACGTCGCGAGCGACGGGTCCTGCGGGGCGAGGTGCTCGCCCAGGTCGAACAGCAACGCCGCGAGCGCGTCGCCGGAGCGCACGCGCCCCCGGTACCAGAAGACCTCGGTGCCGGCGACCGCCGCGTACGCGGCCGCCAGCGTCGTCTTCCCCGATCCGGGCGCGCCGGTGACGCGGACCCGAGGACGGCCACGCACCGCGCCGGCCAGCGCGGCGCCGAGGTCCGGGCGCGGGACGAACGGATCCGGCAACGGCGGGGGCAGCGCACCGCGCCCCGCGCGCGACCGCGCGAGGTGCGCCGTGAGCAGGGACACGGCGCGCGAGCGCTCGCGACTCAGCTGGCGCTCGGACATCCCCAGCGAGGCCGCGGCCTGACGGCTCTTGGCGCCGTCGACGAAGCAGGTGCGCAACACGCGGTAGGGGAGCGCGCCCGAGCGCGGCGTCCCGCTCGGCGGCGCGAGGGCCTCGATCGCGTCGGCGAGCAACCGTGCGCCGGCGCGGCCGACGTCGACGGGGCTGCCGGAAGACGGCCTCCCGTGCGCGCGCAGGAGCGCGGCCATGTGCGGGTCGGCGAGCTGCTCGGGGCGCGCGAGGTTCGTCAACCACCTCCGCACGCGCGCCTCGTGGACCGCGCCGAGCGAGGCATCCGTGTGCATCGCCCTACTCGACCTCGATCGGGGGCAGCATGGCGCGCAGCTTCGCAGTGAGCACGCGGCGTCCCGCGTTGCTCGAGTAGGAGCCCGCGGCCCCCTCGCCCGCGCCGAGCCAGAAGTCCGCGCCGCGGACGATCGACCCGGAGGTCGTGTCGCCCTCGAGCTCGGGGAGGACGCCGCCGAGGACGTCCGCGTACACGCCGGGCTCGACGACCGACCGGCCGACCGAGCGCACGTACTCGAGGATCGACACCAGCAGCCCGTGCAAGACGTTCACGCCGGTCGTCTTCTGCAGCGTGTACTCCGTGGGACGCACGAAGCACTCGGGCACCGCCTGCGCGAGGCCTTCCCAGTAGGCGTCGAGGATCTTCACCTGGTTCGCGGTCGTGAGCGAGCCGAAGTACGGCGTGTTCAGCAGAGGGCGCAGCGACCCCACGAGCCCCGCTGATCCGATCGTGGTCTCGCCCTTCGGCTCGCCGGGAAAGCGCGTGCGTCCGCGCCACAACCGGGTCTTGGCGAGGTCCTCCACGATCTGCTGGCCTTTCACCTTCCACGTCTCGCCGGTCTCGACGAGGGCGTCCAGCACGCCGGGCTCGGACTCCGCACGCTGCTTCAGGAGGTCCAGCGCGAGGTCGGTGCGCACGCTCTTCGCCGTCGAGTTGACGACGTAGAACTGGCGGATCTCCTCGCGCTCGGTGGCGCCGAGCATGCACACGAAGGGGATCTCGAAGCCGCCCCAGCGCGCCTCGTCCTCGTCGACCAGACGAGCGAGCGCCTCGACGCGGTGCTGGCCGTCCACGACGTAGAGGCTCTCGCCGGCGTGCCGGAAGAACAGGCGGCCGCGGCGGTCGACGAGGTGGAGCGCGGGGTCGAAGTCGCGCAGGTTGACGAGGATCGACGTCGGGAGGTCCACGCGGTTCTCGCGCAGGTCCTTGACGAGGCGGTTCACGCGCGACTGCGACAGCTCGCGCTGGTAGCCGCTCTTCGTACGGGCGTCGCGGCGGGGGATCGTGAACGTCTTTCGGAGGTTCCCGGCCTCGACGATCCCGACGACGAGCGGCGTCCCGCCGCGCGTGGCGGTGCGGTGGACGGGGATCTCGCGGGCGGCGGTGCGTGCAGGGGGGCGGTTCGCGGCGCGCGTCACGAGGGCTCCTTTCTCCCTCCCCACGATCGGGTTGCGCGTGCTGCGGATGCCCGGCCGGGCCGGGCGGCACGGTGCCGGTTGCGGCGGCGAACAAGTTAGCGGGGGGTGAGGTCCGGGTCAAGGATCCGGGCTGCAGACCTCCCCAACGGGGGCGCGTCCCCGCGCGGCGCGGCGACCGGAACCGGACGGAGTGGCTCGGCCTAGACGCCGCTGCGGCGCGGCGCAGCCGCTCGGCCCCCGCGCGCCGGAGCCTCGCACCGAGACGCGCGGTCGCGACCCGGCCCGCCCCGGCACGTGTCGCGGCCGGGGCCTCCGTCGAGGAAGTCTCGCCCGCGCCCGGCGCGCAGGGTGTCGTCGCCGCCACCGCCGAAGACGCGGTCGGCGCCCTCGCCGCCGAAGACGAGGTCGGTCCCGCCGCGGCCGCGGATCACGTCGTTGCCCTCGAGCCCGCAGATCACGTCGTCGCCGGCGGTCCCTCGCAGCGTGTCGGGGCCCTCGCCGCCGAAGACCGTGCAGCCCGACGGCGAGGCCCAGTGCAGGAGCGAATCGTCGGTGAGCTCGTCTGCGCCCGCGGCGTCGTCGTCGTTGCGATCGAGCCACGCGGTCACGCGCACGTCCCCCGGGTCCGGTGACGTCACGCCGAACACGAGCGTCCCGTCCGGGAAGGTCTCGCCCTCCGCGTGCAGCCCGGGCGCGCCGTCGGCGTGACCGGCTTCCATGCCCGCGGGACCCGCGGCGGAGTGCCCGCCCGCGTCGGGCGCGCGGAGCGCGGCGGGCGCGCCCTCGGGCCGGCAGAAGTGCGTGTCGGAGCCCCCTTCCAGGTGGAGGTCCGCGTTGGCGCCGGCGATCGGCTGCCGGGTCTGGTCGCGCAAGACGACCTCGAGGCGCCTGCACTCGCCGACCAGCGCCTGCGTCTCGGGGGGCTCGACCGCGAGCAGGGGGTGCGCCTCGTAGCCGAACACGCGCACGGCCGCCCCGGTCTCCTTCTGGCCCTGCTCGCGCGGCGCCGGCGCGCCCTCGGCGGGCGGTCGCGGGAAGGGGTCGGAGTCGCAGCCGTCGACCGTGCAGTCGAACGTGATCGCCGCGATCCCGGTCACCTGCGCGGCCTGGTCGGCCCCGGCGAGGGCGCACGGCGTGCTGAAGTCCTGCCGTCCGGCGCCGGTCCCGTCGAGGTCGGCGTACCCGCAGAAGATCCAGTCGCCCGTCTGGGGCGTGTCCTTCGCGGGGACCTTCGTGTAGTACACGTCGACGCCCTCGGCCCCCGCGCTCGCGCTCCCCGTGACCGTCGTGCTCCGGCGGGCGAAGGGCGCGCCGGCGCCGGCCGCCGGCACCTGCAGCTCCAGCGTCTCGTGGGACGGGTTCGGAACCATCGGCAGGCGCTCGCCGGCGCCGACGGTGACGCGGAGGTCCTCGACCACCTGCGTGCCGGTGATCCGCGCGCGCAGCGTGTAGGCCCCGTCCGGGACGCCGACCCGCCACTCGAGCCGGTAGAGGTCCGTCGACCCGACGCGCTCGGCCTCGCCGAGGAGCTCGAACGTCGTGCTCGAGCCGCGCGCGAGCAAGACGTCCACGCCGGGGGCCGCCGCGGCCATGTCGACCCTCACGAAGACGTCGATCGCGCCGCCGCTGTCGGGCACCTGCGTGCCGGTCCCGGCGCCCGCCGTCGTGCCGCCGTAGGGCGAGGGGTTCACGAAGCCGAGCTCGGCCTCGGCCGCCGACCGCGCCCAGCTGATCGTGCCGGAAGCCGACGTCTCCGCTCCTCCCTGGACGTCGTCGTCGGCGCCGGGCTCGCCGTCGATCCACGCGACGACCGTGGAGTCGCCGGTCGCGGGCGAGGTCAGCCCCACGACGAAGTTGCCGGCGGAGTCGGTCTCGCCTTCGGTGTGCTGGGCGGCGGGGCCCGCCGAGCCGGCGTGGTGCGCCTCCCCCCCGGCCTCCTCCTCGTGGGCGTTCGCGCCCGAGCCGGCCGTGGGCGCGCGGCGCTCGGAGGCGCCCGGCGGGTCGCAGAAGTCGAGCTCGCCGTCGGGAGCGGTCGCGTGCACGTCGACGTTCACCCGAGGCATCGGGTCGGTCCCGGCCCGCGCCCTGACGACGTACGGGAAGCACGATCCGACCGGGGCCGTTCCCCCGACGGGGTCGAGCGTCACCGTCGGAGACGCCGCGAGCCACTGCACGCGCGCCCTTCCGGTCGGCTCGTCCGGCGCGAGACGGTCGTCGTCGGCGGGGCGCTGGTCGGCCTCGTTGCGGATCTCCTCGTCGTCGACCCATGCGAGCAGCTCCGTGATGCCGGGGTACTCGGACGCGACGGTGAAGCGCGTCACGCCGGAAGGTTGCATGTCCACGTCGAGGCCGGTGCCCTGGTTCGTCTCCATGTGCTTCGTGTCGATCCCGCCCGGGACGTTGTGGTCGCCCTGGGCGCGGGGCGCCGGCGGAAGGGGTGACTCGACCGGGAGGTCCTGGGGGCAGGGGGCCGTCGTCTCCCTTCCGTGCGGGTCGGGGACGACGAGGCCGCTGCCGGCGAGGATCAGCGGGTCGGCGGGCCCGGTCGCGTGGATGTCGACGTTCGCGCCGACGACGGGACGGTCGTGCTCGTCGGTCACCGTCACGGTGAACTGCTGGCACGACGCGGCCGGCGCCATCACGCGGCGCGCGACCGGTGTGATCTCGACCGACATGTCAGCGGGGCTCAGGTCGTACGAGTCGACGACCCTCACGTCGGCGGTCTGCGGGAACCTGACGCCGCTCGTCCCTTCCCGGAAGTCCGCGACCGCGGCCACGGCCGTCACGGCGGACGGCATCGTCAGCGCGTCGAGCGTGCACCTTCCGGTGAACGTCGCGTGCGTGCCCGCGTTCGTCAGGGTCCCGGATCCGCACGGGACGAAACCGAGCGGCTGCCCGGGCGGCGTCGTCGACACGAGCAGCTGGACGAAGTTCGTGCCCGGGCTCACCGTCCCGTCGATCACGGTGCGCCACGCACCGACACGCGGTTTGTAGAAGCCGAGCGCGCCGCCCTGCTCCGGCCACCGGACGTGCACGGTCTCCCACGCGCCGACCGGGGCCTGCGTCGGGTCGCTGTAGAAGACCGAGACCTCGACGGAGTCGCTCCCGGTCTCGACGAACCCCTGCGCGCTGTCGACGTACGCGCGCACGGTGAGGAGCGCGGTTCCCTCCGGCATCGACGACGGTATGTCCCAGTCGAGCTCCCATATCCCCGAGCCCTGCGTGGCCGGGGTCATCTCGCCGATCAGCAGGTCGTTGCCCCACGTCCCGTCGGAGCTCTGCGGCGCGATCGAGACCTCGACGACGGCCGGGGCGGGACCCGTCGCGCGGGCGACGATCGGGTAACGCGCGTCGAAGCCGTCGAACCGGTCGCCGACGTTGGGGGCCCCGTGCGCGGCGCTGGGGTTGAGGAGCGTGATCCCCGCCGCGGGCCCGGATCCCGACGGTGACGGCGACGGGGTCTGACCCGACGCGCCGGGGGCGGCGAGCGTGACGCCGGTCACGACCAGGAGCGCGGCGACCAGCGCGGTTGCCGCACGGGGCGCGCGTACGGAGATAGGCATGGGCGACATGGTGGGGTCCGTTGTTCTCGGGTGTCGACGTGCTCGGGGCGGCCCGTCTGCGGCCTACGGACGCTTCTTCGGCTTCTTCTTCTTCGGTGGCTTGGGCGTCTCGACGGGCTCGCACTTGCGGCCCGGGGTCTCCATCGTCACGGTGGTCTGGACGCCGCCGTACTCCTGGATCACGACGATCCACCTGGCGCCCTCGGGGATCCCCACGGTGTACGGCGTGCCCGGCTCGGTCGAGCCCCAGGCGCCGCCGCGCTCGCAGTTCTCGTTGAGGAAGTAGCCCTGCAGCGGGTGGAAGAGCGGATCGGCCGACTGCTGCGTGATCGAGGCGGTGACGCCACCGTAGCCGTCGACGTCCCAGACGATCGTGTCGCTACCGTTGAGGGCCTCGGCGCCGTTCCAGTTGCAGCCGCCCTGCTCGAACGCGTTCGGACCGACCCATCCGCCGCCCCCGTATGCGATCGTTCCCTCCCACTTCTTCGGCTCGATCGGGACGCAGCCCTCCTGCGCTGCCGCCGACGCCATCACGAGCGCGGACAGGCCTGCGGCGAGGGGGATCGACCAGCGGCGCTTCATCGTGAGTCTCCTTCTGTGTCGAGTTGCTGGGTCTGGGGTTCTCCTGCTGTGCGGGCACTTCCTTCACTCGGATGGGTGAGTGGAGCACTAGTCGTCACCCCGGCGGGGTGCGCGCCGTTCGACCCGTTCGATCGCGCGCGGGAGGCGGCGTCGCTCCCTCCGGTCTCGCCGAGGTACGCGGCCATGACGTCGGGCGACGCGAGGAGCTCCTCGCTCCGTCCCTCGACCGCGACCTCGCCCTTGGCCAGGACGTAGGCCCGCCGGGTGTTCTGCAGGGCCAGGTGGACGAACTGCTCGACGAGCAACACCGCCGTGCCCTCGCGGTTCACCTGACGGAGGGCACCGAAGAGCTGCTCGACGACGATCGGCGCGAGGCCCATCGAGAGCTCGTCGACCAGCAGGAGTCGCGGCTCGCTCATGAGCGCCCGTCCCGCCACGAGCATCTGCTGCTCGCCGCCGGACATCGTCCCCGCGAGCTGGTCCGCGCGCTCGCGCAGCCTCGGGAACAGCTCGAAGACACGCTCGACGCGCTCGACTAGACGCGCGCGCTCCCGCCTGCGCGACCAGTGCCCGAGGCGGAGGTTCTCGACGACGGTGAGCTCGGCGAACAGCTCGCGGCCCTCGGGCACGTGAGCGACGCCGAGCCGGACGACCTTCTGCGCCGGCAGCCTGCCGGCGTCCTGGCCGCCGACGCGGATCGAGCCGTGGGCGGGCGACAAGAGGCCGGAGATCGCCCGGAGCGTCGTGGTCTTGCCCGCGCCGTTCGCGCCGAGCAATGCCACCATCTCGCCCTCGTCGACGCGGAGGCTGAGGCCGCGCAGCGCCTGCACGGGTCCGTAGTAGACGTCGATGTCGCGGACGTCGAGCATCAGACGGCCGCGCCTTCGCGCTCCGGGGCGTCCGCGGCCTTGCCGAGGTACGCCGCGACGACCTTCTCGTCGCGCTGGATGTGCGCCGGCGGCCCCTCGGCGATCATGCTGCCCTGGCTGAGGACGTAGACGTAGTCGGACACCCCGGTCACCATCCGGATGTCGTGCTCGATGAGCAGGACCGAGACCCCGAGCGACCTGACCGTGCGGACGACGTCGGAGAGCCGGTCGGTCTCGGCCTCGTTCAGTCCCGACGCCGGCTCGTCGAGCATGAGCAGCCGCGCACCGGTGACGAGCGCGCGCCCCAGCTCGACCATGCGCAGCGTGCCGAAAGGCAGGTTGCGGACGCCCTCGCCGGCTACGTCCTCGAGCGCGAGGAGCCGGAGGACCTCGCGGACGCGGTCGCGCGCGGCCGTCTCGGCATCCAGCGTCTTCCGCGCCGCGGCGAGGTTCGAGAAGATCCCGGAGTCGTTGTGCAGGTGGGTGGCGACCAGGAGGTTGTCGAAGACCGAGAGCTCGTTGAAGAGCTGGATCACCTGGAACGTGCGCGCGACACCCAGACGAGCGCGTACGTGGGGCGGCAGCTCCGTCGCGTCGTGGCCGTACAGCGCGATCCGGCCCTCCGCCGGCTCGTTGAGGCCGAGGATCGCGTTGAAGAGCGTCGTCTTGCCTGCACCGTTGGGTCCGATCAGGCCGACGATCTCGCCTTCGTGCACGCGCAGCGAGGCCTCCGACACGGCGGTGAGCCCTCCGAATCGCACGGTGACGCCGTCCGCCGCGAGGAACGCCCTGCGCTCGGCTCGTTCCGGCGGGACCTCTGCTGCAGCCGCCGCGAACCCGGCGAGCCGCAAGGGCGTCTCGGGCACGGCCTGCGGCGGCTCTTCGACGGGGGCCGGGTGGCCGTTCGACGCGGGGTCGGGACGAGCCGCGGCGCGCGCGAACCAGTCGTCGGCGACGGGGGCCTTGCGCCACGTCCCGGCGCCGCGCCGCCGCGCACGGGCGACCAGCGGCCCGACGCGCGCGGGGACCGGCGCGAGGACCGGCGCGAGGACGCGCGCCGCGCGCGTCGACCCCGAGCGCAGGTTGCGCGCCATCGCCGCGAGACCTCCGGGCTGGACGAGCAGCACGACGGCGAGCAGGCCCGCCGACACGACCTCGAGCCATCCC
This sequence comes from Actinomycetota bacterium, assembly GCA_036258555.1. Lineage (GTDB taxonomy): Bacteria > Actinomycetota > CADDZG01 > CADDZG01 > WHSQ01 > JALZEG01. The sequence goes on along the minus strand of DATADL010000199.1, from coordinate 9,540 downwards.
GAGAGCGCAGAGACCCGGAAGAACAGCTCGTTCAGCCCGGCGAAGAGGCACCCTGCCGCGATCGCGCCGCCGAGGCTCGTCAGCCCCCCCACGACCGCGATCGCGAGGTACTGCAGCGAGACCGTGAACAGGAACTGCGACGGGACCATCGTGCGCTGCTCGAGCATCATCAGGCTGCCGCCCAGACCGGCGAGCACGCCGGCGACCGCGAACGCGACGAGCTTGTAGCGGATGACGTCGATGCCGAGGGAGGCCGCGGCGAGCTCCGACCCGCGGACGGCGAAGAACGCGCGCCCGGCGCGGGTGTCGCGCAGGTTCGCCAGAGCGGCGGTGACGAGCACGATCACGGCGAGCATCACGAAGTAGAGAGTCGTGCGGCTGGTGAAGTCGAACGACGGGAAGCCGCCCTCGAAGCCGTACCGCTGGTCGGGCATCGTCGAGCTTCCGGTCCCGGCCCCCAGCCACGGCGACGGGAACAGGAACTGGTCGGCCATCCAGGCGAAGATCAGCGTCGCGACGGCGAGGTAGAGACCGCGCACGCGCAGCGCCATCACGCCGAGCCCCGCCGCGGCGAGGCCGGCGGCCGCGGCGCCGACGACGACGTTCACGGGGAAGCCGAGCCCCCAGGTGCGCGAGACCATCGCGGTGACGAGGGCGCCCACGCCGACGAAGCTCGCCTGCGCGAGCGAGATCTGCCCGACCCAGCCGATGAGCACGACGAGCGAGATCGCCACGAGGGCGAGCTCCATCGCGAGCAGCGACGTCCCGAGCGCGGAGAACGGCGCGAGGAACGGCCACGCCACCAGTGCGACGAGCGCCACGACGTGACGGCGCCCGAGCTTCGTGGCGCGCAGGCCCCCGCGGCCCGTGTCGGCGCTGAGGCCGGACTCGCTCGCCTCCGCCCCCGTGAGACGGCGGCCGCGCACCGCCATCACGACGAGCGCGAGGACGGTGAGCACGAGCTGTGTGGCGCCGGAGTACCTGAGGACGCCGCCGACGACGGGCAGCTCGGCGAGTGCGGGGACGACGCCGAACAGCACCCCGGCCAGCGCCGCCCCCGCGACCGCGCCGAGCAGGCTCTCGAGCCCGCCGATCAGGGCCGCGACGAACGCCGGCAGCACCTGGAGGGAGAGGCTGTACGGGTCGAGGCTCGTGACGGCCGCGAGCAGCACGCCCGCCAGCGCGGCCAGGCCGCCCCCGAGCGCCCACGCGCCGGCCGCGGCGACGTCGGGGTCGACTCCCATGAGGGCGGCGGCGCGGCGGTTCTGCGCGGCGCCGCGCATCGCGAGGCCGACCTCGGTGAGCTTGAAGAACGCGAACAGGACGCCGGACACCACGAGGCCCACCGCGAACAGTCCGAGGTCGCCGTAGCGCACGGCGGCCTCGCCGACCTGCACCTGGCCTTCGGGGAAGACAGGGGGTGCGAGGGTCGGCGACGTGCCCCACACCTTCGCCGCTATCGCGATCAGTAGGCCGGTCACCGCGACGGTCCCGACGGTCTGCGCGGTGGGTCCCTGCGAGCGGAGCCTCCGGACGAAGATCCGCTCGACGGCGACGCCGAGGACCGCGCCGCTCGCGACCGCGGCGGGGAGGCCCGCCCACATCGGGACGCCGGCGTTGCTCAGCGAGTAGTAGACGTAGGCGGGGAACATCGCCATAGCGCCGTGGGCGAGGTTGAGCACGCGCGAGGCGCGGTAGATGACCGAGATCCCCATCGCGAACATCGCGAACGCGCCGATCAGGGGGATCGACAGGAACAGGTAGACGAGCAGGTCGCTCACGTGCCGTCAGGGGCTCGGGTCGCGCACGATCGGGCCCGACCTCCAGCCGCCGAACGTGCCCTTGTACTGGATCGTGAACGCCTGCATCGTCGTGTTGGCGAAGCGGGTCGCGGGCGTGAACGGCAGCCTGTCCTGGAGCGTGAGGCCGCTCCGCAGCGAGATGTGGTCGAGGGCGGTCTTCAGGCGCTCACGCGTGAGGTCCGGCCCCACCATCTTCAGCGCGTCGACCAGGAGCAGCATCCCGACGTAGCCGCCCTCGGTGAAGGCGTTGAACTCGTCCGCGTCGGGCTTGTTGCGCTTGAGGTCCGCGACGTACTGCTTGACCATCGGGTCGTTCGCGTAGCCCTCGATCGGCGGCTTGAAGCCGGTCCAGACGCGCATCTGGTCGCACTTCGACTTGCAGTTCTCGGCGAACTCGCGGGTGAACAGCGGCTGCGCGGCGCCGTAGCCGTGCTTCACGTCCGCAGGGCGCTTCGTGTTGGGGTCGTTCATCCACGCGAGGCCCGTGTCGGGCTCGACGAACAGCGCGACGAAGTCTCCTTCCTCGAACGTCGCGACGTCGCCGGGATAGCTCGTCTCGCCGCCGATGATCCCGCAGAACTGGTCCTGGCACGTGTACTGGGAGTTGTAGCCGGGAACGGGCTTGCCCGTCAGGCGCTCGACCTCCGCGTTGAACGCCTCCGCGGCCTCGACGCCGAAGCGGTAGTTCTTGTCGAAGACGATGCTGAAGTCGCGTGCGCCGCGCTTGTAGGCCTCCTGCACCATGATGCGCGCCGACGAGACCGTGGCCGCCGCGACCGGCCACACCCACGGCTGGGCGGCGCCGCTCGAGGTCACGTACTGGTTCTGGAGCATGCCGTCGGTGCCGACGACGGGCAGCTGCGCGCGGTCGATGTCACCCGAGTCGATGACGACCCGCAGACCCTCCGACGACGGCCCGACGGGGATCGCGAAGACGCCCTCCTGGATGAAGTTGCGGAGGTATTGCGCGCCCTTCTGCGCGTCCCACGCGTCGTCGACGTACTGGATCACGAGCTTGCGGCCGCAGATCCCGCCGGCGGCGTTCACCTTGGAGACGACGGCGTCCATCCCGTAACGGACCTCGCCGAGGAACGCCGCGCCGGGGCCCGACTCCGCGACGGTCGTCGCCATCTTGATCTCGGTGCCGGTGACGCCCTGGTCGGTCGAGCCGCCGTTCTTGCCGGGAGCGCACTCGAGCCCCGGGCGTCCCGGCGGCAGCACGCCTTTGCCGTCCGCGAGGGCGGGCCCGCCCGCGCCCCCGCTCGCCGCGCCGCCCGCGGCCCCCCTCCCGCCCTTCGCGGTGAGGGAGGAGCCCGTACCGGCCGACCCGGTGATCGCGGTGCCGCCACTGCCGTCGAGCGCCACGGCCTCGCCGTCCGCGCTCGTGCCCTGGAAGTTCGGGACCATCTGGACTGCGGACACCGCGCCGACGAGCGCGCCCGCGACGAATGCCGCGGTGAGCTTCCACCCCGCGAGCGCGGCCGTCCGGTGGGGCGTGCGGGGTGCGGTCTGATCGCTCACGAGCGTCCTTTCACTACCTCGAGCAGCGAGCGCCGCTTCCAGACGGCGCCGCCGGCACAGCCGAACAGGATCCAGATCGCGGCGACCATGACGCCCTCCACGGGGCCGCGAGCGAAGAACGCGATGACGCCGGGGGCTTCCTCGACCGGCATCGCCACGGGGGCCGCGACGTCCGCGACCTCGCCGGTGGCCGTCGCTTCGTCCGTATCGGGGGGCGTGGCGAGGTCCGTCGTCACGACGTCCGCAGCGGGTGGGGGAGCCGCGGGCGGGGCCGGCGGTGGCGGCGCGGGATCGTCGACGACCGGCACCGGCGTCGCCGTCTCGTACTCGGCCTTGGGGGCGATCGTGTAGATCGAGTTCGTCTGGATGGCCGCGACCTGCACGAGCAGCCGTGACCGCTCGACCGAGTCGTTGAACACGGTGACCTGGAGCGCGGGGGCCGCGCGACTGCCGCCCTCGCCGGTGAAGCTCGTCCCCTGGCCGTTGACGGTCCGGGCGTTGAAGAACTGCCCGTCGCTCTGCTGCACGCCCGCGAACGCGCCCCCGGGGGTCTTCACGACGTCGGGGCGGAAGAGGTCGACGCGCATCCTCGTCCCGAGCGCGTCGTTGATGCGCTGCTGCAGCGAGGCGCACTGGTCGTCCGGCGCCGTCGACGTGCACTCGCCCACGCGCTGCGTCACCGCGCCCTCGGCGTCGCGGACGACCACGCCGGAGAGCGTCCGCTCCCACCTCGCCTTCGCGGTCCCGGGACGCCCGTGCGCGCTCGTCGTCGCGGTCGCGACGACGTCGGCGACGGTGACCGACCCGGCGCCGGGGGGCGCGAGCTCGATCCCGTGCGCGGTCGCGGTCGTCGTCGTGACGACGCCGAGCTCGTCGTCCCGCCGCGCCTCCGCGGAGAAGGTCGACCGCCCGATCCTGAACGCCGTCCCGTAGACCGCGTCGAACGAGGCGGTGGCGGTCACGGAGCCCTCGCCGAGGTCGCAGCTCACGGATGCCTCGCCCGGGCCTTCACCGGAGGCCTCGGCGCCCTCGCCGGTCCCGTCGAGGCACGAGGCGGGCGTCCACGGCCACTCCACTTCCGCGCCTTCCTCGAGCTCGGCCTCGGTGCTGCTGTCGGGGACGAGCGCCTGCGCGGTCGCGGAGGCGCCGATCGGCCGAAGGTCGAGCGAGGGGACGCGTGCGGCGGTCACGCCCCGGTCGCCGCCGCGGAGCTGCGAGACCGACACGACCTCGCCGGCCGAGTTGAGCGCGCCGCGGTATCCCCCGACGAGCACGGCGCGGCTTCCGAACCCGTTGGCGCCGCCGGAGAAGTTGGAGACGGTCTCCGTCGTCTCAGGCACGTCGCTCGTCAGCGCGTCGTAGTCGGGCGGGCGCAACGGGTCCGCGTCGGGCGTCTCGTCCCGGAGCACGATCAGGTCGAAGTATCCCGGGTGGTCCGCGTCGAGGACGGGGACGAACAGCCGGTTGCTGCCGGGATCGCCGGCTATGAACCCGCTGACGTCGACGTTCGTTACGAACCCCTGCGGAATGGGCGTGGCGCGGCCGTCGGTGGCGAGGAGCCAGCCCTTGCGGTTCCCCGCCGACGGACTGCCCATGTAGAACTTCCCGGTGCCGCTGTTGACGCCGCCCCAGTAGTTGCTCGCCCCCGGCGCGGTCACGAAGCCCACCCACGCGGCCAGGCGTCCGTCGAACACCCACGCGCCCGGCGTCGTGCGCGCGAGGCTCTGCATGAAGAACCGGTCGCTGCCGGGGTCGAACGACGCGATCCCCGGATAGCTGCCCGAGAAGTACGAGCCGGATATCGGGAAGAACTCGCGATGGAACGACAGCGCGTCCTGTGGCGCGGCCTTCGGATCCACCGTTACGCGCACGAGACCGGCCTGTCCCGGGAACGCGTCGCCACCGCCCGTCCCTCCGGTCGTGCACGCGACGTGCAGGCGCGGCTTCGTCTCGCTGCGCGCGACGAGTGCACCGAGACCCAGGCTGTACAGCGCCTGCTGGCACTCGGGAAGCGGCGTCGCCCAGACCAACGCGCCGGTGGCGCCGTCGAGCGCGACGATCGAGGTGCCCGGACCGATCGCCTTGCGTCCGGTGCCGCCGCTGCCGACGACGATCGACTGGGTCATCTCGCCGACCAGGTAGACCCGATCGTCGACGGGCGAGTACGTCATGCCCATCGGGAAGAACCCCGGGAGGGCTCGGGTGAGGCTCCAGATCGTCTCGGTCTCGAACTTCGCCGTGTCGACGACGAGGATCGAGTTCTCTCCGACGTCGCTGGGACGGAGGAAGAGCAGCCGGTCGCGCTTCGAGTCGACCCCGGTCGTGTACGGAGACGGCGCCGGGATCTCGTTCGGCGCGGCGACGCGCCCGCTGCGCACGAAGCTGGGTATCGGCGTGCGAAGGTCGTACTCGACGAGCCACGTCGAGCGCCCGTCGGCGTCGTTGAAGTACGTGTAGTAGAGCCTGTCGCGAGCGCCGTCGACCTGCACTATCCGCCCCTGCTTGACGGTATCGACCGGCGGTTGGGGCAGGAGCCCCAGCCGGACGAGAGCGCCGCGGGCCGACGCGGCGCGACGCGCGGCGGCGGGGGCGGGGGCCGCGAGGGCGCCGAGGGACAGCGCGGCTGCGAGCGCTGCGCATCCCCGCCGCATCGCTCTTCTCGGCTCTGCCCTCACGACCGATCCCGTCCTTTCGTCCGCCACTAGGATGTTTCCAGCGGGCCGGCGTCGGGGGAGGTCCCGCACAGATCCACCCCCGACGTCGCCCCTGTTCCGGGGTCTAGGCCCCGAACTCCGCGGCACCCGCGACGACCGCCTTGAGCGGACCTCCGCTCGGGCACGAGTTGTTGCCCAGCAGCACCGGGCCGAACGCGGCCTCGGCGACGGCGCTCTGCATGACCAGGGGGGTGGCCGTGTCGTCGCTGAAGACGATCTCGCCGTCGGTGAACGTCACGGCTGCGGTGAGCCCGACGCGGACCCACTCGAAGTCGAGGGTCGCGGTCGCGGTGGTGGGGGCGCCGCCCTTCACGCCGGTGAGCCCGGTGACGGTCGCTGTCCCGCTCGCGGTCCCGAGGGGCGGCGGGACGCCACCCGCGAGGCAGCCTTCGGCGTAGTCGAACGTCGCGGAGAAGTTCCCGGCGCCGGCCGCTACGAGCGCGTACGGCTGGTTGGCGGCCGTGACGCCCGCCACGGAGCCCGTTGCCGTCGAGGGGACGGACGTCGTGCCGACGGGAGCGGCGCTCCCGCAGCTGCCGGTGCCCGCGTCGGCCGGGAACTCGGGCAGCGACGCCGTGCACTCGAAGACGAACCCTCCGGTGACGCTGGCGGACGCCGGGGAGCCCGTGAGGGGGACGATCGCGACGGCTGCCGCCGCGATGGCGATGAGCTTCTTCTTCAAAGAGATCTCCTAGTCTCGAGAGAACGACCTGAGGTCGAGCCGGATCGATCCGGCGTTCGGTGTTGCGCCGTCCGCACCGCGGACGGCCTGCCCGCTATCGAGTCGCCGCCCAGCGATCACCCCTTTCCGCCTCAGTGGCCACGGCGTGCCGCGCCATGACCTCCGGTTCCGTTGACGCCGAGAGCGTTCCTTCATCTCTTCGGGTGACCACTCACCCGCCGTGGCTCGCAAACTCACCCCGCATAGCGGGCGTATGTGCGCGTTACGGAAAGCGCGCGTCCCGGCGTGTCGACGGGGATACGTGCGACGGCGCCCGTGCCTTACGGACGTTCACGCGAGCCCTTCGCGCAGCGCGATCGCCGCGGCCTCGACGCGGTCGCGCGCACCGAGCTTGCGCATCAGGTTGCGAAGATGCGTCTTGACTGTGTTCTCGCCGATGCCGAGGTGCGCGCCGATCTCGTGATTGGTGAGGCCGCGCGGCAGCAGCTCCAGCACCCGCATCTCCTGGAGCGTGAGGTCGAACGGTCCCTTCGCGCGGCGGCCGCGCGTGGCGAGCGCGACGAGCTTCGCGGCGATCTTGGGGTCCGCAAACGTCGAGCCGTCCGCGACCGTACGAACTGCCTGCACGATCACAGCGGGGTCGGACTCCTTGAGGACGAAGCCGCGCGCGCCGGCGGCGAACGCGCTCGTGATCACGCCGTCGTTCGGGAAGCTGGCCAGGACCACGACGCGCGTGCCAGGCACCGTGCGCGCGAGCTGCACGCACAGCTCGACGCCCGTCGCGCCCGGGACCCGCCCGTCGAGGACGGCGACGTCCGGACGAAGCCGCGCTGCTTCGGCGACCGCTTCCACCGCGCTGCCGGCCTGCCCGCACACGGAGAGCCCCGGCTCGTCGAGGATCGCCATCAGGCCCTCGCGCACCACCGGCTGGCCGTCGACCACGAGGACCCGGATCACGGCTTGGCTCGCGGTACCCGGACCTCGACGCGTACGCCGCACGGGTCGGCGTTGCGGATGTGGAAGCTCCCGCCGACGTCTGCGACGGTGCGGCGCAGCCCGTTCGTCCCGGGACGGCCGCGGTCGGGGATCGTCTCGGTCAGCCCGGTGCCGTCGTCGGCTACCTCGAGCCGGACGACGTCGCCGTCGAACGCCAGGACGACGCGCACCACGCTGCTGCGCGAGCGCCGTGCGTCGGCGAGCCACTCGTGGACGACGCGGTAGAGCGCGCGCTCGACGGCGGCGCCGAGCCGGACGGCAGGGCCGTAGACGTCGACGATCACGTCGAGCTCGCCGTCCACGTGGAACGACGACGCCAGGGACCTCAGCGCGGGCGCGAGCCCGTGCCGCGCCGCGGGGAAGAACGCGAGCGCGTCGACGGCGTGGTCGATCTGCCACTTGCCCTGGTCCGCGAGGTCGGCGAGGCGATGCCAGCGAGCGGCCGCGTCCGTCGCCGCGGGAACGCCTTCGGCCTCGTGCCGGGCGAGCAGCGCGATCGCGACGAAGAGCTGCCCGGCGGTGTCGTGCAGGCGCGCGGCGATCCGGTCGCGCTCGTGAGCCAGCGCCGTGTCGCGGGCTCTGCGGTGACCCTCGGCATGCGCGGCCTCGAGCCGCTCGACGCGGTGCTGCGCCGCTGCGAGCGCGGCGCGCTGCCGCGCGTACGCGTACGCGTTCGACAGAGCCGCTCCGGCGCTCGCGCACGCGCTTGCCAGGGCTCCGTCACAGGATCGGAGCCGGTGCTCGTCGGCGTCGAGCGCCGCGACGACGGCGGCGTCGCCCGGGAGCGGAAGCACGAGGACGGCGACCGCTTCGGCCGGCGCGAGCGTGCGGTCCGGTGGCGCGTCCGAACGGACCCCCCGGCCGGCCGACACCGCGTCGGCGATCGCGGGAGAGGGATGCTCCGCCCGTCCCGCAAAGCCGGGCACGGGCCGCCCGTCCGGCGCGACCGCGCTGCCGATCGCCGTGGCGATCCCCGCCTCCAAGCGCCAGACGCCGCACGAGCGCGCGCCTGCCACCTCCAGCAGGACGCGTGCCGCGGTTCCCGCGGTCACGTCCGGGTCGAGCGACGACACGAGCGCGGCCGCGTCCTCCGGCGAGAGCTCGCGCCCGGGAGCCGGCGGGACTGCGCGCGCGTCGACCAGGTCCGCTCTCATCGCCACCGAATACGGACGAACGGGGCATTTCCTTACGCGCGGCCCCCGTGCAGAGCAGGACAAGCATCTTGCCTTCGAGGCGGGGTTCTGGTAAGAAACGGACGGCCTCAGGCCGGCTCCGCGGGTGGGCGGAGCCCGACGACCTATCTCAGGCGGCGGCGATGGACCCGGGCACTATCGAGCTGACGGACGCCGCGCTCGTACAGGGCGCGCTGGGCGACGACGGGGAGGCGCTCGCTCACCTCTACCAGCGCTTCTACCCGCGCCTCGTCCGGCTCGTCGCACGGAAGACCGGCGACCGCGCGCTCGCGGAGGACGTGGCGCAGGAGGCGATCCTGCGCGCGCTCGACAAGCTCGACACGTTCGACCGTTCCCGCCCGCTGTGGCCGTGGCTCAAGACGATCGCGACGAACCTCGCAGTCGACGCGGGCCGCAAGCGCAGCCGCGAGGTCGAGTGGGACCCGGCGGACGCTGCGGGAACGCCTGCGAGGGACCTCCCCTCCTGCGAGGACGGCATGGTCCTCGCCCAGGTCCTCGCGAGCCTTCCGGACCGGCAGCGGGTCGCGATGTCGTTGCGATACGTGCAGGACTGGGATTCCTCCGAAGCCGCGTCGTTCCTGGGGCTCTCCGTCCCCGCGTTCGAGCAGCTGCTCTTCCGCGCGCGCCGGCGC
>DATADL010000198.1:0-7239 GCA_036258555.1 Actinomycetota bacterium | reverse complement strand
GGGCCTCACGTCGCGGCCGGACGCCCCGACGTGAGGCCCGGCGCGGCCCAGGGGCGGAGCGCGTGCGACGCGGCCGCCGAGGGCGCGCCGCCCACCGGGCTCGTCGGCGCGGGGACGGGCACGACCGTCGGCAAGTGGGCGGGGCGCGAGCACGCCGTGCCCGGCGGCTTCGGCTTCGGCGTGGCCGAGGAGGGCGAGACGCGCGCGGCGGCAGTCGCGGTCGTGAACGCGGTCGGCGACGTCCTCGCGCCCGACGGGACGGTCCTCGCGGGCACGCGCGCGCCGGAGGCGAGGCGGACGCCACCACCGGAAGAGACGTCGCCGTTGCCGGCGAACACGGTCCTTGCCGCCGTCGCGGTCGAGGGGACGTTCGAGAAGCGCGAGGTGCGCTGGCTCGCGAGCCGGGGCTCGGACGGCATAACGATCGCGGTGCATCCCGCCCACACCCGCTACGACGGCGACGTCGTCTTCGCCGTCGCGGCCCCCGCTCCGCCGGGGTCGGCGCCCGCGAACCTCGACGTCCTCGGCCCGCTCGTGACGGCGGCGGTGGCCGCCGCGGTCCGCAACGCGGTCGCGCACGACGACGCCTGACGGCCCGCCGCTCACGCGGCCACCCGCGTGAGGTAGTCGTCGGCGATGTCGACGAGGTCCGCCACGAGGTCGGCCGCGGGCTCGAAGCCGTCCTCCGCCAGGCGGTCCCTGAGTCCCGCGAGGGTTCCCGCGAGGAGGACGACGACGAGGTCGCCGAGGTCGGGCATGCGAGGTTCGACAGGCTCGTCGGCCGGCGCCTCGGTCACGACGACGCCTTCTTGCTCGTCCGCGTCATGACGTCGCGGTGACGGGCCCAGTAGTGCCGGCGGACGGCCGGCCCGTGGCTCCATCCTTCCGGCACCTCGATGACCTCGCCGCACGCCCGGCAGCGCGGGGAGCGCGGGGGCGCGGCGGACTTGCTGGTGGGCTTCGGAGCAGGCACTGCGCTCACCTCCTGGCCCGGGAGTGCGGCTGGGAACGAGGCTAGGCAGGGGGTGTGACAGAAACGGCCCGGTGCGTTATCCAAGCGCCCGGACGAGCCGACCCGGGAGGATCCAGCTGAGGGCACTGACGATCGACGGCTACGGCCTGGACGCGGTCGCGCTGCGCGAGGTCCCCGACCCGGCCCCCGGCCCGGGCGAGGTCACGGTCGCCGTGAGGGCCGCGGCGTTCAACCACCTCGACCTCTGGACGCTGCGCGGCGCCCTGAAGATCGAGCACCGCTTCCCGCACGCGCTCGGCGCCGACGGGGCCGGCGTCGTCGCGGCGGTCGGCGACTCGGTCCCGCCCGGGATCCACCCGGGCGACCGCGTGTTGATCAACCCCGCGCTCTCCTGCGGCACGTGCGAGCGCTGCCGGTCGGGCGAGCAGTCGGAGTGCTCGGCGTTCCGGATGCTCGGCGAGCACGAGCCGGGAACGGTTGCGGAGCTCGTCCGCGTCCCGGCCGGCAACGTCTTCCCGATCCCCGAGCACCTCGACTTCGCGGAGGCCGCAGCCCTCGGGGTCACGTTCATCACGGCCTACCGCATGCTGTTCGACCGCGGCGCGATGAAGCCGGGCGAGTGGGTCCTCGTCACCGGGATCGGCGGGGGGCTCGCGCTGTCGCTGTTCCAGCTTGCGCGTCCCGTCGCGGGGAAGCTCTTCGTGACCTCGTCGTCCGGCGACAAGCTCGCGCGCGCCGCGGGGCTGGGCGCCGACGGCGGCGTCAACTACCGCGAGGACGACGTCGGGCGCGCGGTGCGGAGGCTGACCGGCAAGCGCGGAGTCGACCTGGTAGCCGACTCCGCCGGCGGATCGTCGCTCGACGGGTCGTTGCGCGCGCTGCGCAAGGGGGGCCGGGTCGTGATCGCCGGGGCGACGGCGGGCGCGGCCGCGGAGGTCGACGTCCGCCGGGTGTTCTGGAACCAGCTCTCGATCGTCGGCTCGACGATGGGATCCGTCGCGAACGTGTCGGACATGCTCCGCCTGGTAGCGGGGTCGAAGCTCCGTCCGATCGTCGACCGGGTCGTGGGTCTCGAGGGGGCCGCGGACGCGCTGCGGACGCTCGACGAGGGCGGCCAGTTCGGCAAGATCGTCGTGCAGGTGTCGCCGTAGCCGGCCGGCCCCGTCCCCCCACGCGAACCAACGCCGCCCCCCGGACGTTGACCTCGACGAAGGGGCCTTTCGTCGTCCCCCTATCCTGGAGAGCCGTGGGCACACGATCACCCCGGCGGCTTCCCGCCGGTCTCCTCGCGCTCCTGCTCGGCGCAGCGCTGCTGACCGCGCCGGGCGGAGCACTGGCGCAGACGAACAACTGCGCGGGCGCCGGCGAGCCCGAGGACTTCGGCCCGACAGACATCTCGGCGACCACCGGCAACCAGTCGCTGACCGCCGGGCTCAACGAGAAGGCCACGATCACCGTCCTCAAGTGGCCGTCGCCGTCCTTCTACGACCAGGTCAAGTACCGGACGACGAGCCGCGACGAGCCGCGGATGGGCGCGCTTCCGAACGAGGGCGCGCTGCTCGGCCTCGCGTGGCGGAACCGGAACGCCGGCAAGTGGCAGTTCGAGTGGCTCCGTCGGTGGCCGTCGGCGCAGCGATGGGCGGACGACGACGGCGACGTCGTCGTGACGGCGTTCCGCCGCAACTCCGTCGGCCTGCGCGTGACGGTGCGCGACGTCGTCGCCCACGACGACGACGTCCTCTACCGGCAGGTGAGCGTCACGAGGACGCCGCGCTCGCGCGTCCGGAGCGTCCGCGTCGTGGGGTTCGCCAACTTCAACCCGGTCTTCACGAAGACTCCGCAGGCGCCCCACCAGGATTGGTGCACCGAAGAGGACAACGACGGAGGCGCGAGCTACGACCGGGACGCCGACGCCGTGGTGCACGCGCGCTCGGGGACCGACGAGTCGACGCAAGCGCCGTCCTCGGTCGCCCTCACGATGGGCTTCGTGCGCCGGTCGAACGCGCACTCGATCGGCGTGGACACGTACGAAGACGGCACGGGCACGAGCGCGTACGACGACGCGGAGGACGGGAAGCTCTCCGGCGAGGCGGCCGCGCCCGGACAGGCGGACGCGGCGTTGCTCGACGAGCTGTCGCTGGCTCGCAAGCGCACCGCGACGACGACGCTGCTGATCGCCGCGGCGGTGACCATCGAGGAGTCGATCGAGCTGCTCGACGCGGCGCGCGACCGCTCCGCGCGAGCGGTCGCGTCGGCCAAGGCGCGCTGGTGGAGATCCTGGCTCACGGGCGCCTCCCTCCCCAGGAGCGCCCCGCGGGCCGTGGTCCGCGTCGCGAAGCGTTCGCTGATCGTGATGCGCCAGGCGACCGACCCGGCTACCCGGGGCGCCGAGCCGGGCGGGCTCGTCGTCGCGTCGATCTCGACGCAGCCGCCGCTCGGGCTGGACTGGGTCCGCCACGGGGCCTACGTCAACCGCGCGCTGCAGGAAGCCGGCCATCCCGAGATGGTCGAGCGCCACGACGTCCGGTACGCGCAGCTCCAGGCGGCGGCGGGACGCCCCTCGCGCGGCGGCACGGCCCCGGCGGGCAACTGGGCGCAGAACTACTACGCGGACGGCATCGCGGGAGGCCCCGTCCCGTACGAGATCGACTCGACGGGCCTCGGCATCTGGACGCTGTGGGACCACTTCGCGCAGACCGACGACCGCTTCTACCTGACCCAGAGGGCCGACGTCTACGAGGCGATCCAGCGCGCGGCGCAGTTCCTCACCGACATCTGCCGCGACCCGACGACCAACCTGCACTGCGCGTCCCCCGACAGCGGGAGCACCGGCCCGAGGACGTCGCTCGTCGGGGCGCAGGCCGTGTGGCTCGGGCTCGGCGCCGCGGCGCAGGCGGCCGAGGTGCTCGGCACGCCGACCGCGGAGGCGAACGCGATCAAGTGGTCGGCCCGCCGCGCGGAGGTCGGCGCCGCGATCAGGGCTCGCTTCTTCGACGAGGACTGCAACTGCTACACGACGGACCCCGGGGTGGGCGGGACGCTGCTGTGGCCGGTCGGGTTCCTGCGCTACGGGTCGGAGGAGGCGGACGGTCAGGCCGAGGCCAACTTCCGCCACGTGTCGCGTGCTCTGAGGGGGCGGCTCGACGCCGGTGGCGACGAGAGCAGGGCGCTGCTCGGCAACGCGTTCGCGTGGGCCCGCGACTCGAGCGACCTGAGACGGGTCCGGCGCGGTCTCGCGTGGGTGGCCTCGGTTCCCACCGTCGACGGCACGCACGTCCTCGGCGAGCGATGGGTCAAGCGCAGGGGGCGGGTGGTCACGATCTCGGGCCAGCCGCACGTGCCCACGCACGCGATGTTCTACCTCGCGGCCTTGAAGGCGTACGGCAAGGAGCGGTACTCGTTCCGTTGACGCGGCTCACGTGGGACCGGGTCACCGCCTGGAGGATCGCCCGCGGGCACCTGGGCCGGCGTGCCCCGGCGACGAAGCTCGTGGACGTGGTCCGGAGGATCTGCGGCGCGCACGCACAGATCATGTCGACGGTCCCCCTCGCCCTGGGCGCGCGGCTCAACGGCGTGACGGCGGCGCGTGTCGACGCCGCCGTCGAGCGTCGAGACCTCGTCAAGACGTGGGCGATGCGCGGGACGCTCCACGTCTTCGCGGCGAGTGACCTCCCGCTCTACAGCGCGGCTCAGGCGACCCGCGACCAGTACCGGAACCCGTCGTTCCTCAGGTACTTCGGGTTGGAGGAAGCGGACGTCGCCGCGGTTCTCGACGCGGTCCCCCGCGCACTCGACGGACGCATGCTCGGCCGCGAGGAGCTCGCGCGCGAGATCCTCCGCATCACGAAGAGGCGTCACCTCGAGGAGCGCCTCCTGTCGGGGTGGGGCGAGCTGCTGAAGCCTGCCGCGTTCCGAGGGCTTCTATGCTTCGGTCCCGGCTCGGGACGCAACGTCACGTTCGTCCGCCCGGACCAGTGGATCGGCGCGTGGGAGTCGTGGGAGACCGATGCGGCCCTGGCCGAGGCGTTCCGCCGGTTCCTCGCCGCCTACGGGCCGGCGTCGGTGGCCGAGGCCGCGCGCTGGTGGGGCGTCCGGCCGCCCGAGGCGCGGCGAGTCTTCCGTCTGCTGGGAGAGGAGCTCACGGAGGTCGAGGTCGACGGCGAGAACCGGTGGATGCTCGCGCGCGACGTCGCCGCCGCGCGGCGCGCGCGGATGCCCGAGGGAGCTCGCCTGCTGCCGTCGTTCGACCAGCTGCTCGTCATGAGCGCGCCGCACAAGGTCGCGGTCGTCGACGAGCCCTTCTTCGACCGGGTCTACACGCCGAAGCCGATCGCGGTGTGGTCGCTGCCCGCCGTCCTCGTCGACGGCCGCGTGCGTGCGTCGTGGAAGCTCGAGCGCAAGGCGCGGCGCGCCGTCGTACGGGTCGCGCCGTTCGCGAAGCTCGCGCGCTCCCAGCGGACCGCGTTGGAAGCCGAGGCGACGCGGCTCGGCGACGTCGTCGGCCTGGAGCCGGAGCTCGTGCTCGAAGAGGCCTAGACCTGGAAGCGGAGCTCGATCCCGTCGGGGTCGCGCACGACGACCGAGCGGTCCTCGTCACCGGAGACTTCGCGCCCGTGCTCGCGCAGACGAAGGCGCAGGGTCTCGAGACGGTCGGGGCCGGTCGCGAAGACGATGCGCTCCAGGCCCGCGCGGTCGCGCCCCGCCGGCGAGCCACCGCGCGACCGCCACGTGTTCGCGCCGAGGTGATGGTGGTACCCGTTCGAGGACAGAAACGCCGCCTCGGCCCCCATGCGCGCGGTGAGGTCCAATCCGATCTCCTGCGTGTAGAAGCGCGCGGTCGCGTCGACGTCGGAGACCTGCAAGTGCACGTGGCCCATGTCGGTGCCGGGGGCCGCGGGCTCACCGACGGCGTCTCCCCCGCGCCCGCCGGCGAGCAGACCCTGCAGGTCGACGGGCAGCGTGACCATCGGCACGATCATCCCGGGGACGGGCGCGGGCCACTCGTCGGCGGGCCGGTCCCAGTACAGCTCGACGCCGTTGCCGTCGGGGTCGCTCACGTACAGCGCCTCGCTCACCGCGTGGTCGCCGGCGCCGACGGGGATCCCGGAGGCGGCGAGCCGCGCCAGCGCGTCGGCGAGCGCGCTCCTCGCCGGGAAACGGATCGCGATGTGGAAGAGCCCGGTCGCGCGGGGATCGGCGGGGCGTGTCACGCCGGAGGAATCGAGCGCGAGGAACGCCGGGCCGCCGGGGGACGCGAGGGCCGCACGGGTCTCGCTCTCCTCGCGCACCTCGAGCCCGACGACGTCCCGATAGAACCGCAGCGCGGCCGGGACGTCGCGCACGCGCAGGTCCACGCGCTCGATGCGCTCGATCAGCCGGCTCCTCACCAGCGACGCCCGCTCGTCTACCGCCGTCATCTCGTCCTCCTCGCCGGCGCGGACTGCCCGCGCTCGCAAGGGGGAACCGCCGGGCCGGCCGCGTATTCCGCCCGCCCGGCCGGGGCCGGGTAGAGGCGGATACACTCGCCCCCCATGCAGGTACCGACCAGGAAACGGCTCATTCTCCTGTCCGGCGACGCCAACCGCCCGCTGGCGGAGGAGATAGCCGAGCACCTCGGGATGAAGCTCGGCCACGTCGAGATGGCGACGTTCGCGAACTCCGAGAACTACACGCGGATCGCGGAGTCCGTGAGGGGCTGGGACGCCTTCGTGATCCAGAGCATCTGCAACCCCGTCGACCACTACATCATGCAGCAGCTGATCATGATCGACGCCCTCAAGCGGGCGTCGGCCAAGCGGATCACCGCCGTGTGCCCGCTCTACCCCTACGCCCGGCAGGACCGGAAGGCCAAGGGACGGGAGCCGATCACGGCCAAGCTGATGGCGGACATGTACGAGGCGGCGGGCGTCGACCGCATGATCTCCGTCGACCTGCACTCCGGCCAGATCCAGGGCTTCTTCGACGTGCCCTTCGACCACCTCACGGCGATGCCGGTGCTCGCGCACCACTTCACCGAGCTGCTCGACGAAGACTTCGTGATCGTCTCGCCGGACGCCGGCGGCGTCCGCCGCGCCGCCAAGTGGGTCCAGCACCTGGCCGAGTTCCACGCATTGCACGGCCAGGTTGCGTTCCTCCACAAGCGGCGCAGCAAGGACGTCCGCAACGAGAGCGAGACGAAGGCCGTCGTCGGCGACGTCGCAGGCAAGATCTGCGTCGTCGTCGACGACATGATCGACACGGCCGGCACGCTCGTGCACGGCTCGGAC
>DATADL010000197.1:0-4781 GCA_036258555.1 Actinomycetota bacterium | reverse complement strand
GCCACCGCCACCGCCGCCGCCTCCTCCTCCTCCGCCGCCACCGCCGTGGGATCGCGCCCGGTGCAAACAGCCTCCCGACGCAAAGGTGCGGTCCGTGGCGCACTCGCGCCACCCCGGCTGCGCGAAGTGGCACTCGGACGCCGAGCCGCCGGGCCACCTGAAGGGCGCCTCCGTCGCGCCCGTCGCCGCCCCGGCCCCCGTCCCACTCCGCGACGCGCCCGCTCCGGCCGCCGCACCCGCACCGGCGCCCGAGCGCGACCCCGTACCGGCGCCGGCCCCACCCGGGGATCCCACCCCGCCCGCGGTGCCGCCCGGGCGGGGCAAGAAGGAGGGCGGCCCGCCGGGACTCCTGAAGAAGGGTCGTTCGCGGCCCCCTCGTTAGAGACCGGTCTCTAGACTCCCTGCATGGGTTGCATCGCCGCTGCCTTCGTCCTCGCCATGCCGCGGTTCGTCATGGTCGTGTTGTGGCTCACGACCGACTACCTCAGCCGCGCGTACGACGGCTGGATCGTGCCGCTCGTCGGGTTCTTCGTCCTCCCCACCACGACGCTTGCCGGCGCGGTGGCCGAGAACGAGACCGGCGGGCTCAGGAGCTGGGGGATCCCCCTCGTCGTCGTCGCCGTGCTGCTGGACCTCGGGATCTGGGGTGGGGGCAGGGGCGTCTTCGACGACTGACCGTCTGCACTTAGTTTCCGCCCGTTCCTAGGATTCGAAGATGAAGGTGCTCTACGTGCTCGGCCGCGGGCGGAGCGGAAGCACGATCTTCGGCAACGTCCTCGGCGGGCTCGACGGGTTCTTCTGCGGCGGCGAGATCCGCTTCCTGTGGGATCCCGTCGTCGTGCGCAGCTCGGAGTGTGCCTGCGGGAGCGTCGTCTTCCGGTGTCCCGTGTGGTCGCGCGTGCTCGAACGTCTGCGCGACGTCGACGTCGCACAGGTCGCGCGCTGGCAGCACGAGATCGTCAAGGAGCACAACACGATCAGGCTCCTGCGGCGGAGGACGGGGCACCGGTGGGAGGCGCTCGAGGGCTACGGGCGTGTGATGCACCGGCTCTACTCCGCGGTCGCCGCGGTCACCGGCGCGCGCGTGGTCGTCGACACGTCCAAGCGACCTTCCTACGCGGCGTTCCTCGCGACGCTGGAAGGGTTCGACCCCTACTACGTGCACCTCGTGCGGGAGCCGCACGCGTCCGCGCACTCGTGGCGCAGCCGCAAGTACGCGTCCGCCCTGGGCGACCGCGAGGTCCGCCGGCGGACGGCCCTGGACGCGACGTTGCGGTGGGACCTGCTGAACCTCGGGTCGGAAGCGGTGTTGCGCCGCGCGGGGGCCGGACGCGCGCTGCGGATCCGGTACGAGGACTTCGTCGCGTCGCCGCGGGCCGTCGTGGAGCGCGCGCGGGCCTTCGCCGGCGAGGCGAACGGTGTCTCACCGTTCGTGGACGAGCGGACGGTCACCCTGGGCGTGAGCCACTCGATAGCCGGCAATCCGTCTCGCTTCTCGACGGGGACGTTCGTCCTGGAGGACCGCTCCGACTGGCGGGCGGCGCAGAGCAGGGTCGACCGCTGGATCACGACTGCGGTCGCGTTCCCGTTCCTCCATCGTTACGGCTACCGCGGCCGCTGCTAGCGTCCGCGACGTGACCTGGGACCCCGAGACCTATCCCACGACCATCCGCGCGGAGATCGCGGGCTACGACGAGCTGCAGACGCGGGTAGCCGACGCGACGCGCGGCCGGGCCGTCCGAACGATCCTCGAGCTCGGCACCGGCGCGGGCGAGACCGCGTCGCGTCTTCTGGCGCTGCACGCGGACGCTCGTCTCGTCGGAGTCGACTCGAGTGCCGAGATGCTCGCGGGAGCGGCTCGCGTCCTGCCCGCGGCGCGGGTGAGCCTCGTGGAGGCCGACCTGGCCGATCCGCTCCCCGACGGGACGTTCGACCTGGTTGCGTCCGCCCTCGCCGTCCATCACCTCGAGGGACGGCGCAAGGCAGAGCTGTTCCGGCGCGTGGCCGCGGCCCTCGTCCCGGGCGGCCGGTTCGTGCTGGGAGACGTCGTGGAGCCCGGCGATCCTCGAGACGCGGTGATCGAGAACGAGCCCGGCTACGACTTCCCGAGCCCGCTTCCCGACCAGCTCGAGTGGCTGCGAGAGGCGGGGCTCGACCCCGAGGTCGTGTGGGAGCAGCGCGATCTGGCCGTCGTCCGGGCGACGCGGCCTCACCCCTCCACGTAGGCGGCGAGCGCGGCCAGGCGCTCCTTCCACCGTCGTTTGGCCGCGGCGGCCGTCGTCGCGTCGGGAAGGCGCCGGTGCGCGACCGCGACGGAGGTCTTCGACGGACCGGTGGCCGTGAACCCGACGTTCACACGCGTCGAGCCGTCCTCCCACTCGAACCGCGCGGACTTGCCCGGCTGCGCCGTCCGCAGCGTCATCTTGCCGTCGGTCAGCCACCACCTCCGGCGGCGGCCGTCGACGAACGCCTCGTAGACGCGGTCGACCGGCGCCGCGACCGTCTTGCTCGCGGTCACCTCGAACGTGCCGTCCCGGCGGACGCCGGGCGCGCGCACGCCGCGCGCCTGCTCGTACTCGACGACGAGCTTCTGGGCCCACCACCCGCTGAGACCGTGCTCGTCGACGAGCCACCGGGCGCTGTCGCGATAGCCACGCTCTGCCGCGCCGCGCTCGTCGAGGACGGCGAACCACTCCTCGCGGGTCCTCCCCGTGCCGCGCAGGACGCCGTCTCGATCGGCCATGGTCACCTCCCGGTCGCAGTGGATCTCGACCGTGGAGACCGCGCGAGGAGCGAGAACTAATCGCGCGGCGGAGCGCCTATCTGTTCGAGAAGACCGCCGTGATCGTCCCCTGGGTCGCGGCCCCGGAGCACGGGTTCGTCGCCCCGCCGGTGGTCTGCGTCGTCACGACGACGAGCTCCTCGAGCCCGGACGCGAGCCGGAACGGTGCGTCGGCCTTGCCGCACACGTGCTCGTGCGCGTCGGTGCCGTCGCTGTACCCGTAGACGTAGACGGACGCCCACACGTCCTGGCCGGACGCGTCGGTCACCTCGATCGTGACGAACCGCTCTCCCGGCTCGATCGGGAAGCGAACGCAGCCGAGGGGCTCGGCGACACACGGCGAGTCCTGGACGCCGCGCACGCCGGTAGCGCCCGCGTAGGCCTTCTCGACGGTCCGGGTCTTCTTCTTGGGCTTGCCCGCCTCCGCGGGCGCGGTGGCGGACGCCGCCACGACCATCGCCATCGCCGCCACGACGGCCAGAACCCGTCCCGCCTTCGCCGGCAAGAGCCTCGTCATCGCCGTCGACCTCCCGTCTCCCCCGAGCCGTCGCTCGATCTGCTGCCTGCCGGGATTCCTTCGGCGGAGCGCCCCCGATCCCTCCCGCGCGGCCCCCTACGCGCCGACGTATCTCCGATAGTCGTCGGCCGACCCCAGGAACATGTCCTGGTCGCATGGCCCCGGGATCCCGGGCACCTCGTGTGGAGCAGGATGGGTCCCGTCGGTGAACTGCCACATCTTCGGACCGCGCCGCTCCCACGCGGCCGGCACGTAGGGCTTGTAATCGGTCGCGTATGCCGCGATCCACAAGTCGCATCCGAGGTCGTCGTGCGGGTTGCCCATCGTGGTGGCCCAGAAGCTTTCGTACGTGTAGAGCAGAAGCGCGTTGTGAGGAGCGGCGTGCCGCACGGCCTGCACGAACGCCCGCACGACGTCGAGGATCGCGCCCGCGGTCATCCCCTCCCACAGAGACGGGTTCCCCGGTTCGAGGTCGGCCGCCAGGAGGTCGCCCCTCTGCGGCCTGGCGAGCGAGAGGAAGAACTCCGCCTGAGCGTCGGCCGCCTTGGAGCTGAGGACGTGGTAGTAGCCGACGTGCAGTCCGGCGGAGCGAGCCCCCTCGCGGTGCGCGTCCAGGCTCGTGTCCGGGGTCGACTCGCCGATGCCGGTCCTGCAGACGACGCCGATGAACCCGCCCTTCTTCACGGCATGGAAGTCCACCGAGGGCTGATGGCTGCTCATGTCGACGAGCTTGGCGTTCGCCATCTCGATCCTCCCAGGACGTCGCGCGGAGGAGTCGCCGCGGCGAAGGAGTAGGCGCCGCGACCGGGTGGGAGGCCGCGGCGCTACTCGTCAGTGAAGTCGATGATCCACGACGAAGTCGAGAGCCTCGACTTCTGCCTCGGCCCGCCTGGCCGAGACGCCCGCTCTCCACGCCGTCGACATGCCGAACGCCTCGTGCTCCACGGTCCGTGTGCGGAGTTAACTACATCGCACTCTTCTTGTAAACCCCGCTGCAAGGAAGCGTGGGCTACACGTCAGCGCGTGAGGCGGCGCACGGAGACGATCTCCATCACCAGCAGGAAGGCCAGTAACGGGGCGCCCGCCGCCGCGATCCATTCGTCGTCCCGTTCGGCCAACAGTGAGCCGACCAGCACTATGGCTCCGAGCGCGACCCAGACGAAGAGCCCCGCGCCCTTGCTCAGCGTCCCGTCGAACGCGCCGGGGCTTCCGACGCGGACGGCGAAGCGACCCGTCGATCGCGCTCTCAACCATCCCCACAAGGCGACGATCACCATCGCTGTGAACAGGGCTATCAGGGCGACCCGCACGAACACATGCTCTCACCGGCGACCCCGATCCGCTCAGATCGTCTTGCCCCCCAAGAGCCCGACGAGCGCTCCGAAGCCGAGCTTGAACGTCGTCAGCGTCATCTCGAGCACCTGCTTGGTCGTGTCGGTCTCGCGCGGGATCGTGAGCACGAGGCTGCCCACGAACGACAGG
>DATADL010000196.1:0-2801 GCA_036258555.1 Actinomycetota bacterium | reverse complement strand
CGTGCGCAGATCCTGATCGTCACGCACCAGAAGCGCACGATGGAGGCCGCGGACGTCCTGTACGGCGTGTCGATGGCGAAGGACGGGGTCTCGCACGTCGTGGCGCAGCGCATGGAGGACGTCGCGCTGGCGTAGGCGACTATCCGGTTCTCCAGCCCACTCGCGCTCGCTTAGTCGCTCGACCGCGCGGCCTCCAGCAGCACCGGGAAGATCGCGTCGGCCCACCGCCGGTAGCCCAGGGGCCCCGGATGGAACCCGTCGTCGCTGAAGTGGGCTTCGGGATCCTCTTCGAAGAACGGGCCGGTCTCGTCGGCCAGCTCCACGAAGCCCGCGCCTTCCGCCCGCGCGACGTCTTCTACGACGCCTTCGACCTGCTTCCCGCGTAGATAGGAAAGCTGGCGCAGGGGCTGGTGCCATACCGGGACGCGCATGTCGGGCGGACCCGCGACGACGACTGCGGCGCCCCCGCTCTGCAGGGTGCGCAACGCACGGGTCACGTCGGTGCGCACGTCGCCCAGCGAAGTCAGGTGCGTGACGTCGTTCGCGCCGATCCCGACGAAGACGAGGTCGGGATCGAGCGCGACGGCCCTCGGAGCCTGCTCGTCGGCGACGTCGCCCACGCGCGCTCCGGCGATGCCGACCGCCGTGAGCTCGACGCGGCGACGTGTCGCCGCGGCCAGCCGGCGCGCCAGCAGCGTCGGGTACGCGTCCGCAGGGTCGTCCACTCCGATGCCGGCTGCCGTGGAGTCGCCGAGCACGACGAGCTCCAGCGGGGGAGCGCCCTCGGGGCCGAAGGCGGCGTCGAGCTCCAGCGGCTCGTCGGTCGGCAGATACTCCCGTCGCAACGCGAGCCATATCTCCACGCCCAGGACGAGCGCGGGGACGCCCACCACGATCGCGAGCGTCACCAGGACGCGCCTCGGCCACCGCTTCTTCTGCGTCTTCGGGCGGGAGCTCACGAGTGCGGGGACGGTACCGCCAACCGTCCGGGCCGCGCGGTTCGTCGTTTAGCCTTGCGCCATGCCCGAGGGGATCGTCCCAGAGCTACTGATCGCGCTCGCGCTGCTCGGTGTGGTCGGCGGCGCGCTGTTCGTGTCGCGCCGGGGCCGGGACGAGGCGCCGCCCGACGCGGAGGAGAAGCGCGGCGGGGTCGCGGTCGAAGAGCGTCCGGCCCCCGTCGTCACGCCCGAGGCGGAGACGGCCCCCGTGCAGGACGTCCCGCCGGTCACCGCCCCGCCCGTCGAGGCTGTGCCCGAGGCCGCTCCGGAGGAACCGATCCCGGCAGGGCCGCGGCCCACGCTGCGCGACCGGCTCGCCAAGAGCCGCAAGTTCTTCTCCGACCGGCTCGCCGACGCGTTCGGACGCACGCCGGACGACGAGACGTGGGACGACCTCGAGGCCGCCCTGATCCAGGCCGACGTGGGCGTCGAGAGCGCGACGCGGATCACCGAGGCGCTCAAGGACCGTGCCCGCGAGCGCAAGGTCACACAGCCGGACGAGGTCAGGGCGCTGCTGGCCGAGGAGCTCGTCGGCATGTTCGACACGGAACGCGACCGTGGGCTCGCGATGGCCGAGTCGGGTCCGACCGTATGGCTCGTCGTCGGCGTGAACGGCACCGGCAAGACCACGACGATAGGCAAGCTCGCGCGCGACCTGGCGGAGCGCGGGCGCTCGGTGTCGCTAGCGGCGGCGGACACCTTCCGCGCGGCGGCAGACGAGCAGCTCGGCGTGTGGGCGGAACGGTCGGGGGCCCAGCTCGTCAAACACCAGCAGGGCGCAGATCCGGGCGCGGTCGCGTTCGACGCGTTCCAGCACGCGCGGGCACGCGACGTCGACGTGCTCATCGTCGACACCGCCGGGCGGCTGCACACGAAGACGCCGTTGATGGACGAGCTAGCCAAGATCCGGCGTGTGATCGAGAAGGAGGGGCAGGTCCAGGAGACCCTCCTCGTGATCGACGCGACCGCGGGGCAGAACGGGCTGGTGCAGGCGCGCGAGTTCGCGGGTGCCTCGGGCGTGACCGGGGTGGTGCTGACGAAGCTCGACGGCACCGCCAAGGGCGGCATCGCGCTGGCGATCGAACAGGACCTCGGCATCCCGATCAAGCTCGTCGGCGTCGGCGAGGGCGTCGACGACATGGAGCCGTTCGACCCCAAGACCTTCGTAGACGCGCTCCTCGCGTGAACGTCGTCGTCGCCGGTGGGACGGGCTTCATCGGCCGGCACGTGACGAAGGCACTCATCGACGCAGGTCACCGGGTGACCGTCATGTCGCGCGACCCGTCGTCCGTTGCGAAGGTCCCCGAGCTCGCCGGCGCGGGCGCGGTCCGCGGCGACGTGACCGACCCGCGGACGCTGACCGGGACGCTCGCCGGCGCCGACGCGGTCGTCGGCTGCGTCCAGTTCCCGAACCATCCCGTGGAGGCGCCGCGCAGAGGCCGCACCTACGACCGGTACGACCGCCAGGGGACCGAGAACCTCGTCGCGGAGGCCGTCGACGCGGGGGTGCGCCGCTACTTCTACATGAGCGGCGCCGGCGCCGACTCGCGCAGCCCCGTCGTCTGGTACCGCGCGAAGGGTCACGCGGAGGAGACCGTGCGGAGCAGCGGGCTCGAGTGGGCGGCGCTGCGCCCTTCGTGGGCGTACGGCCCCGAAGACCGCGCGCTGAACAAGTTCGCCTTCATGGCGCGGCGCCTTCCCGTGGTCCTGCAGGTCGGGGTGAAGCCGCAGCGGGTCCAGCCGGTGTGGGTCGGCGACGTCGCGCGAGCGGTAGCGCGCGCGTTCGAGCGGGACGGCGCCTGG
>DATADL010000195.1:0-1843 GCA_036258555.1 Actinomycetota bacterium | reverse complement strand
GCATGACGAACGGGACGCTCGCCGGGATGATCATCAGCGACCTCGTAACCACCGGCGAGAACGACTGGGCGCCGCTGTTCGACCCGCACCGTGCGACGGTGAAGGCGTCGGCGTCGAAGTTCGTCAAGGAGAACGTGAAGGTCGCGGGCCACTGGTTCGGCGACCGCCTGAAGCATCCGCAGTCGGGCGTGCCCGGCGATCTCGCGCCCGGGGAGGCCGCGGTCAGCGGGACGGCGCCGGGTCAGGTGGCGGTGTACCGCGACGAGGCCGGCGAGCTGCACAAGGTGTCGGCGGTCTGCACGCACCTCGGCTGCATCGTGACATGGAACAACGCGGAGACGACCTGGGACTGCCCCTGCCACGGCTCCCGCTTCGACATAGACGGGAAGGTGATCCAGGGTCCGGCCGTGAAGGACCTCGAGCCCAAGGATTAGACGGCTAGCAGGTCATCACACGGACGAGGTCGGTGCCGCCGGGCGGGGCCGCCGGGCCCCCGGCCACCACCACGACGACGTCGCCCGGCGTCACCGTTCCCGCGGCGACGGCCGCCTTGACCGCGACGTCGACGTCCTCGCCCGGCGCGCCCTGCGGGAGCTCCGACGCGGAGCCGAGCGGCGTCACGCCCCAGGCGAGCGCGAGCATCGCCCGCGGGTGCGAGAAAGGGGAGATGCCGACGATCGGCATCGGGGGCCGGAACGCCGCGACCTTGAGAGCGGTCGAGCCGCTCCTCGTAGGGCACAGGATCGCCGCCGCCCGGAGGTCGAGCGCGGCCTGCACGCCGGCGTGCGCGGTCGCCCACGACACCCGGTCGCCTCCGAGGCTCTCGCTCACGGGCGAGGCGTGGTCGCTCGCGGACCTCTCCGCCGCCTCGATGATCCGGTCCATCGTCTCCACGACGTCGACCGGGCGGTCCCCCACGGCGGTCTCCTCGGACAGCATGAGCGCGTCGGTCCCGTCGAGGACCGCGTTCGCCACGTCGGCGACCTCGGCCCTCGTAGGCAGCGGCGCCCTCGTCATCGACTCGAGCATCTGTGTCGCGGTGATGACCGGCTTCCCCGCGCAGTTGCACGAGCGGATGATCCGCTTCTGCAGCAACGGCAGCTCGGGGAGCTCGGTCTGGATGCCGAGGTCGCCCCGGGCGACCATCACCGCGTCCGCCTCCTCGACGATCTCGGCGAGGTTCTCGACCGCGGACCGCGTCTCGATCTTCGCCACGAGCAGCGGGGGGTCGTCGTCGGGAAGCTCGGCGCGAACGCGGCGCAGGTCCTCCGCGTCCCGCACGAACGACAGACCGACGAGGTCGGCCCGAAGGTCGACCGCGTCGCGCAGCGACTCGCGGTCGCGCTCCGTGAACGCCTCGATCCGGCCCTCGTGCTCCGGGAGGTGCATCCCCTTGCGCGAGCGCAGCACGCCGCCGCGCACCACGTTGGTACGGACCTCGGTCCCCTCGGCGGCCACGACCTCGAGCACGATCTCGCCGTCGGCAAGGAAGACCTGGTCGCCGCGGGTGACGATCTCGGGCAACGCCGCGAGCGACGTCGTCACGCGGTGCTCGTCCCCTTCGACGGCCTCCGTCGTCAGGTCGAGCGCGCCTCCGGCCTCGAGCAGGACCTCGCCCCCGACGACCGGGCCGGTCCTGATCTTGGGCCCGGGCAGGTCGGCGAGGACCGCGACGACCCGTCCGGCCGCGGCGGCCTCCTCGCGTGCGATCCGCGCGGCCTGGGCGTGCGCCTCGGGGCTGGGATGAGCGAGGTTGAGACGCACGACGTCGACGCCGGCAGCGACGAGCTCGCGCAGGACGCCGCGGCTGCGGCTCGCGGGCCCGACGGTGGCGACGATCTTC
>DATADL010000194.1:0-2042 GCA_036258555.1 Actinomycetota bacterium | reverse complement strand
ACGGCCGCCGAGACGGGCCACCTCGTGTTCGGCACCCTGCACACGCAGGACGCCCCGCAGTCGGTCGACCGGGTCATCGACGTGTTCCCCCCGCACCAGCAGCAGCAGATCCGGGTTCAGCTGGCGGGGACGCTGGCCGGGGTCGTGTCACAGCAGCTGCTTCCCACGGTCGACGGCAAGGGCCGGGTCGTGGCGGCGGAGGTGCTCGTCGCGACGCCGGCGGTCCGCAACCTCATCCGCGAGGGCAAGACCCACCAGATCTACACCTCGATGCAGGCGGGCGGGAAGTACGGGATGCAGGTCATGGACCAGCACCTCGCCGAGCTCGTGAAGGCCGGGAAGGTCACCTACGACATGGGTCTCGAGCGTGCACACCACGCCGAGGAGTTCAACAGACTGACGGGAAGGGGCTGACATGGCCGAGTCTTTCGCCTATCGCGTAAGGACGAAGGAAGGCCGCATCGTCGAAGGCAAGATGGAGGCCGACGGCGAGGGAGCGGTCGCCAATCGTCTGAGATCGCAGGGCATGGTGCCCATCCAGATCTCGAAGGACGCCAAGGTCAGCATGAAGACCGAGCTCCACATCCTTCCTCAGAAGGTGGGGCTCAAGGACCTTGCGGTCTTCTCCCGGCAGTTCTCGACGATGATCAACTCCGGGCTCTCGTTGCTCCGGACGCTGAACATCCTCGCCGAGCAGACCGAGAACACGATGCTCGCGAAGACGATCGGGAGCCTGCGCGACGACGTCGAGCGGGGTTCGAGCCTGTCTGCGTCGATGAGCAAGCACCCGAAGGTCTTCAGCAACCTGTACGTGGCGATGGTGCGCGCCGGCGAGACCGGCGGTCAGCTCGACACGGTGCTGGCGCGCGTCGCCGACAACTTCGAGGCGGACTACAAGCTCCGCCAGAAGGTGAAGTCGGCGATGACCTATCCGGTCGTCGTCGCCGGCATCGCCGTGATCCTGCTCACGGTCATGCTGCTGTTCATCGTGCCGACGTTCGCCGGGATGTTCACGAGCCTGGGCGGCGAGCTCCCGCTCCCGACCAAGATCCTCATGGGCATCAGCGAGAAGGCGCGGATCCTCGTGCCGCTGGCGATCGTGTTCGCGGTCGCGGGCCGGATCGGCTACAAGAAGGGCCGCGCCGCCAGCGCGGACTTCAAGCTCAGGACGGACCGGCTGAAGCTCAAGGTCCCCATCTTCGGGCTGCTGTTCCAGAAGGTCGCCGTGTCCCGCTTCACCAGGACGCTGGGCCTCCTGCTGCGTGCCGGCGTCCCGGTGCTGCAGGCGCTGGACATCGTCGCGGATTCGACCGGCAACGAGGTGCTGGCGCGTGCGGCGACGTCGGTGAAGGAGAGCGTGCGCAGCGGTGAGTCGATGTCGTCGCCGCTGGCCAAGCACGACGTCTTCCCGCCGATGGTCGTGCAGATGATCGCTGTCGGCGAGGACACCGGCGCCCTCGACGCCATGCTCGACAAGATCTCGGACTTCTACGACCAGGAGGTCGAGTCGACGACCGAGGCGCTCACCTCCTTGATCGAGCCGCTGATGATCGCGGTCCTCGGTGGGATCGTCGGCGCCATGGTGATCGCGCTCTACATGCCGATGTTCAAGATCTTCGACCTCATCAAGTAGCACCGCGCAAACGACGTAGCCGCAGCGGCGCCCCGGGACGACCCCGTCCCGACCGGCGCCGCTGCTGCGCGTGCGGGGGCGAGCGGAGGGTACGCAGGAATGCGTAGTCGCGGAGGCCGTGCGTTCCTAAAGGGTTCTCGCCGCCCTCCCGATACAGAAGTGCAAGCCGGAACCCTGGTAGCGCAGCGAAAGGCAAACCCGTCGAGAGACGGGGACGCAAAGCCACGGGGCCCCCGAACCAAGGAGGCCAGCCGGGCTACCTGCAACGGGGACGGTCCTAAGGGCGGGCCGTTCACTCGCAGGCGATGTGCAGCGGTTCGTCGTCAACGGAGGTCCCTGAACCCGGCTTGTAGGGACGAGAGAAAGGGGAGGTGCTGGATGTTCCAGCGGCTTCGTGAAGCACGGGAGC
>DATADL010000193.1:0-9430 GCA_036258555.1 Actinomycetota bacterium | reverse complement strand
CCCCCCCCCTTGTCGCGTCCCGTCGATCCTCCTATCGTGACGCCGTGGCCACGTGTGGTCGATGCGGCGAGGGCAACCCGGAGCGTGCGCGCTTCTGCTTGGCGTGCGGCTCACCGCTTCCCGGTCGCTCGCTCGGCGAGTCGCGCAAGACGATCACGGTGCTGTTCGCGGACCTGGTGGAGTCGGCGGCGCTCGGTGAGGGGATCGACCCGGAGTCGCTGCGTTCCGTGATGAGCCGCTACTACCTCGAGATGCGCTCGACCGTGGAGCGACACGGCGGAGTCGTCGAGAAGTTCATCGGCGACGCGGTCGTAGGGGTCTTCGGGGTACCGGTCGCGCACGAGGACGACGCCCTGAGGGCGGTGCGCGCGGGCCTCGAGATGCAGCGTCGCATGGCCACCCTGGGCGAGGAGCTCGAACCGGCTCTCGGACGACGCCTGGCGATCCGCGTGGCTATCAACACCGGTGAAGTCGTGGCGGGGGCCGGTGTCGACGGCGCGACCGGACTCGTCGGCGACCCGATAAACACCGCCGCGCGCTTGGAGAAGGCAGCACCTCCCGGCGGGGTCGTCGTCGGCGCCCCCACCCGCCGGCTCGTCGCACGCTCGGCGACGACGCGGTCGCTCGGCCCCCTCGACATCCCGGGACGAACCGCGCCCGTGGAGGTGTTCGTGGTCGAGGACGTCGCCGAGGCCTCCTCGGAGCCCGGCTTCGAGACCCCGATGGTGGGTCGCGCCCGCGAGCTGGCCGCGCTGTCGCAGGCATTCGACCGCGTCGTCGAGGAGCGGACGTGCGTGATGTTCACGCTCCTGGGAGCCGCGGGCGTCGGCAAGAGCCGCGTGGTCCGAGAGTTCGTCGATTCGGTCGGCGACCGAGGTCGCGTGGTCCGGGGACGTTGCCTTCCGTACGGCGAAGGCATCACGTTCTGGCCGGTCATGGAGGTCGTCCTGGACGCAGCCGGGATCACCGAACGCGACTCGCAAGCGGAAGCCCGGGAGAAGATCGCCGGCCTCCTGGACCGCGACGAGGACGCGGAATCGGTGACCAACCTCGTCGCGCACGCGGTCGGGCTGGGACATACGAATGCCGGCCAGGAGGAGATCTTCTGGGCGGTTCGGCGGCTGGTGGACTCGGTGGCGCGTCGCGGACCGCTGGTCGTGGTCTTCGACGACGTCCACTGGGGTGAGGAGGTCTTCCTGGACCTCGTCGACTACCTCGCGGAGTGGGCTCGCGACGTACCCCTGTTGATCGTCTGCCTCGCCCGCCCCGAGCTGCTGGAGGCGAGACCGGCGTGGGGTGGAGGCAAGCTGAACTCGGTGACCATGCTCCTCGAAGCGCTCAGAGGGCCCGAGTCGCGCCGGCTGCTGGAGTCTCTCCTCGGCGGCGACCCCTCGATCGTCGCGGGCGCGCTCGACCCCGTGCTGGAAGTCGCCGGCGGGAACCCGTTGTTCCTCGAGGAGACGATCGCGATGCTCGTCGAGGACGGAGCACTCCGCAGCGACGACGGGAGGTGGACCGCCACCAAACACCTCGGGCAGGTGGACATCCCTCCCACGATCCACGCTCTCTTGACGGCGCGCCTCGACCAGCTGCCGCACGACGAGCGCGCGGCCCTCGAGGTCGCGAGCGTCGCCGGAAAGGTGTTCTCGGTCGGAGACGTCTCGCACCTCCTGCAAGATCCTCCGGGCATCCGCGAGAGCTTCGACGCCCTCGCTCGCAAAGGACTCGTGCGCCGGGACCCCCCGCAGGTGGGCGGCGACGACTGGTTCCGCTTCCGCCACATCCTCATTCGGGACGCCGCATATCAGCGTCTGCCGAAAGGACGCCGCGCCGAGCTGCACGAGAAGTACGCCGGCTGGTTGGAGGAGGCGCTCGGCCCCCGGTTCGTCGAGTACGAGGAGGTCATCGGCTACCACCTCGAGCAGGCCGCGCGCTCGCTCGAGGACCTGGGGCAATCCGCTCCGGTCGCACAGAGGGCGGCAGAGACGCTCGTGTCGGCAGCCCGCCGTGCGTCGGATCGCGGTGACGTCCGCGCCGCGGAGTCCCTCCTCCACAGAGCCTCGTCGCTCACCGACGAAGGCCCCCTATGGGCGCAGATAAGGCTGGAGCTGGGCGACGTCCTCCGCGAGGCCGGGAGCTTCACGGAGGCGGTGAGGGCGTTCGAAGAGGTGGAGTCGACGCCGGCAGCGGTCGACGCCGACGTCCGCGCGCTGGCCCGCCTCAGACGCGACGAGTCGACCATCCACGTCAGCCCTCATGTCACGGCCGAAGACACGCAACGCGCCGCGGAGCGCGCGTTCGAGACGTTCGACGCCAGCGGGAACCTCGTCGGGATGGCCGAATCGATGAGGCTCCTGGCGTTCGCATTCGACACGATGGGGCGGTCGCAGGACTCGCAAGCGTGCATCCGCCGCGCCATCTCGTACGCGGAGCAAGCCGGCGACCGCAGACGTGCCAACTCCTACCGGCGGACGCTGATGGGATCGATCTCTTGGGGACCCATCCCGATCCCCGACCTCATCGAAGAGGCGCAACGCTTCGTCGCCTGGGCGCGCGAGCATTCGGACAAGCGGGCGGAAGCCCGCGGACATGCCGTTCTGGGAGGCGCTTACGCCTCCTGCGGCCGGCTGGACGAGGCGCGCCTCGCGATCGGGTTCCAAAAGAAGCTGCACGACGACCTGGGGCTGGAGATGGCGCGGGCCTGGAGCGCTTTCGAGAGCGCGTGGGTCGAGGTCCTCGGCGGCGACCTTGCCGCGGCCGAGGAGGAGCTCCGGTGGGCGTGTGCGGTCTGCGAGAGATGCAACGAGCAGGCGGTGCTGCCTACGCTGCGCGGCGTGCTCGCCGACGTCGTCTACGCGTCGGGCGACGTCGACGAGGCGGACCGGCTCGCCCGCCAGGTCGAGGCGATGTCCGCCGACGACGACGTGCTCTCTCAGGTCAAGTGGAGGACCGTCCGAGCGAAGATCGTGGCCCGGGACGGTGACGAGGCCGCGAAGGTGCTCGTCGACGAAGCGGTCGAGCTCGTCGGGACCACGGAGTACCTGGACTGGCGGGCGCTCGCGCACCTCGACCGGGCGCGCGTGCTCGTCGCTTTGGGTCTGCCGGGCGCGGAGCACGATCTCGCAGCCGCCGAGGATCTGTTCGCACGGAAGGGGATCACGACGGCGGTCGACTACGTGAGGAACGGCGGCGCGACGGAGCTCTCGGGAATCGTTACGTCCAGGACGGAGGCCGCGGCAGGCCCGCCGCCTCGAGGGCGTTGACGAGGTCGTTGAAGGCGCCCTTGATGTCGTCCAACAGGTGGTCCGGGATGGTGCTGACCTCCGGGGCGTCGGGGATCGAAACTTCCGGGCGGTCGGTCATGGGGGGCCCTCCCTCGTCGCAACTAACGCCACCACTGCCACGGCGAGTCTAGCGACGTCGGTCCCGCCGCGCCCGGCGGACGATCCTTCGTCAGCTCCTCCGGTTGGTGAGCTCCTCGAGACGGCGTTCCAGTCGCCGCTGGCGCGTCGCGATCGAGAGCAGGTACGCGCCGAGCGCCACCCACACCGCTGCGAAGGCCACGAAGAGCCAGGCGACGTCGCTCACGACGGGATCGCCGCGGGCGCCCGGCCGGCCGGCGCCGTCTCGGCCCTCGCCCGCGCGAGCTCGAGCGCGTCGACCTCGACCGCGAGCCGCCCTAGGCGGACCCTGACGGCGAGCAACCACGCGAACAGCAGCGTGAAGGCGGCGAGCGAGACGAAGAACGCGGTCATCTCCGGCCCCCCGAGCCCCGACGCCTCGGCCGGGTTCGCCGGGGTGGGCCCGCTCGGATGCAGCGTCCGCCACCAGCGGACCGAGAAGTGCACGATCGGCACGTTCACGAAGCCGACGATCCCTACGACCGCGGCGAGCCGCCCCGTGCGGCCCGGCTCGACCGACAGCGCGCGCAGGAACAGGTAGCCCGCGTAGGTCAGCCACAGCACCAGAGCGGACGTCAGGCGCGCGTCCCACTGCCACCACGTGCCCCACACCGGCCGCGCCCAGATCGGGCCCGTGATCAGGACGAGGGTGCAGAACACGACGCCGACCTCCGCGGCCGAGCCGGCCAGCAGGTCCCAGCGGCGGCTGTCCGTCCTGAGATAGGCGATCGAGGCTATGAACACGATCGCGAAGGCGAGATAGGCGATCCACGCCGACGGGACGTGGAAGTAGAAGATCCGCTGGAGCTCTCCCCCCATGGCGGGATCGGCCGTCCGCGCGAGGAAGAAGACGAGCACGAGCGAGAGCGCGATCGAGCCCCACGCGGCGTAGCCGAGGGCAGCGAGGGGCCGCGGAGGCGGGGTGGGGGGCGTGGCCATCGGCGCAAGCGTAACGGGGGCATCCGGCAACGCCCGCAGGAGACCCGGCCCCCGGCGGGGAATCCTGGGACGGACTCGCGGGAAAGGTGGACGTCCGTTGAAGAAGGCGTTGCTCGCGGCGATCGTCGCCGGGGGCCTGGTCGTCGGAGCGCTGGCCTCGTCCGCGCCCGCCCAGGGCTCGTTGCTCGAGGCGACCGTCCGCCCGTTCGAGCCCACGTCCGTCGACGTCCTCGAGTTCCCCGTCGAGAGCCCGGGCGGCGAGCCCAGGGGGACCGCCGGCTGGCGCGTCGTCCAGGGCACCGGGAACTGCTGCGAGAACTTCATCGGCACGACGCGGGAAGGCCGGCTGATGGACTTCGGCGACACCCACCTCGTCTACTCCGACGACCTGGGCGAGACGTGGCACGAGGTCGTGCCGGTCGGGACGATCCTGAACGGCGAGGGGGCCGTCGCCGACGCGCCCGGCGGTGACGTCGTGGGCGTCTCGTGGGTCACCTACGACGGGGACAAGCTGCTCGCGTACAAGTACGAGGCCGCGACCAAGCGGTGGCTCTGGCAGGAGAACCACCTCCACACGCCGTTCTTCGACCGACCCTGGATCGCCACCGTGAAGGGCCCGTTCCGGTTCGGGCCGGTCACGGTGCCCTACATCTCGATCCTCACGAGCAACTTCACGAACGACGTGCACTACATCAGCCTCGACGGGCTCAACTACTTCATCCCGTCGACCAGGGCCGGGGACCAGACGACGGGGAGCACCGTCTCGAAGTGGCTCGACCTTCCCAAGGACCCGGACGCGGACTGGACGCAGCCGATCACCGAGCTCGGTGTCGGCCCGCTCGCAGGTGGAGGAGCGCTCACCCAGGGCGGGCAGTTCGTGGACGTCCCGTGGATGCTGATGGAGTCGCCCGAGATCAAGTGGTCGGGCTACACGTTCCCGGACGACGCGCTGCCCGACGGCCGCCTGCTGTCGGACTCGAAGGGGCGGCTCCACCACGTGGCGACGTTCCCGGGCGAGAGCGCGTTCACCTACATGATGTCGCCGTCCGGGGGCCGCGGCTGGGGGGGCGAGCTCGTGCAGCTGCCCGGGAACCTCGTGGTCGAGGACTGGGACTTCAAGGCCAACGCGGGCCTCGGCAAGGCGGTCGTCGGCATCCACGCGCACGACCCCAAGCGCAACGTCGACCAGGACCTCGTCTTCGAGCTGTCGATCGACGAGGACGTGATCGTGGAGCGCGTCTACTTCGTCGGTGCGGGCGACGCGCCGGCGACGAGCGGCGTGACCGGCGGCGAGTACCGTTTCGACTTCTCGACGATCGGGATCATGCCCACCGGCGAGATCGTCACCACGTTCGTCGACAAGGCGCACATCGACCCCTCTCTTGCGATCCTCGTCGACACGTCGGAGGTCGTCAGGGGCGACGCCCTCCCGGTGATCTCGGACCTGTCGGCGCGGCCCACCCCGTTCACGCCGGACGGCGACGGACGCCGCGACCGCGTGAGGATCTCGTTCCGCCTCTCGGAGCCCGCGAGGGTCTCCGTCGTCGTGAGGAGGGGGGCCCGGACGGTGGCGACCCTCCTGGACGGCGAGCCAGTACGCGGGCGGCGCTCGGTGTCCTGGGACGGCGAGCGGGCCGGCGGGCGACCGGCCCCTGCCGGGCGGTATTCCTTCGACGTCACCGCGGTCGACGAGGCCGGCAACGAGCGCGTCGCGACGGGCGTGATCCGCCTCCGCCGCGCTAGGGGCTGATCAGCCGCTCCAGCTCGAAGTGCATCGGGTCCGGGCGCGACCACCGGCCCCCCCACACGAAGCCCCACCGCTCGAAGATCTCGACGACCCGCGGGTCCATGTCGCCCTCGGTCCCGAGCTGGTTCGTCGGCGTGTTGAGGTCGACCGCGAGCCCGAACGCGTGCATCGACAGCGGCTTGCTCGGGTCGCGGTCGATGAACCGGGGCACGTAGCAGCCGCCGTACTGGTAGATGGCGTCGGCGAGCCCCGCCTCCTCCACGTCGGCGAGCGCGGCGTGGAGCTGCGGTATCAGCAGGCGATGGCACGTCACCGCCCCGAGGATCGGGACCTCGGCCTGCGTGATGTTCGCGGACACCCAACCGGGGTCCGGACGGATGAAGCCGTCGTCCAGCACTGTGAAGTGGAGCGTCCCGATGAGGCCGCCGGAGCTGGAGCCGACGAGCTCGGGCGCCTCCGGCTCGATGGGAGCGGGGACCTCGCCGAGCAACCGGCGCACGGTTGCGCCGGGGAAGAGCTCGCGGAGCGCGCGCCCCGCGGCCCGCATACGCTCCGGATCCCTCACGCCCACCGCCAGGAGCCGGGGGCCGGGCAGGCCCGCGGCTTCCGCGGTCCCGTCGGCGACGAGCACGTCGGCGAGGTTCGGGACGCCGTTGTCGGCGATGGCGCCGGCCCGCAGCGCGACGCCGCCGAGCCTGATGCCGCCCGAGCCCTCGATGCCTAACGTCTCCGCGGCGTCGAAGGTCACGACGGCCTCGCCCGCCACGAGCGCGGTCCAGACGAACTCGGCCTCGCGCGTCGGCTCGGGCGCGAGCGACCGGAACAGCAACGGGTCGACCGCGGCGACGCGAAGCGTCGTCGCGCCGCCCGGTCCCTCGACGCGCTCGTCCCCCAACGACACCGCCGCCGCGACGGCGACGCCCGGCACGGTCGCGGCCTTGTCGGCTCTCGCGGCCGGGATCGTGTCGTCGAACCTCAGCAGGAAGGCGGGCGCGGCCGCCACGGGGTCGGGAAGCGTGATGCCGCGCGCGGCCGCCATCGACCGGTCGGGCAGCACGTCGTAGCTCGCGTTTCCCCCGCAGGCGGCGAGGACCGCGAGCGCGACTGCGAAGCCCCTGCGCGTCCTCATTCGAGCGTGAAGTCGAAGACGAGAGCGCCGGCCGTCGCGAACACGACGTCGAAGAGCGCGAGGATCGTGAACCAGCCCCGCGCCGCGACGTCGTCGAGCCCTGCCCCCGTGAACAGGTCCGAGGTCAGCTCGGTCGCGGCGAGGAACACCGGCACGAGGGCGGGCAGCGACAGGAGCGGGAGCATGAGCTCGCGCGACGACGTCTGCGCCGCGAGGGCCGAGAACACTGTGCCGACGCAGACGAAGCCGACGTCGACGAGCAGGACGACCAGCACCAGCGCGGCCCAGCCCGACCCCAGGTCGATGCCGAACAGCAGGGCGTAGACCGGTAGGAGCAGGGTCTCGACGGTCACGACGAAGACGAGGTTCGAGACCGCCTTCGCGGCGAACAGCCCGGAGCGGTCGAGCGGCACCAACAACAGCACGTCGAGAGCGCCGCCGTCCCGCTCCACCTCGAACGTCCGCGCGAACCCGATCAAGCCTGCGAACAGGACCGTCACCCAGAGGAATCCCGCGAGCACGTCGGCGAGGAGGAGGGTGCCTCCGGTCGGGAGCCCTACCGGCCGGTCGAGCCGCGACGCGTCCGGCAGTGAGAAAGCGAGGAGCAACACCACCGCGAGCGTGAACGCGAGCATCGGCGGCAGCGTGTCGCGGCCCCGCGCCTCGATGCGGAGGTCCTTGCGCACGAGGGCCGCCGTCTTGGAGACGAAGCCTCCGTTGCCCGCGTCCTTGACCAGGCGACCCGTGGCTTCCGTGGCCATCAGGCACCGCTCCCCGGGGTGGCCGTTGCGATCGGGGGCTCGGCGAGCTGCTCGGCGCCGCGGCGGTAGCTGACGACGCGCCCGTGCTTGAGGATGATCCCCGCGTCCGCGAACGCCTTGACCTTCTTGGCGCCATGCGTCGCGATGACGCCGACGCGGTCCGGCCCCCGCCACTCGACGACGGCCGCGGACACCGCGGCGGCCGCGTCGTCGTCGAGGTTCGCGTAGGGCTCGTCCAGCAACAGCACGTGCGGCTCGTGCAGCAGGGCGCGCGCCACCGAGGCCCGCCGCTTGTACCCGGCGGACAGCGACCGAACGGGTGTGTCGCGCCGGTCGCCGAGCCCGAGGCGTTCGATCATCTCGTCGACACGACGTACGGGCGCGTCGAACAGTTGCGCCCACAGCCCGAGGTTCTCGGCGACGGTCAGCGCGGGGTAGAGGCCGGGCTCGTGGCCGGCGTAGCCGACGAGCCGGCGCCACCCCTCGTCGGCCGCACGGATGGGGCCGCCCGAGTGGTGCGCGGCCCCCGACGTGGGGCGGACGAGGCCGGCGAGGACCGACAGCAGGGTCGACTTGCCGGACCCGTTCGGCCCGAACAGACCCGTCACGCCGGGGAAGAGGTCGAGCGTGACGTCGGTGAGTGCGAGCGTGCGCCCGAACGCGACCTCGACGCCCGACAGTCGTATTGGCGCCGCCGTCACGACACCGGCTCTTCTTCGAGCGACCGCTTCAGCGCCGCGCGCCGTGACGCCCACTCGCTCTCGTGGATGAGACCCTGCTCCTTGGCGAGGTCGAGCCTCGCGATCGCCTCGACCACGGCCTCGCGCGGCTGCGGGGGAGGGGCGGTGCGCCTCGAGCGCCGACGGACCAGCACGACCGCGAGCCCGGCGAGAGCGACGACCGCGGCGACCCCCGCACCTATCGCCGCGAGGCTCCCTGCGGACGCCTCCGCGACGGCGACCATGTCGAGGTCGTCTCCCGCCTCGAGCGTCTCTTCGCTCGAGTAGAGGTCGTAGGTCTTGCCGCGTACGTCGCGGGTTCCGTCCGGCGAGACCCGGCTGCCGTCGATCGTCAACGGCTCGCCTGCGTACACGCCGACCTCGAGCGTCGGGTACAGCGCGGGCCGAGAGAGGTCGTAGGTGCCGCCCTCGCCGCTCACCTCGTACGAGTAGACGACGCGCCACTGCCCGGGGGGTATCGCCGATGTCGCCGCGAAGCCGAAGCTCGTCTGGACGAGCGACGGGAAGTCGATGTCGGACTCGACGATGGGGACGGGCGGGAGCTCGGCCTCGGCGGGGACCGCGAAGCCGAGGCTCGCGACGCGTTGCCCCTCCGCGCCGAGGGAGCGCCCGCGTCCTATGTATGCCTGGTCGGCGATGTTCGCGACCACGACGGCCTCGATCACCCCGACGCCGCCGTCGCTCGGGACCACGAAGATGCTGTCGCGCCGGAT
>DATADL010000192.1:0-7054 GCA_036258555.1 Actinomycetota bacterium | reverse complement strand
CACCGCGGGATGAGCATGCTGATCGTGGAGAAGGACCCCGGCGTCGCGCAGCCGGCGCCGGGGCTCGACGTCGGCAAGAACATCGAGAAGCTCGGCTACAAGGGCGTCGAGACGACCGAGATGACGTTCTCCGACTTCCGCGTCCCCGTCGCCTCCCTGTTGGGGACCGAGGAGGGCCACGGCTTCCGGCAGGTCCTCGACGGGATCGAGGTCGGCCGCGTCAACGTCGCCGCGAGGGCGGTCGGCGTGGCCACGCGGGCGTTCGAGGAGGCGATCCGCTACAGCCAGGAGCGCAAGGCGTTCGGCAAGCAGATCTCCGGCCACCAGGCGATCCAGATCCATCTCGCGGAGATGGGGACCACCCTCGAGGCGGCCCGGCTGATGATGCTCCAGGCGGCCGTCAAGAAGTCGGCGGGGGAGCGTTCCGACCTCGAAGCCGGGATGGCGAAGCTGTTCGCGTCGGAGGCCTGCCACGAGATCACGCTCAAAGCCCTGCGCGTGCACGGCGGGTACGGATATTCCAAAGAGTTCACAGTCGAGCGTCTTTACCGCGATGCACCATTTCTTCTGATTGGTGAGGGAACGTCCGAGATCCAAAAAACGGTCATTGCTCGCAGACTGCTCGAACGTTACAAAATCTAGCAGGAATTTCCAGGAAATCGCGGAATTTGGGGTTTACAACGCCGTAGCGTAGTGACATAACTACGTCCTGTGCACTAGTCCGTCTGGGGACAGGACATAGCTATTGCGAACCAATAAGTACGCAACCCTGCACGCCACGGCCGAGCCCCGTATGTCGTTAGCCCGTACCCGCCTCGCCGAGGTGCTCGAGACGCACCGGGACGAGATCGTCGCGTCGTGGGTCGAGACGGCGGGGCAGGACGCCCGGGCGCGCTGGCCGGACATCGACCGCTACCTTAGGTCGCTCGTGGCCGGGCTGAAGGAGGTCTTCCGCGAGGACGACTGGTCCCTGGCGCAGACGATCGTCGACGGGCTGGCGGAACGCCGGGCCCGGACGGGCGAGCGCCTCGACCAGGCGGTCCAGCGGGCCCTCGTAGCGGGGCGCTACGCGGTCCGGACGTGGTTCGTCAACGGCGACCAGGAGCTGTGCGACGACCTCCTTCTGGACGCGCTCCACGAGTGCGTCTTCCGCTTCTCCGAGTCGTTCCAGGGGATCCACCTGGAATCCGAGGACCAACGCGTGCAGAGCAGGATCATCAAGTCGCTCGTCATGGCGCTCGAGGCGCGGGACCCGTACACGAAGGGGCACTCGATATCGGTCGCGCTCCTGTCGCAGAAGATCGCGCAGCTCCTCGACCCGACGCTGGACGCCGACCGCGTGTACCTCGCCGGGCTGCTGCACGACGTAGGCAAGGTCGGGATCCCCGACAGCATCCTGTTGAAGGAAGGGCCGCTCGACGACGAGGAATGGGAGGTCATGCGCTCCCATCCGGCGAAGGGCGCGGACATCCTCAGCCCGATCAGGCTGTATCCCGACGTCGTCGCGGGCGTGTACTCCCACCACGAGAACTACGACGGGAGCGGATACCCGACGGGCGCGTCGGGCGACGACATACCGGTCATCGGACGCATCATCCGCGTGGTGGACTCGTTCGACGCCATGACGACCACGCGCGTGTTCCGCAAGAGCCGCTCGATGGACGACGCGCTCGAAGAGCTCATGAGGCGCCGCGCGGCGTACTACGACCCCCGGATCGTCGACTCCCTCGTGGAGATCGTGGAGACGCCGGGCATCATGCGCGAGCTGGGCCTGGCGTCGCTGCAGATAGAGATGGGCGAGGCCGCCGTCTAGAGCCGGCCCTCCCGACGGCGGCTTCGCCGCCTCTCGCGGAGCCGGTTCGCCTAGTCGAGGTCGCCGGCTTCGACGCGCTCGAGGCGCCGGTCGCGCACCAGCTTGTGGCCCGTCAGGTGCTCGAGCGTCCCGGGTTCCTCCATCCCCTCGGCGACCAGGTAGTTCAGGTCCCGCAGCGAGACGATCCCGACCACGTTGCCTCCCTCGTCGACCACGGGCAGGTGACGGAACCACTTGTCGAACATGATCTGGGCGGCGTCGCGCACGCTCTCGCCGGCGCTGACGGTGACGACGTCGGAGGTCATCACGTCGCGCAGGCTCACCGCCTTCGGGTCGCGGCCCTCGCCGATCGTGCGCAGGACGTCGCGCTCGGTCACGATCCCGATCAGGCGCGATCCCTCCATGACGAGGAGAGACCCGGTCTGCTGGCGCCACATCTTCGCCGACGCCTCCGCGAGGGTGTCGTCGGGAGCGTCGGAGATCGCCGCCTGCGTCATGATGTCCGAGACGTTCACGCCGCTGATTCTAGACTGCGCCGGTGTACCTCGGGCTAGCGCTTCCGCACTACGACACCAGCCACGGAAACGAGCCCGTCTCGTGGGATTCGGTCCGCGCGTGCGCGCTCGCCGCCGAGCGTTCGGGATTCCACTCGGTATGGGTGTCCGACCACCTGTTCCTCGACTGGGGCAAGTACGGCGGACCGTCCACGCGCCAGGCCGCTCTCGAGTGCTGGACGACCCTGACCGCGCTCGCGGCCTCGACCTCGGAGGTGCGGGTCGGCTCCCTCACAATGTGCAACGACTTCAGGAGCCCGGCGCTGGTGGCGAAGATGGCGGCGAGCCTCGACGTGCTGTCGGGCGGGCGCGTCGACGTGGGTCTGGGCGCCGGCTGGTACGAGCCGGAGTACCGGGCCGCGGGCATCGACTTCGACCCTCCGGCCACGCGGATCCGCCGGCTCGGCGAAGCCGTCGAGGTCGTCGGACGCCTCCTCGCGGGCGAGGAGCTCACGTTCGAGGGCCGCCACTATCAGATACAGGAGGCGATCTGTCTGCCGCGGCCGCAGCAGAGCCCGCGGCCCCCGGTGTGGATCGGCGGCAAGGGCGACCTCCTCCTGCGCACCGCGGCCAGGGTCGCGGACGGGTGGAACTTCTCGTGGATCGGGTCGTACGAGACGTACGAGGAGAGGTCGCGCGCGGCGGACGCGGCCTGCGAGAAGCAGGGGCGCGACCCCGCGTCGCTGCGTCGCTCGGTCGGCGCGTACGTGCTCGCGGGGAGGGACGACGCCGACCTGAAGGCCCGCTTCGAGCGGCTCGTAGAACGCACGCCCGAGGGGGTTTTCCCGGACCGAACGAACGCGAGTGCCGTATCCTGGGAAGCGTTCCGAGAGAGCCACGTCACGGGTACGGTCGGTGAGGTGACCGAGCAGCTCGGGCGGCTCGCGGCGCTCGGCGTGGAAGAGGTCGTCGTGACCGCGGGGGCCCTGCCGTTCCAGGTCGCGGACCCCGACGACGTGGAGCTTCTCGGGGCCGAGGTCGCACCGGCGCTGAAGTGAGGGTCAGCGACGGCCGACGAAGGCAGTAACAGAGATCGGAGGTCGTCCAAGTGAACCTGGGTCCGGGAGAGCTGATCCCCATCCTTCTGATCCTCTTGCTGCTGTTCGGGGCTACGAGGCTGCCCAAGCTCGCGCGCTCGATGGGGCAGGCGGGCAAGGAGTTCAAGGAAGGCCTGAAAGAGGGCTACAAGGAGGAGCCGGTCGAGGGCCCCTGCCCGTTCTGCGGGGTGAAGGTCGAGGCCGACTCGAAGTTCTGCCCCGGCTGCGGCAAACGCGCCGAGGAGATCACCGCCGAGAAGACCAAGCAGGCGCAGCAGAAGAGCGCGTAAGACCCGCTAGGGCGTCATCACGACCTTCATCGCCTCGCGCGCGGCGAACAGCTCGTAGCCCTTCTCCGCCTCGTCGAGCGTCATCCGGTGTGTGATCACCTGCGCCGGGTCGAACGCGCCACGCTCGACCGCCGCCAGCGCGGTTTCCCAGTGGGCCTGCACGTTCGCCATCCCGGCGAAGCGCACCTGCAGCCCGCGCACCCACACCATTCCCATCGGCAGGTCGTACCGCTCCGCGCCGTAGACGCCGACGACGACGACCCGGCCCCCGTCGCGCGCGGACTTGAGCGCGGTCTTGAACGCCGCCGGCGCACCGACCGCCTCCACGACGACGTCGGCGAGATCGCCCGTCGCCTCGACGACGGCCTCGGCGGCGTTCGCTCCGGCATCCACGGCGAGGGCCTCGAGCCGGTAGCGCTCCGAGGCGAAGGCCGCCCTCGCCGGATCGGTGTCGATCACGACCGGGAGCGCTCCCGCCGTCCGGGCGGCGAGCGCGCAGAACAACCCGACCGGCCCACCGCCGATCACCGCTACCGTCTCCTCCGGCGCGACGTCGGCGAGCGCGGTCGCGTAGAACCCCGTCGCCAGGATGTCTCCGGCGAACAGGACGCGCTCCTGTCCGGCCTCGTCGAGGTCGGGCAGCCGTCTCACGTTGACGTCCGCCGCCGGGACGCGCACGGCTTCCGCCTGCGCGCCGTCGAGGTCGCCCGTCAGCGAGCCGAGCCCCAGGGCACGGCGCCGCTCGCAGAAGTTGAAGCGGGCGCGCCGGCACGCCGCGCAGCCGCCGCACGCGACCAGGAACGAGCCGAGGACGAGGTCGCCCTCCGCCACGCCGGAGACCGCCGGCCCGGCCGCTCGTACCCGCCCGACGAACTCGTGGCCGATCACCGATCCGGGGTTCATGCCGGGCGTCTTGCCGCTGACTACGTGGAGGTCCGAGCCGCAGATCGCCGTCCGCTCGACGCCGACGACCACGTCGTCCGGCTCGACCACCCGGGGGGC
This sequence comes from Actinomycetota bacterium, assembly GCA_036258555.1. Lineage (GTDB taxonomy): Bacteria > Actinomycetota > CADDZG01 > CADDZG01 > WHSQ01 > JALZEG01. The sequence goes on along the minus strand of DATADL010000192.1, from coordinate 2,358 downwards.
CGGGACGTCGTCGACCGCCACGCGGCCGGGCCCGGCGAACACGACCGCCCTCACGGGGCCGTCCCGGAATCGGGGGTCATCGCGGAACGTTACTGGACTCAGATGTAGCCAGAGGGGGAAAGACGCCAGTACATGGAACCCGTGACGATCTATTCGACGACGTGGTGCGGCCACTGCCGCCGCCTCAAGCGCCAGCTCGACGAAGCCGGCATCGGCTATCGCGAGATCGACATCGACGAGCACGAGCAATACGCCGACCGGATCGTGACCGCGACCGGCGGCTACCGCACCGTCCCGACGCTCCAGATCGGAGAGCGCCTGCTCGTCAACCCGACGGTCCCCGAGGTGCGCGACGCGCTCGCCGCTCCCGCCGCTACTTAGTCAGTATTGTAAGGTAAATAGATGTCAAACTTCCGGGACCTCTACCGCAAGGCCCGCGAGCAGGTGGGGGAGGTGACCGCCGAGGAGGTGCGCGAGCGCCTCGCCTCGGGCGAGAAGGTCGTCCTCCTGGACGTCCGCGAGGACGAAGAGGTCGAGCAGGGGATGGTCCCCGGGGCCCGCCACCTCGGTCGCGGCCACTTCGAGAGCAGGGCGGAAGACGTCGTCCCCGACAAGGACGCAGAGGTCGTCGTGTACTGCGCGACGGGCGTCCGCAGCGTGTTCGCGGCCCGCACGCTCGCCGAGCTCGGCTACCGAAACGCCGTCTCGATGAGGGGTGGGTTCGTCCGCTGGAGGGATCTCGGTTACGACTTCACGATCCCGCGCGCGCTCGACGCGGCCCAGCGCGACCGCTACTCGCGGCACCTGATCCTCCCGGAGGTCGGCGAGCGCGGCCAGCAGAAGCTCCTCGAGAGCAAGGTCCTGTGCATCGGCGCCGGGGGGCTCGGGAGCCCGGCCCTTCTGTACCTCGCCGCCGCCGGGGTCGGCACGATCGGCATCGTCGACTCCGACGTGGTCGAGACGAGCAACCTGCAGCGTCAGGTCATCCACGACTCCGCGAAGGTGGGGGAGCTGAAGGCCGAGTCCGCGAAGGAGTCGATCAACAGGCTCAACCCCGACGTCCAGGTGAACGTCCACGCGTTCCGCATCGACTCGTCGAACGCGCGGGAGCTCATCTCGCAGTACGACGTCGTCGTCGACGGATGCGACAACTTCGACACGCGCTACGTCGTCAACGACGCCGCCGTGGACCTCAGGATCCCGGTCGTGCACGGCTCGATCTTCCGGTTCGAGGGGATGGCGTCGACGTTCGTGCCCTTCGAGGGCCCTTGCTACCGGTGTCTCTATCCGGAGGCGCCGCCTCCCGAGCTCGCGCCCACCTGAAGCGAAGCGGGTGTCCTGGGCGTGCTCCCGGGAATCGTCGGATCCCTCCAGTGCAACGAGGCGCTGAAGCTGCTCGTCGGCTACGGCGACCCCCTCGTCGGCCGCCTGCTGACCTTCGACGCCCAGTCGACGACCTTCGCCGAGGTGAAGGTGCGCCGCGACCCCGCGTGCCCCGCGTGCGGCGAGGGTCGCTCGCCCCTATCGGACCGGGTCGAGGCAGGAACGGTCGCGCCCTAGGCGAACCCTCCCTCCAGACCCGAAATCGGCCGAAATGGGACGGAGGGAAGTCTTGAGGCGCGCCTTGACCCTGTCGCTCGCGGTGATCGCGTGCGCGTCCGTCGCTCCTGCGGCAGGTGCCCGAGGCAAGACGGTCCCGGTGAGGGACCCCGGGGGCGACGCCACGGTGATCGCGGTGATCGACTCGGCCTTCAGCCCCTATCACTGGGACTTCCTCGCGTCGCACATGCCGCAGGCGAAGGACTCCGACCGGTCCAACGACCTGCCGCTCACGACGGCACCGGACCAGTGGCTCGACGGGTTCCCGAGCCCGGCCGCGTTCGACTCCTACGAGGGTCTCGACCTGACGCTCGAGGAGGACGACAAGGACGCGCAGCTCGAGGCGCTCGACGCCGCCGACCAGGACGAATGGGCGAAGGTCAAGCCGTCGTCGCGCGACGAGGTCAACTACTACTGGATGCCCGGCACGAAGGTCGTCGGCGCGCTGGACTTCGGCGGGAACCAGATCCACGGAGGCTCGGGCGAGCACGGCATGGGCACCACGAGCGTGTCCGTCGGCAACATCCACGGCACGTGCCCCGAGTGCCTTCTCGTCTTCATCAGCTACTCGGGGGCCGCGTCGGGCGAGGCGGCGATCGAATGGGCGATGGACCAGCCGTGGATCGACGCGATCTCGAACTCGTACGGGTTCTCGACCGCGTACCGAGACCGCGTCTACTCCGGCTCGAACACGCAGGCCCAGCGGCGCGCGACCGAGCGCGGACAGACGATCTTCTTCTCCGCCGGGAACGGCCAGGC
>DATADL010000191.1:0-5608 GCA_036258555.1 Actinomycetota bacterium | reverse complement strand
CCGCCTGCGAGGGCGACACGGTCTCGGTCGCCGGCGTGCTGGTGGGAAAGCGCGACACCGAGCGGCTCGTGAGGGTCTACGGCTACGACCTCGACATGGCGTTCGCCCCGGTGATGGCGTTCTTCCGGTACCTCGACCGCCCCGGCGTGGTCGGGATCGTCGGGACGCTCCTCGGCGAGGCCGAGGTCAACATCGCGAACATGCAGGTGGGGAGGCAGACCGTCGGCGGCGAGGCCCTGATGGGTCTGGCGGTGGACTCGCCCATCCCTCAGGATGTGCTGGAAGGGATCGTCGCGAAGGCGGGTCTGCGCGACGCCCGGCTGATCACGGTCGACACCTAGGAGCCCCGGGCATGCCGATAACGGCGGTTGAGAAGGTCTGGATGAACGGCGAGCTCGTCGCGTGGGAGGACGCAAAGATCCACGTGCTGAGCCACGCGCTGCACTACGGCACCGGCGTCTTCGAGGGCGTCCGCTGCTACGAGACGCCGCGGGGGCCGGCCGTGTTCCGTCTGCGCGACCACCTCGCACGCATGGAGCGCTCGGCGCGCATCTTCATGATGGAGATCCCGCACGGCGTCGACGAGCTCGTCGAGGCGACGCGCGAGCTCGTCCGCGTCAACGGGCTGCGGTCCTGTTACGTGCGCCCGATCGCGTACCGCGGGTACGGCGAGATCGGGGTGAACCCGCGCGGCAACCCGGTCGATGTCTGCATCGCGGTGTGGCCCTGGGGCACTTACCTCGGCGAGGAGGCACTGACGAAGGGCGTGCGGATGACGGTGTCGTCGTGGCGCCGGCACGACCCGAACATCATCCCGCCGCAGGCGAAGGTGACCGGCGCGTACGTGAACTCCGTGCTGGCGAAGATCGAGGCCGTCGACAAGGGCTTCGACGAGGGGATCATGTTGAACCCGCAGGGCTACATCTCCGAAGCGACCGGCGAGAACCTCTTCGTCGTGCGCGACGGCGAGGTGCTGACGCCGCCGCTCGCCGCGGGGCCGCTCCCGGGGATCACACGCGACTCGGTCATCGCGATCGCCCGGGACCTGGGGATCACCGTGTTCGAGACGCTGCTGACGCGCGCCGACCTGTACCTCGCCGAGGAGATGTTCTGCGTCGGGACGGCGGCGGAGGTGACCCCGGTGCGCGAGGTCGACGGGCGCGAGATCGGCGACCCCGGCCCGGTCACGCTGGCGCTGCAGCAGAAGTACTTCCAGATCGTGAAGGGCGAGGACGACAAGTACTCGGACTGGCTCGACTACGTAGCGGGCTGAGAAGCGGGGGCTGCGCCGCGACCGGCGCGGTCTCCACGGCGCCCCCCCGAGGGCGGATTTTCGGACACTTCGGACGAAGCGGACCAAGCGCCATTGACTCCCATTTGGGACGTCACTAGGCTCGTCCCGTCGCGCGGGGGCATCGGGCTGAGGAGCGGATAACGGGTCGTTGGCGGACACCCTTCTTCACCTCTCGTCGTCGCGCGCCCGGACGGGGCGGTCGAGCGAAGGAGGGACCGGATTGAGAGACACGTATCAGGCAGGGCGCCGGGCGAGCCGGCGCCGGCGTGCGCTGGTCGCGGTGGTCGCCGCGTGTCTGGTGGCCGTCCCGACGTTCGCGCTCGCTCACCCCGAAGGCGACGACGGCGCGGGTGACTTCGGCCAGTTCGACGGGGAGCACTCACATTCGTCGCACGGCAACGCCGACCTCGCGAGCCCGAACATGTTCCACGTCGCCAACCGCAGCAACCCGCAGGTCACGAACTCCGACCTCGCGTTCTGGGGCGGAGGGGCCGTGCAGGGGCCGCACCACGACCTGCTCGCCGCGGGCAACTACGACGGCTTCCGTCTGTTCGACATCAAGGATCCCGAGAACCCGATCCTGGTCTCCGACTTCCAGTGCAGGGGCCCGCAGAACGACGTGTCGTTCTACCAGGCCCAGAACAGGTTGCTGCTGATCCAGTCGATCGACCGGCCGCAGACCACGGCGGAGTGCGCGACGAGCGCGGATACGCCCGTCTCGAGCGGCATCCCCGCCTGCGAGCCGACCCCGGAGATCCCGGTCCCCGAGTGCCCGGCCGGGGCCCGCGCCCTCTTCGAGCCGGGATTCGAGGGCCTGCGGATCTTCGACGTGACCCGGCCCGAGACCCCCGTCCAGATAGCGTCGGTGCCGACGGCATGCGGCTCGCATACGCACACGACGATGCGCGACCAGAACGATCAGCGAGCGATCATCTACGTCTCGTCGTATCCGACGGGGGCGAGCCCGACGCCGACGACGGCGCCCGACTTCGGGGGTCCGCGCTGCACGATCCCGCACGCGCGCATCTCGATCGTCGAGATCCCCGACAAGGCCCCCGAGGACGCGCGGGTCCTGAAAGAGCAGTTCCTCGACGGCGACACGCTCCCGTTCCGGGGGACGATAGGCAGCGGCGGGACCGGGGCCATCGGCTGTCACGACATCACCGTCTACTACGAGGACCAGAAGCAGGCCCCGGCGGGAAAGCAGACGGGCAACGCGGCGCAGAACCCGCGCAGGGTCGCCGGCGCGGCGTGCCTGGAAGAAGGACAGCTCTGGGACGTGACCGAGCCCGAGAACCCGACCACGCTGGGGCCGCACACCCACATCCGCAACCCGTTCATCACGACCGGCGGCGGCGGCCTGTTCCACACCGCGTCGTTCACGTACGACGGCCGGATCGTGCTGTTCACCGACGAATGGCAGGGTGGAGGAGCGCACGGGTGTGACGGTCCGCAGGACACGCGCGGCAACGTCTGGTTCTACAAGAACGTCCCACCGGGGTCACCGAACGCCCCGCTGTACGGACGCTTCATCATCCCGCGCCCGCAGCCCGCGGACGAGGCGTGCACGATGCACAACGGCAACGTCATCCCGACGAACGACGGCTACTTCGGGGTCTCGTCCGCGTACGAGGGCGGCACCTCGGTGTTCGACTTCACCGGGGTGCAGAACAACCCCGAGATCTTCCTGGACTACGACAGCCCCATGACGCCGGTCCCGCCGACCGTCGCTCGCGAGGTTGCGTTCTTCGACGAGCAGGGCGTCGACGGACATGGTCGGGACGACGTGTGGTCGTCGTACTGGTACAACGACTACATCTACGCGAACGGCGGCCTCGGCAGGCCGAACAATCCCGGAGGCCGCGGGCTCGACGTGTACAAGCTCCTCGGCCGCAACGGGCGTCTCGTGGACGACGCAGGGAACCCCACGTTCGGAGCCGGCGACGACCCGAACGATCCCGGCGTCCAGCAGTACCGCGCCCGGAAGCACCGCTACGAGAACCCGCAGACCCAGGACACCTTCCAGAAGGTGGGCGGACCCTGACGGGACTCACCGACTGACGACGAAAGGGGCGCGGGTCGACCAGGCCCGCGCCCTTCGTTCCTCTACAGCTGCCAGGTGTCGTCGACGATTATCGGGACCTTCTCGCCGGCTGCCGTGAGGCCCTCGATCGTGACCTCGGGTCCCCCGATCATGAAGTCCGTGTGCACCTTGGAATAGTTGATCCCGGCCGCGATCTGCTCGTCGGGGCCGAAGCCGTCGGCCCCCTCGACCGCGAACGTGAACCCCGCGCCGAACGCGATGTGCGACGTGGCGTTCTCGTCGAAGAGAGTGTTCTTGAACGTCACACCGGTCGCGCCGACGGCGGATGCCCTGTCGACCAACGCCACCTCGCCCAGGAAGGCGCCGTTCTCGTCGGTGGCCATCTGCGTACGGATCACCTCGGCCCCCGAGCTGGCCTCGACCGCCACCGCCTTGCCCTTCTCGAACCTCATGGCGAGGTCCTCCACGACGACGCCCTCCGACTCGAGCACGAGCGGCCGCGTGGACCGCACCGTCCCCTCCGTCCGGAGCCGGTCCGGCGTCGTGAAGACCTCCTCGGTGGGGATGTTCGGGATGTGGCGCTGGCCCCAGCACGTCTCGAAGCGCGCGCTCATCCACCGGCTTCCGGGCAAGAGCCCGACCGTCAGGTCCGTGCCGGGCCCGGTGTACCGAAGCCCGTCGAGCCGCAGCGCGTTCAGCGTCTCGGCGCGCGCCGCCAGCTCGTCCACCCGGTCCCGCCAGGCCGCCACGGGGTCGGGCTCGTACAGGCGGGTCGCCTGGGCGACCGCGTCCCACAGACGGTCCACGTCGCGGGTCCCGAACACCGCCTCCGCCCAGCCCTCGTTCGGATAGGCGACGATCGCCCACGCGACCGTCCGTTCGTTGATCTGCTTCGTCGTCTCGTCGCGCAGGTCCAGCATCCGCGCCTTTCCGACCCGGGCCGGGTCGAGGTCCGCGAACAGCTCGGGCTCCGGGTCGCCGACGATCCAGACGAAGGCGGCGCGGTCGGTCGCGAGGTCCCTCGCCTGTTGCAGCAGATGAGGCGGCGTCCACGTCAGGACGTCGTCGGACGCGTGCTCGATCATCGCCTTACGCACGTGCTGGTCGTCGTACTGGACCTCGACGTGCGAGGCGCCCGCGGCGTAGGCGGCGCGCGCTATCGCGCGGGCGAACGGAGCGTGCTCGACGATCGTCTGGATCAGGAGCCGCTGGCCCGGCTGCAGGTTGCATCCGGCACGGACCGCGAGGTCCGCGTACCTCTCGACGATGCCCTCGGATGCCATCCCGAGACCATAAGGCCGCGGGGGTTCGCTCAGCCGCAGACGGGCTCGACCAGGATGCACGTCTCCTCGTGCTCGTGGCCGATGTCGAACAGACGGTCGAGGTCGCGCGGCGGGTCCACTACGGGCAGGACGAGCCTCGTCTGCGACTCCGTCCAGTCGACTCGGAACATCACGCACCTCTCGGGGGCCGCGGGGTTCTCGCACGGCGCCGGCGGCTTCGGGACGTGCCACTCGAGGATCTCGGTCGCGATCTGCAGCCCGAGGATGTGTCCCTTGCGGAACACGTAGTCCTGCGGCTTCATCACGACCGTCGCCTTGAAGGACTTGCCCGGCGTGATCTCGACCTCCTCGTCCAGGCCGTTGCGGTAGCGGCTGTCGAGGAACCCGCGGGTGACGCCGGTCATCGGCTCGGTGCATTGGTTCGCGTCGCCCGCCTGGAGCTGGTTGGGGTCGCAGTACGTCGTGTGGTTCGTGCCGACGGTGAGGTGCGCGCTCGGGTCGACGTCGACGAGGACGGGAGTGAGCGGGATCCATCGCCGGTGGATCGTCGACCACAGCTCGACCTCGGGGGTCCCGAAGATCCTGACGTCGCGCGCCAGCACGGGCGTCTCGAACCACCACCAGTCGTGGTGGCTGCGGGCGTGGTGGTTCATGTGGCTCTCGGTGTTGATGCCCGCCGACGGGAACTCCGCGACCGTCGGCGCGATCCCCGGGAAGATGATCGGGTCGTCGAGCAGGAGCTTCCACTGGTAGCCCTTCTCGACCACGGACTCCTGGGCGATCAGCTCGACGTTGCGCACCTTCGGCATGCCCTTCTTGAAGCCGATCGGGCCCTCGTAGTCCGAGGTCTCGCTGATCACGCTCGGCAGCTTGTCGATGCCGTTGTCGACGCCTTTGAGGTAGTGGTCCATCCACATCTCGACGTGCTTTGCGTACCGGCCGCCGGGAACGCCGTGGTTGGCCCAGCGCGTGCCCATGTAGAGCACC